>QMPV01000006.1 GCA_003648765.1 Candidatus Aminicenantota bacterium
TTCAAATCCGCCCGTCCCGACCAGATTTATTTTTATTTCTCGAGGAAATTTCCCTGAAAGAAAGCGAAAGAGAAGGTATCTCTTAACAAATTTCCTTCCTAATTGAGGCTAAATTAGAGTCAAAAACACTTCCTTACCACTCAAAATGGCGATGAGGCGATGGGCATCCTTTCTGAATAACATTCCTATTAAAATCACTTTACCTTTTGGACCACATTTGTTTTCAAAACAACAGAAATACTTACTTTCATATTTTTTTCTACTCACGTAAAGAAAGCCATGTTTTACTTAACTTTCAAGACCTTTCCCATCTGGGTTTAACTCCAAAAGGAACAGCTCTGCCTTCTTCCAAATTTAACTTTCTTCACCCAAAATCGGCCTTTCCTACTGCCTTTTCAAGAAGCTTCTCTGCTGAACCAATATTTATTCGGAGTGGCCTTCTTCTGCCATTTTTCTCCGTCCCAGTAAAGAACGTTGTTCAATAATTTTTTGGTGTCCAAAGAAGCAAGGGGTTCTTTTATTTTTCCTTCTTGCCGCAATTGTTCATATTTGAAAATAAATTCATCTCCAAAATAAACATAGGTAGTTTCCAAAAGGTAGTTAAATTCATAAATAATCCGGGAGAAGTTAGTGCAAATCTGCAACCTATTATTTTTAAACAAATCGATTGAATCTACGGTCTCGTACAAATAGAATAATCGCCCCAATTTATTAGGAGGAATTAAAAGATAATATTTTTCTGTGCCCCGCCCCAATTCAGAACAGGAAAACCGGGGATCATTATTTCTGGGGGAACAGCCACTCATCTTTCTTATATCCAAAACAAGCAAACAGGCTTTCCGATAGCTATTATTGACTCCCCCGAGAATAATTTCCTGAAAACCATCATTATCCAAATCAGCAATCTCCACACAATTCAAATGGCCAATATTCCAATATTCACCCATTATCTTCCCTTGAAAATCCAAAACTACCACCCGGCTGGGAAAATGGACTTTATGACAGGCAATGATCACCGTCTCTAAATAACCATCTTGATTAAGGTCAACTACTCTGAGTAAACGGACACAGAAATCTTCTGAAATCAAATAATCCCCAAACCGAACAGCTCGTCCGGGGATAAAGGACCAGATTACTTTCCCTCGTTCATCAAAACACAGAACTTTTTCTCCTGATTCATTCTTTGTTTGAACGCCAAAGATAACATTTATCTTCTTATCCTGATCAATATCTTTAAAATAAACATTCAGATTTGCCTTAGAGGAAAGACCACTGGCCGGCAATTCTTTCCTTTTATAGGCTGAATAGTCCAAACTCTCTTTTAATTCATGAGTCCACAGTTCCTGGCCGGTAGAATTATAAATAATTAAACGCGAATTCTTCACTTCAAAATCTGCTGGAATTAGATTTTCGTGGCCAGGCAAGAAAATAAAGACAATCAGAGCAAAAATGATAATAACTAGGAATATAGAAGAAAATCCAATTACGGCGAGAGGCTTTTTAGTTCCATAAAATTTTTTGAAAATATTGCGGGAGCGAATTCTTTTTTCAAACCATTTATCCAGTTCATCAGTATAAGCAAAGACATAAGCCTTATCCAACTCGTTTATTCGGTGGACAGGCAAACCTAATTCCTTCTCCCACCTCTGAGCCGTGCGGACTCTAATTTTCAAATAAGCTGCAATTTCTTTCCAGGAAGTAACTATTCTTCTCTCACTCATCCCCTCCTCTCTTTGGTCCTATACATAATCAAATTCACCGCAACTGTCAATTAATTACTTTCTTGCCCCCTTAGTCAGGAGAAAATACTCTTAAAACCTCCCCCGATAAAGACTGTTCGAGTGTGCGGAAAAGCAATTTAATTGAAGTTGTCATTTATAATTTTATTTATTATTTTGTCGCTTTTTATCTAAATTTAATGGCGGAAATATTGTTATTTTTGGAATAATTGAGCTGTCTGTCGAACTGATTTCCTGGTCGAAATTGAGGATTAATGCTTTGCCTTTCATAAATCTTTTAGCCTAAATACAAACAGGCTAAAAATCGAGAGCAGCCAATTAGAGCTAGGTCTGGTCTTAACCTTTCACCTTTAATTAAAAAAGTCCTTGTGCCTTTCCCACAGGCAAATCTTGAAACTCCCTCCCCTTTAGAGCTTCGTTTTATCCAATATGATAATCACCAAGATAACGATTACCCTAGGCAGTAGATTGCTGTGGGTCTCCAGCCCCCGCCCGTAAATCTTAGCGGTTCTCACCTGAGCCATTACTGGCCAAACCAGTGCCAGGATAAAAGAAAAAAATTAATTTTCAAATCAACCAACAATTCCTTCAGTAAACTTACCTCAACTTCAGGTCAAAGGGGAAAGATGAAGACCTAAAAGATGAAGGCCTCGTCCATTAAAAATAGAGGCGAATATAAAGCCAGAGATTTAACCCAGTGTCTTTCACCAAGCCCAATTGGTAACTCTACGGTGCCTTTTTGCTCACTCTCTAACACGCCCACATTTTGGGTCTCACAGGTATAGGGTGTCACCTTGTATATGGGTAGGGTGTCAGACACCCAAAAATTAGGCGACACATTACTTGTGATACTTGTGAGTGTCTGACACCCAAGAATTATATGACACACCGTACTTGTAGGTGTCTGTTTTAGGTGTCTGACACCATTCTTGTATAACGCTGATATGCCCTCTCTAAATACTTCATCCGAAACTCCTTGTTCAAGGCCTAACCTCCTTCCTAATAAGGTTAGGTTATATTTACTCTCGACCTTCATGTCTACCTTCGGTTAGATTTTTAAATGACAAGATGATTACCTCTCAGGTAGATTTTAGATGATTTGATTCGGGCTCTTTCCTCCCAACAGGAATAATGTTAAAATGTTTGATTCATTTAAATTTTAAGTGAGCTTCAATTTGAACAATGACTGAGCATTCAAATAAACCCCTTATTTTATTAACTAATGACGACGGTTTCTTCGCTCGAGGTATTCGGACCCTGGCCCAGCAACTCCAGGATCTAGGCGAAGTTTTCATAATTGCTCCATATCAAGAAACAAGTGCTACTTCTCTAGCTTTAACTCTCCACCATCCCTTACGGATTCACAACATTGATTCTCACACGGTAGCCGTTGAAGGAACCCCCGCTGATTGCGTTTATATGGCTTGTCAGCTCCTGCTCCCCCGGTTGCCGGACATTCTCCTTTCGGGATTAAATCATGGTCCTAATGTCGGCCAACAAGATATTGCTTATTCCGGAACTGTGGCCGGAGCTCTTCAGGGAACTTTTCTGCAAATCCCCTCGGCCGCTCTATCTCTTTATCCGGATGAAACAGGGAAGCTTCATTTTGAATTTGGAGCTCAGGTAGGACGCTTCATAGCCGAGTTTCTTCTCCAGCATTCTCTTCCCCCAGGGATAACTCTAAATGTCAACATTCCCCCGCCTCCACCTCGGGGGGTAAAGGTGGCTAAATTAGGCGAAAAGAGATATCATCCGGAAATTATCACTAAAACTGATCCCCGGGGTCGAACCTATTACTGGATCGGCACAGGCAATCCCCAAGCCATTGGAGATGAAACAAGTGACGTCCACATTATCCAGCAGGGTTTTATCACTTTAACCCCTCTCCACCGGGATTTAACCGCTTTCAATCTTATAGAAGACACAAAATTCCAAAAATCTCTGGAAAACCTAGCCCGGAAAAAGCTGAATTTCTAAAAGAAAGACACTAAACAGCTCACAATAATGCCAGCAATAGTTACTCCCCCAATTATTGCAGGAAAGGCATAACGCGGTTTTATGTCAAAAATAATGGCCGCCACTGAGCCTGTCCAGGCACCTGTGACGGGCAGGGGAATGGCCACAAATAAAGTTAATCCGATGGCTCCATATTTCATTACTTTCCGACTTCGCCGGTAAGTCCGCCGATAAAGCCAGTCAAAAAATTTTTTAAAAAAAGAAACACGGGAAAGAAATTTTCTAATTGGCTCCAGAAAATAAATAAGGGGCAAAACAGGCACTAAATTACCCACCCAGGCTAGCAAATAAGCCCAGGCCAAAGGCATTTTAAAATGGAGAACAGCTAGCGGAATGGCGCCGCGTAGCTCAAAAATAGGTAACATACTCACACAAAAAGTGATGAGTTCCTGGCTGAAATGAAGATTTTTCAGAAAAGATACAAATGACTCCAGCATCCCATTTACTATATCCAAAAAAATGACGTTGTCAATTGAACTATTTTCAGCCACTCCCGGCTGCTTCAGTTGCTCCTGCCTGTTTTCTGGCTTATAATTTCCCATCATCACTTATGGCCGGATTGATGAATGATTAATCCAGAAGAAAAGATTAAAAGAATTGACCGAGCTCTGAAATCTTTGGCATCACAGGCAAAGGATTGCCGTCTTTGCCCACGAGATTGTGGGGTTAATCGACTAGCTGGAGAAACAGGGTATTGCGGAGAAACTTTAACTCTCCGGATTGCTTATTGCGGGCCTCATTTCGGCGAAGAACCTGTTATTAGTGGTTGCCAAGATTATTTCCAACAACAGGAACAACAATTAGGCGGTTCCGGTACCATTTTCTTTACCGGCTGTAATTTAAGATGCTTGTACTGCCAGAACTATCAGATTAGCTGGTTAAATCAAGGAGAATCTGTAGACGAAATAACTCTGGCTCAAAAAATGCTCCAGCTCCAAGCAGAAGGAGTTTTTAATATCAATTTGGTGACTCCCACTCACTTTCTCCTTCCCCTCCTCAAAAGTCTCCGTTTGGCTTATCAACAAGGACTGAAGATACCAATTGTTTACAATTCAAGTGGCTATGAAAAAGCAGAAGTAATTTCTCTGCTTGACCAAATAATTGATATTTATCTGCCTGATTTCAAATACGCCTCTCCCTCTCTCGGGCAGAAATTATCTCGAGCTCCCGATTATTTTCAATTCGCTGCTTCAGCGCTTCGGGAAATGAAAAACCAACAACCTTATCTCCGACTTGATAAAAATAACTTAGCCCGTCAAGGTCTAATTTGCCGCCATCTCATTCTGCCTGGTTATTTGGATAATACTCGAACTATCATTAATTGGTTGGCTACCCATCTCGCTCCTGATATCGGCTTAAGTTTAATGAGTCAGTATCGTCCTTGTTTCAAAGCACCAACCGAGCTAAACCGCACTCTTACCCCTGAAGAATATCAAGAGGCCATCAATTGGGCTGAAAAAGAACCTTGGGAGATTCTCTTCCTTCAACCTCTCAAATTTTCCTCTGAAGAACACCTTCTGCCTGACTTTAACCTACCTGATCCTTTTGGTTGGCAAAAACAAAAATAAAAGCCCTTTCTTGGGGTCTTTTCCACCTTAGCTGAGGGCCAAATTAGTCTTCAGTCTAGGTAAGAATTAGCCACTCCTGCTTTTTCCAACAACTAATACTTCGGCTTCCCTTAATCTTTCTTTAGCCACTCAAATCATTCCAAAGACTTCCCACTTAGAACACAATGCGAAAAGGAGAAATCTATGAAATCCAATTTATCTTGATTTACCGCTCAGCTAACGTCAAATCAAGAAAGATTTTTTCTTTTTTCCCCATTTAGAGAAACTTTTCCAGGCTATTTAAAAACTTCAGATCCCTCAGATAAGCGCTCGAGCTTACTTCTTTAAAGCCTCGTAAAACTCCCGTAATTTGGTTTTAATAATCTCCACATTACTGGGGCCCATTCGCAAAAGATGCTTCTGAGCGTCTGATAATTTTTCCAAGTCCTCTCTTCGGAACAGATAGGAAGTTACTCGGGGAACCACTTCTATCTCTTCCTCAATGACTGGCACAGCCAGTAATTCTTCAATAGCCCGCAAAAGTACAGGATGGAAATCCTGGTTAGGATAGCCCAATTCAGTATAGGCGGCCTGAATCGGTTTTTGAAACTGCCAATAAAGCCGCACACATCCTTCAGTATCAAGAGAAGCTAGCACATCGGCCACCACATCATACCGCTTATAACTGGAGGGGTCGATATAAAAACGACCATTCTTCTTAATCACTTTGAATTTCTCTGGCAACTGGAAGAAATCAAGATGAGGCCGTGGGCTCTGACCCTGAGCAATGTTGTTCACAGCGGCGACAAATTTCTGAATAATATCCTGGGTCAATAGCCAGCGGGCAAATTGGGGATGGAGGGAAAGACTTCGAGCCATTTCTCGTAACCGACGATCACTTTCTGCGAGTGAAATCTCTAAAGCTTGAGGATGGGGCTCTTTCTCCCCCAAGGATTCAACTTCTTCGGTAGGCTTTATTTCCTCTACTTTTAAGGGTTCTTCCTCGACTTTACGAGCCGGGCTGATGACCAGGAAATAAATCAACAAAGCTCCAACCAGTAAAACGATAATAATCGTTCCTGTGAGGAAAACCTTCTTCGATTCTTCCATTTTCCCTCCTCAATCAATCAGGTTGATTTTATTATAACCTGCTTCCCTGCAGGGAGCAAAATTAATTTCGTTTGATGATCTTAATGATAAGGGAACGGTGGTCAGTGTCTAAAAAGCTTTCTCCAAAAAATTAAGGAAAGTTTTTTCTCAGGAAAAGAATAGACTTTTCCCTGGAGAAAGAATTCCGTTAGTCAAAGTTACAGGGTGAAGCTAAATAATCAGGCTATCTCTAAAAGCTCTATATCAAAAACAAGAACTTTGCCCGCTAAAGGATGGTTGGCATCCAGAATAATGGCTTCTTCTTGAACTTCCTTGACTACAACTGGTAACTTTTGCCCGCTTTGACTGATCAACTGAAGTTCCATGCCAATCTCTGGAGTAATATCTTCAGGCACACGGTCCAAGGGCATAGTTAAAACCAAGTTATCATCATAGTCGCCATAGGCATCCTGAGGCTCAACCCGGACTGTCTTTTTTTCACCAGGAGCCATACCGATCAAGGCATCTTCAAATCCCCTAATCAGCATCCCGGCACCAACGGTGAATTCTAACGGGTCCCGACCTTCAGAACTATCAAAAACAACTCCATCTTCAAATCGACCGGTATAATGAACCTTCACGGTATCTCCATTTTTCACTGTTTGAGCCATTTTTCTTCTCCTTAGTTAATCATTCCCTACTGGGACTTAGCCCGGTTAACCCGAAGATTCCGGCCTTCTACTTCTTTGCCATCAAGACTCTTAATGGCTTCATTGGCCTCTTCTGAATCAGACATCTCAACAAAGCCGAAGCCTCTTGACCTGCCGGTCATCCGATCCTTGATGATTTTAGCGGAGACAACTTCGCCATACTGTTCAAACAGTTTCCTCAAGGATTCTTCAGACATACGGTAGTTCAGGTTACCTACGTAAATGTGAATGGACATAATACACCTCAAAATAATTTTTGGCTTACGCCTTACTCCTGAATGAATCCCCTTTTGCGTGGGACGCTAAAGAGTATCCATTAAGAGAAAAGTATTATGGCATAAAAGCTTCTGAATAGCAATAGATGAATTTTGAACTACTTAGATTTTACTTGGCCCCTGAAGAAAATAAAGCTTCCTCTCTCCTTTTCCCAAGCAATGGTCAACCCTTAAGAGCCAGAAACTATTTCTTTTGGTAAGATGACTCATATTAAGTCATCTTGATTCCTCTTCCTTAATTACCAGGCTAGCCCGTAATCTTCACCATAGTTACTAGAGCCTCCCCAGAAAGTTCTATGTTTCCAGTCAAAGAAAATAGCATTTAATGGACCCGAAGTATGGGAGCGAAAGTCCAAATGATAGCCCATCTTCTGAAGAGCCTGTCTGACCCAAGGAGGCACTCGTTCATGGAGGGTAAGTCTTCCCGGACGAGAATCATGTTCTCCAAAAGAACTTTTCATTTGATAACTGGTGAAATTGGCGGCTTCACATGCTTCCTGAACATTCATTTCAAATTCAATCATATTTAATAAAAACTGAAGGGTGTTTTGGTCCTGAGTATCTCCGCCCTGAACTGCCACTGAGATATAAGGGCGACCATCCTTCAGGACAATTGTGGGAGTGAGAGTGGCCCGAGGCCGCTTTCCCGGGGCCACAACATTAAAAGGATTCTCCGCCTCATCTAACACAAAGCTCTGCATACGTTGGCTTAAACCAATGCCGGTCCGGCCGGCCAGACAAGCAGGGATCCAACCTCCGCTAGGAGTCATGGAAACTACCCAACCTTCCTCATCGGCTGCCTGGACAGAGGTTGTCCCGGCCAAAAAGCTAGCCTCAAATTCCTGATCACTGCCTTTCTTTTCCTTTTGAGGAGGCCAATCCTTCAAATAATGAAGAAAGGGATTCTTTTGACCCATGAAAGGATAAGGGTCCCCAGGTTTTATCTGGGGATCATTTCGAGAGGGATTAAACAATTTCAATCTTTCCCGGGCATATTCTTTAGACAAAAGCCCTGCCAATGGCTCTTCAGGCGGAAAATAAGGATCACCGTAATAAAAATCACGATCAGCAAAGGCCAGATTCATTATTTGATAAAGAGTATGAATATAACGGGCTGAATTGTAACCCATCGACTTTAAATCAAAATGCTCGAGCATATTCAGCATTTGGAGTAAAACTGGACCCTGGACCCAACAGGTCAACTTATAAACCTCAAAATCTTTATATCTGGTCTTGACCGGTTCTTCAATGTAAACCTTCCACCGGGCTAAATCCTCCAGTGTGATGAGTCCTCCCTGTTCCTGGACGCCTCGGACAAACTCCCGGGCGATATCGCCTTTATAGAACCGATCATAAGCGGCATAAATAGCTTCCCGACGACTTTTGCCAGCGGCCAGAGCCTGTTGTTCCGCCTCGATCAATTTAGTCAGAGTCTGATAAAGGTCGGGCTGGCTAAATATTTCGCCAGGATAAGGAGCTTCATACTCTTCTCCGAGATGAGGCAGCAACACCTGGCGGGAATAGGGCCACTTTTTAATTCGTTCTTTGTTCCTTTCAATGCTTCTCGCTAGCTGGGCTTCGATGGGATAACCTTTGGCCATCTCCAGAGCTGGAGCGAGTACTTCCTTCAAACTCATTGTGCCAAATTCCGCTAGCATGACCATCAAGCCACCCGGGGTACCTGGAGTTACAGCGGCTAAGGGGCCGTAAGCCGGGGGATATTTCAACCCCTTTTTCTTGAAAAATTCAGCCGTCGCCCCTGAAGGGGCCACTCCTAAGGCGTTTATCCCATAGACCTTTTTCGTCTTAGGATTATAAATCAGGGCCTGGGTTTCACCACCCCAACTCAAAACATCGTACATGGTACAAGTGGCCGCTAACATGGCACAGGCAGCATCCACGGCATTACCACCTTTCATGAAAATCATGGCTCCGGCTGTAGCGGCCAGAGGTTTGCCGGTAATCGCCACCCAATGCCGACCATGGAGCACCGGTTTCTCTGTCCGAGCTAAGGCCAGAGTAAAGGGGCTGAATACAAAGAAAAGACAGAGTAAACTCAGCGAAAAGATTTTTCCTAAAGAGAGCATAATGACCCCTCCTTAATCACTGGAATAGAATTCATAAATAAATTTAAATGAAAATGTCTCTCTCGAAACACTTTATCCAGTCTAATAAGCCCAACCTTTTTGTCAAGAAAAATCAAGCCGACTAACCTTCCAAAGGCCAGCTATAATTTATCGTGAAGAAAAGTTCTCCCTGAAAAAATTAGTCTAAAGAGCGATCAGTGATTTCTCTTATCCCCAGAAAAGTTGGTTTAGTTAAACGGTCTTAATGAAAAGATTGACTAGAAAAGCGAAATTTGCGGCCAGGTCTTAACCTTTTAATCTTAATTGGAAATTACCTATTAGAAAGACTATTCACTGGCTCTTTACCCCTTCATTCCAGCTGACTCATATGATAGAAAAATATAAGTCAAGATTTTAAAGGGCAAGATGAAGACCTCGTACGTTGAAAAATAGATGTAGAGATCTAACAAAGTGTCTGACACCCAATGAAAGGTGTCAGACACCCAAGAATTATGCGACACAATTGTGAGTATGTAACATCAAAATGCTGGACACAGTATCTGACCACAACTTTTTCCACACTCGAAAAAAATTGCTCAGCAAATTTAACTAACCCAAGCCTTCTTTTTTGAAGAAGAAGAAGAAGAAGAAGAAGAAGAAAAAGAAAAAGAAAAAGAAAAAGAAAAAGAAAAAAATTGACCTGAGAAATGAATTCTACTGAGCCAGAAGTCAGAGTTCCATGGTGGGGAACTTGAAGAATATCAGCCTGAAGTAGATATCCTTTGTGAATTAACTTTTTTTCGATATTATTAGGTAAAAGAAAATTACTTTTCTTTTCAATGATACTTCCAAAGTTTTTGGTTGAGATGATTCTTAACTACTTTTTAAAGGAAATGAAATAAGCCGTTCCTTGGTGCCGCTCCATCCTGATTTCCCCTCTTAACTGCTGAACCAAGTCGTGAATCAGCCGCAATCCCAAAGTTTTACTCTGGAATACATCTATTTCTGGTGGCACACCCACTCCATCATCGCTGATTTGCAAATAAACTTGATGGTCCTTGGCTCTCATTTCAATGTTGATTTCTCCCCGATCTCTATCAGGAAAAGCATGTTTAAAGGCATTAGTAATAATTTCATTGACAATTAGCCCACAGGGGATAGCTTTTTTTAGGTCCAAATAAATATCTTCCACCTTAATCTTTATCTGAATATCTTTATTGGCCACTGACTCCATTTGCTGAAGATGAGAAATCAGATTTTTGATATATTGGGCAAAATTTACCTCTCCTTGGTAGAACGATTGATACAACATCTCATGGATGAGCGCCATCGAACGAATCCGGGCTTGGCCTTCTTGAAGTGCCCGGCGAGCCTCCTCGGAAGAAGTGTTAAACGCCTGTAAATTAAGAAGCGAACAGACTAACTGAAAATTATTTTTCACCCGATGATGAATTTCTTGAAGAAGAACTTCCTTCTCTTTCAATGATTGTTTCAATTCCTGCTCAATCTGGCGTCTAATTTTGATTTCAACCCGCAATCTCTTGTTGGTTTCTCTGAGCTTCCTGGTTCGTTCTTCCACTAATTCTTCCAGCTTCTGACGATACTTCTCCAGCTCCTCTTCCGCCTTTTTTCGTCGAGTAATATCCCTGACTATGCCTAAAGCGAAATGCCGCTCGCCGACATGGAGCAAGGAAAGCGTCAATTCAATGGGAAAAACTTCTCCATTTTTCCGAATGGCCTCCAGTTCCAAGGTCCGGCCAATAACCTTCCCCCTCCCCTCAGCGCTAAATTTTGGATAACCCTGCTGATAAGCTGAATGATATTGGGGTGGCGACAGGACTAGATGGGCCTCTTTGCCTAGAATTTCACTTTTCTTATAACCGAAAATTCGGCTGGCCATGGGATTCCAATAGACAATTCGTCCCTCATCATCAAGAATGATAATGGCATCCTTGGCTATATTAGCAATCGAGGTGAAGGGAACTTTTTCCGGGACAAAAGAATTTTTTAGCATTATTTTCAATTAACCTATTCATTTTTTGAACAAATATAACCATGATAAGGAGAAAAAAGCAACCCTTTACAGAAATTTTTCATTAGCAATAATTGCCTTAACTCGGGCCAATAAGGCTCACCAGCGATAAACCAGCCAAGGCCTTTTTAGATAAAAAATCCCTCGCTTATAAAAATCAGGCAAAATCAAACCCAAGGCTTAACTTCACCGGACAGCTTTAATGAATTCACTTTTAAAATAGGAAAGAGGAGTAAAAATAGGAAGTTCCCAAAAACTTGTTCCATCGGATACTATTAATTAAACCCAACTTCTAAAATAATTTATTCTCTTTGTGAGTAACAACTCCATGCTTATATTTCTTGCCAAACCTAAGTCTGCTCTGGAACGTGATAACTATCCCTAGAATTGCTTAATCTGCTTGATTTTAGAAAGTGTATTTTTTATGCTGGATTCTCAGAAGCTCAGAGTCTAAAAGCAGGAGGTTTAATAATGATTTCTAAAAAAAGATTTAAATTTCTCCTTATTGTTCTTTGCTTACTCATTTTTTCTTGGTTTTATTTAACTCTTCCTCTCCAGGCCGCTCCCCAAAAAACACGGCGGCCGATGACCGTTGATGATGCCCTGAATATGATTAGAGTTGGCAACGTCCTCATCTCCCCTGATGGCCACTGGGTCTTTTTCTCAAAATCAGAATTAAATTGGGAAAAAAACCGTCGTGATACCAAGTATTATCTTATCTCAGCCGAAGATGGAGAAGAATTCCAATATATCGGCCGGGAAGGTGGTAGTTCCTTCCAATATTCCCCCGACGGTAAATATTTATCTTTTAAAAGAAGTGTCGACAAAAAAAGTCAGCTTTTTCTCATGAGAACCTCAGGAGGCGAAGCCATTCAGGCGACCAAACATAAAACTAGTGTTGGCTTTTATCGGTGGTCGCCGCGGTCAGATAAAATCTTTTTTATTGCTGACCGACCCCGTTCCCCTGAGGAGGAAAAGAAATACAAAGCTGGGGAAGATGTAATTTTCGTTGATGAAGGACCCAATGGTCAAAGAGAAGGGCGCTGGAAACAAATCTGGGTCTTTGACCTAAAAACTAAGAAGGAAACTCTGCTCTTAGATAAAGAGTTGATTATTAATGAACTTGACATCTCTCCTGACGGAAAACAGGTTCTTTTTACTGCACGAGAAACTAACCGGCGTAATGACGGATATAAGAATGAGATCTATCTCCTGGATGTAACCACCAAAAAAATAACTCGTCTCACCCAAAACAAAGCTCCTGAATCATCACCTCTCTGGGCCCCTAATGGTCAGGTTTTCGTCTATCTGGCTGCTGATGATAAGGAATGGCTGAATCGAAATTCAAAAATCTGGTTGATGGACCCTAAAACCCGCCAATATGAACTTCTTTCAGCCAATTTCGAAGGCAGCATCCGCGGTCTCTTTTGGACACCTGACAGTCAGTACATTTACTTCAACGGCCAACAAGGGGTTAATACCAATCTCTTTCGGCTTCATGTTCCAAGTAAAAAAATAGAAAAGATAACTGATATCCAAGGGACTTTAAGAGTGACGGGTTTTTCCCGCGACCGCAGCCGTTATGTCTACATCTTCAGTGACTACGATACACCGCCTGATGTTTACACCTCCACGGTTTCTGCCTTTAAGCCCATCCGTTTAACCCGGCTCAATCCCTGGGTGGAAGAAGAGATTGAACTGGCCACTATGAAACTAATTCGCTGGAAAAGTGTCAAAGATTTTGAAATCGAAGGACTTCTGCATCTGCCGGCTAACTACAAGAAAGGCACCCGGTTACCCTTAATCCTTCATATTCACGGTGGCCCGGCAGGTTGCTTTACCAATAGCTTCCGCGCCTCCTATCATATCTGGGCTGGCCTGGGATATGCCTCCCTTTCCCCTAATGTTCGGGGAAGCAGCGGTTATACCGACCATCTCCGCGAAGGCAACACCGTGCAGCAAGGAGACGGCATCGGCAAAGGTGATTACTGGGATCTGATGTACGGGGTGGATAAAGTCATTGCTGAAGGTTACGTTGATCCCAATCAATTGGGATTGCGAGGCTGGAGCTATGGTGGCATTTTGGGTGGTTGGACCATTACTCAGACCAATCGATTCAAGGCTGCTTCCATCGGCGCTGGGGTCTATGATTGGTCTTCTGAATACGGGATGGGCTTCAACCACGATGTGCGGTTGTGGCATATCGGAGGGACCCCTTGGGATAATCCCCAAGCTTACCGCGCCCAATCAGCTTACACTTACGTCAAAAATGTCACTACCCCGACCCTTCTTATCCACGGCATGAAAGATACGACCGACACGGAAGGTCAAAGTCTGCTTTTCTTTACTGCCCTGAAAGATATCGGGAAAGCTCCCTGTCGCTATCTCCGAGTTCCCCGGGAACCCCACGGTTTCCGCGAACCCCGTCATCAACGCATTCGAGATATTGAGGAAATTAAATGGATGCAGAAATATGTCCGGGGCATCGATTGGACTCCCTGGGAAAGAAAAGAAGACAAGAAAAAGGAAGAAGACCAGGAGAAAAAATAATCTGGCAAGCGGGAGGGAATAATGAAGAGTAAAATAAATATTTTAATTTTCAGCCTGGTTTTCTCTTTTATGATTTGTCTGGCTCTGGCCGCAGATAAACCTGTTGTTTCCAAGGCCCCTAAAAATTTCCCTCATTTAAAAGAAGATGTTCTCTCTGTTACCCATCACACCATCAAGCTCAATAACCAGGTCATTCCTTATACAGCCACGGCCGGGTATCTCACTCTTAAGACCGAAGAAGGGAAAAGTAAGGCTAATGTTTTCTTTGTGGCTTATACAAGGGATGATGTCAAGGACTTAACCCAGCGCCCCTTGACTTTTGCTTTCAACGGCGGTCCTGGCTCTTCCACAGTCTGGCTGCACCTCGGAGCTTTAGGCCCCAAGAAGGTTCTTCTTGATGACCAAGGTTTTCCCTTACCTCCCCCTTATAAGTTAATCGACAATCCTTATTCCTTATTGGACGTCTCAGATATTGTCTGTCTCGATGCTATCTCCACCGGCTTTAGTCGAGCTCTGCCAGGAGAGGACCCCCGCCAATTTCATGGGGTTAAAGAAGATATCGAAGCAGTTGGGGAGTTCATCCGACTTTATCTCACCCGAAACCAACGGTGGTTATCCCCTAAATTTATCCTGGGGGAAAGTTATGGCACTACCCGAGCCACCGGCCTGGCCGGCTATCTCCAGGGACGACGTTTCGGCCTTTATCTCAATGGAATCATCCTGGTTTCTTCTGTCCTTGATTTCCGAACCCTTGACTTTTCTCCTGGAAACGACCTGAGCTACATTCTATTCTTACCCTCTTATACAGCTTCAGCCTGGTATCATCGACGACTTCCCCCTCCTCTCCAAGAAAAATCACTCCGAGAAGTCCTCGATGAAGCCGAAAGGTTTGCTTTGAATGATTATGCCTTGGCTCTCCTCAAAGGCAATACTCTTACTTCAGAAGAAAAAAAACAAATAGCTACTAAAATCAGTCATCTCACCGGACTTTCTCCAGAATACTTGCTCCAAGCCAACTTAAGAGTCAGCGCTCACCGTTTTTTTAAAGAACTGCTGAGAGACAAACACCTCACCATCGGCCGGCTAGATAGTCGCTTCACTGGTCGAGAAGCTGATGCCGCCGGTGAGCGTCCCCAATTTGACCCTAGCAGCACTGCTATTACTGGGCCTTTCGGAGCTCTCATCAATCATTATCTCCGAGTGGATCTTAAATTCCCCTCAGATTTAACCTACGCCATCTATGGCCATGTTCGGCCCTGGCGTTGGATTTATGAAGAACAGGGACGGACACCCAATATTTATATGGCTGAAACTATGCGGCAGGCTCTCACGCAGAACCAATTTCTCAAGGTTTTTGTGGCTAATGGATATTACGACTTAGCAACTCCTTATTTTGGCACCAAATACACTTTCAATCATATCGGTCTAAACGGAGAATTTAAAAACCGGATCAAAATGGGGTATTACGAAGCTGGACACATGATGTATATTCACCGGGCTTCCCACGCCCAACTGAAAAAAGACCTGGCTGAATTTATCACTTGGGCCAGTAAATAAGGGAGCTAAAGTAAGTCTCTCTAGGGAGACCTTAAAAAAAACTAAACAATTCGTTATTTAAATTCAAACAAAGAGGGAGAAGAATATTTTTTTTCTTGACCTTCTTTTTTTAAAAGAAATAAAATGTTTTCTTACTTCCGATGGAAACTCAAATTTTAATTATCACTCTGATTACTGTTTTAGGTTACACCATAGCCAAATTAAAGAAAGCCTCAGTTGAAATCAGTATGTTAATCGCCACCTTGGCGGGTGGGATAGCGGGAGCCATTTATAAAACACCTGTCTTGAGTGATCTTCCCCGACATCTAATTGAGGGGGCCTTTACTTATTTTGACGTTATTCTTGTTTTTTCCACGGCCACTCTCTTCATGGCTATTCTGAGTGAGTCTGGAGGGGTAGCCTACCTTGTCCGCGGCACTCTCAAAACCTTTGGACATCTTCGGCTATTGGCTCTTTTGATACTCATGATAATTATCCTTATTCCTGGAGCTCTAACAGGAGCTGGCAGTGTCTCTTTGCTAGTAGTGGGCGCTCCAGTGGCTTTAGCCCTGCAAGAATTAGGTATTTCCAAAAGAAGGACAGCTGCGATTTTATTTATCATTGCCGGCTTAAGCGCGGCGGCGCCGCCGGTCAACATCTGGGCCATGATTGTTTGTGCTGGCACAGCTATTCCTTATGTCGGATTTGAACTGCCTTTGGGAATTCCTGTTCTCATCCTAGGTACTTTCACCATTTTGACCCTGGGCTGGAAAAAAGAACCCTTACTCGATCGCAAAAAAGACGAGGAGATCTTTGCGGCCATTCCGGAAAGAATGGCCTGGTGGCGGGTGATTCTTCCTTTTATCGTCTTTTTCGGCCTTATTGCTGCTTCCCGACTTTGGCCCTTCAGCTTACCGGTTTTTGGTCTCCCCCTGGAATTTACCATTGCTGCTCTAGTAGCCTGGTTGCTAAGTCCAATTCGTCTCAATATTCTCCAGCTATCCCGTCGAACCATGGACCGTTTGCTTCCTCTCCTGGCCACTATGGTGGTAGTCGGCATGCTTCAGCAGATAATGACCGCCACTGGAATTAGAGGCCTCCTGGCCTATGCTGTCATAAGTATTCCTTTAGTCCTTCTCTTTATTTCTTTAGCCGCTGTCATCCCTCTCTCTGAAGGCATCTTAACTTATGGTGGAGCGGCTGTCTTCGGCATCCCCCTCATCTGGTATTTAGACTCCATTGGACTCCACGCTACTGTGGCTATGGCCGGCTTAAGCCTCCTGTGGCCCTTGGGCGACGGTTTGCCCCCAACGGCTCTTATCGGCCGGTTAAGCGTGATGGTTACCGAATATAAAGAAAGTTATTGGCGCTTTCTTAAAAGCACTTGGCTACCTTGGATAGTGATTACCATTGTCGGTATTTTAATGGTCGTTTACAGCACTAAATTGGAATTTCTAGTGAAATGGAGTATGTAAGGAAAGAAAGATGATAACCATCATCATGATTGTTTATTATTTTATCTGTGCTTATCTGGCAGGTATTTTGTTCTGGAGTTTTATTAAGGAAAAAAAATCGTTGAATAATCTAATCCTTTATTTGCTGGTAATTTTCCCCTTAATTCTCCGACTCCTAAGGATAAAATAATGAATCGACCTCTAACGACAAAACTAATTCTTCTGGCTGTGACTTGTTTAATTTTAATTCCAGGCTCAATTCATCTTTATCAGCATCGTCATTTCAATACGCCTATTGTCCAAGGGCCGGGTGTAACCCAAGTAGTTCACTTGAGTCATTATTTTTCCGGGCTTAAGGGCACCCAAGCGGACACGCCGGTTTTTATTCTCCAGGGTAAAAAACCCGGTGGGAAAATACTAATCATGGCCAATACCCACTCCAACGAGCCCGCCGGAATGCTTGCTGCCGTCATCTTTATTGAAAACGCCCTAGTCCAACAAGGAACGGTTTATATAATTCCCGTTTTCAATAACAGTGGCAGTCGCACCACCAAGCCAGGTGATGGTTATCCTCTCTACTTTGAAATCAAAACCCCTTGGGGTAAACGTCGTTTCCGTATGGGTAACCGGAACGCTTCACCCCTTGATCAATGGCCTGACCCGGATGTCTATATTCATTATCCTGATCGCCAATTGCTTTCTTTTATTGATGCTCGTAACACTAACCGGACTTGGCCCGGCCGACCTAATGGTCTGCTCATGGAAAGAGTTACTTACGCTGCCATGGAACTGCTCCGGCAGGAAAAGGTAGACCTGGCGATTGATCTCCACGGAGCAGAAACTATGTTCCCGGTGACTAATTGTATCGTCGCCCCAGAAAAATCCATCAAATTAGCTACTCTGACTTCCTTAACTGTTAAAGCTCTGGAGGGATTTGATAACCATGTCGAACCCTCCCCCAGTAAATTTAGAGGGCTTTCCCATCGGGAAATCGGGGACTATTCAGAGACATTGCCTTTTCTTTTGGAAGCCCCCATCCCCTTTCTCGACCAGCCCACCGGCCCCAAAACGGTCGAACTCCTGCTCGAAGGCAAAGACCCCTTTCTTCTCCGCCTGGCGAAAAAAAAGAAATTATTTGTGCCCTATGATAAAACCGGTTGGCCAATGGCCAAGCGTGTCGGTCAACATTGTTCCGTAATATTAGAACTAATCCGGCAATACTCCCGCAAAAATCCTGAGCGGGCCATTAAATTGACCAATGTTCCCCGTTACCGAGAAGTTGTGGCTAAGGGAGTAGGTTATTTCTTCCGGAATCCTGAAAAAGCTGACCGCGAAAAAATTGTCGACATTTAATTCTAGAAACATATAAAATTCAAGAAGAGACAAAGGACAACTAGAGTTCTAATATAATGATAAAAATTTTGAAATCAAGGAGGTAATGATGAAACATAGACTATCTTTGACCAGTCTAATCCTCGTTATTTTTATTTTACTCACACTCCAAATTTTTTCTCAAAACCCTGCCCCTGAGATCCCCAAAGCTCAACTGCCCGTACTTATTACTTCGGCTGGTCAAAGCCCTGACGTGACCACTGTTAATATTATTGCTGAGGAAGCGGGTGTTCCCTACGATTACTGCGATGTGCCCACGGTGGACCTGGTCAAAGCTGGAGTAGGATTAGCTGATAAAGAATCAGGACCAGGGTTCCATGTGGAGATCCATTCGGACTTAGAGAAGCATCCCAAAGGAACAGCTTACAAAACCATGATTTTTGCTATTGGAGCCAGCCTCAAAGGTATGGGGGCTTCAGGGCTTACTGTCGAAAGTGAACTGAAACGACTCCAGTCGCTAATTGATTATTGTCAGAAAAACAACATCTTTATCATAGCCATTCATGTTGGAGGAGCCTCTAAACGTGGGGCGCCAGGAAGCGATAACGAACGAATGATCGACGCTGTAGCTCCTTTCGCTAATTTAATTATTGTCACTAAAGACAGCAATAAAGATGGCCGCTTTGACCAAATTGCCCAAGCTAAAAATATCCCTCTCCTTCAAGTAGACAATGCTCTAGAAATTGTTGAGATTTTCAAAAAAATTTTCCTCTGAGAATTAACTACTTTTTCTCCTGTTCATCGCTGAGGAGACCAACTGCTAGCTCTTCACAAACGACTTCTGGGCGTTTAACCTTCTCAATGGCTTCAAAAAGATCTTTCAAAGCCAGAATCTCTTCCATAACAATTAAAGAAACGAGCGCCCGATTTTCTTCAGAAGTACTGAGCTCAATCTGGCCTTGTTTCTGCTGGAGAGTAATAAAAATATCTTCCTTTTTAATATGATAAATCAAGCCCTCAATGTTGAGGCGATGAACAAAGAATTCTTCATTTTCAAAAGCCTCGATAATGCGATTCCGAATAAAACTGGCTATATGAGGAGAAGGAAATTCTAACTTAATGCGACAACCTCTTTCCTCTTTTTTCAGGAGACTTTCTTTTCTTAAGCCCGAACCGCCATCAAAACTTTTCACCAAGATCGGGGGGGCAATGATACTGGCGATTAATAAAGTCACAATAGCTACTCCAAAGAGATCAGCCCCAATTGCTCCAGCCGAGAGGCCTACGCCAGCGATAATAAGAGTTACTTCCCCCCGGGGTAACATGCCAGCCCCAACTCGAAAGGCTCCTCGCAGATTAAAGCCCATGAGATAAGCCGGCACTCCACAACCAACCACTTTACCCATTATGGCGAAGGCCGCATAGATCAGTCCAAAAATAAGAATGCCTTTCATGGCGGCAAAATTTACCATCATACCCATCACACAGAAAAAAACCGGCACTAAAAAGTTATACACTCCATGGAGTCTATTACGTAACTCACTAGCAATATCAGTCTGGGAAAGAGAAAGTCCCATGATATAAGCCCCGATAATCATGGCTAATCCAGCCATCTCAGCTAGGCCCGCCAGAAACAAGGCCAAACCCAAGGCCACTCCAGCAATGGCGTCGTTGGAACGTAACCATTTTAGCCCTCGAGTGAGACGATTTGCGGAAAGAATGCCTAAGACAGTACAAATAATCCAGAAACCAAAGGCTTTGAGGGCGATAGCTCCGATATGGGCCCATTCAACTTCACTCCCCCCAGCTTGAACTCGAGAGATACCCACAACCACGGCCAGAATAACAATTCCCAAAACATCATCCAGAACCGCACCCGCCAAAATAGTCACCCCTTCGGGTGAAGACATTTTTCGGCGTTCATTAAGAACCCGGGCCGTAATACCCACCGAGGTGGCTGTGGAGAGGGCTCCGAGAAAAAGAGCAGCTGGAGAAATAAAAGAATCTACGCCCGGTAAAAGCAGAACAGCAATTAGCGCCCCCAGAAAAAAAGAAAGAACAACCCCACCTACTCCGACTGCAGTGCCCACTAGAGAAAAACGGATGAAAGTCGGCAGATCGGTCTCCAGACCGGACATAAAAAGCAAGACGATAGAAGCTATCACCGCCAAACCATACAACTCTGGGGTAACAGGCAGAAATCCTTCTCCCCGAGGGAAAAGCGGGCTATTTAAAAAGGGGAGAGAAATGGCCCCCAAAGCATAAGGCCCAATAGCCATGCCAGCCACTAACTCTCCCAAAACCCGAGGTTGGTGGAAAAACCGATTGAAAATTATGCCGAAAAAACGGGCGGTAATGACAATTAAAGCTAATTGAAGAACCAAGAGGGTCATCTTCTGACCCATTTCATGCGTTTGCTCCTTGGCCAGGAGAGACAGTCCGCCCATACTTAAGAATAAAAACAAAAAGGCCAGGAAATTTTTTCTTTTACTTGAAAGAGACACTTTCATGAGCAAAATAATTCCAAAACTTCTTCTTGACTGGAGGCCTGAAGAATTTTTTCTCTTTTCTCCTTGCTTTTCAAAAGGCGAGTGACTTCGGCTAAGAACTGAATGTGGGGTCCGGAGCGGTTTAAAGGAGAAAGAGTCATGATAAAAATCTGAGCTGGTTGCCCATCAATAGAATCAAAATCTACTCCTTCCCTTTTTAAGGCGATGGCCGCCACTAATTCTTTGACCGCCTCACACTTTCCATGAGGTAGAGCGACTCCCTTTTCTAAGCCAGTGCTCATTTTTTTCTCGCGTTCAAGAATAGCCCGAAGAGCAGCTTCGCGGTCATCAATTTTACCTCTTCTATAGAGGTGATCAACCATCTCTTTAATCACCTCTTCTTTAGAAGAGGCTTCTAGGGAAATAATGATATCTTCTGGAGAAAGAACTTTTTTCAGATTCATGGTTGCTTCCTTCAGCTGATCCTGAGTTGAACAACTATTTTGAATTGTCTCATTTTTTCTCCCTTGTAGTGGGGCGGGGACGAGAACCGTCCCACTCTGGAAGGCCTAAAATAAGCTTACCCAAATACTTATAACTTCAATTGAGAAGTTATTTTATCACAATCAGCTAAAAATTATAAATATTATTTATTTTGGGAAAATTAAATTTCCGCTTAACTTTTCCCAACAGGCGATTAGATCAGCCCTTTTATATTTGCCTAGAGGCAATCATATAAACCAAAATTCTAAATTGGGGTCATGTCTAATTGCCCCTTCCTCATTCAACTCAAAGAAATCTAATGCGAGATGGCATGAATAACCCTTCTCAGAACGCTTCCAACTAAAGGTTAACGTTCTTGAGCTGCTCAAATTCCTGAACAATTTCTATAAATGGTGATAAAGCTAATGATTATCAAATGTGGAAAATGAACACTTGATTATCATCTTCTCAATTGCCAAGAAAATTCCCACATCCTTGACTCCCAAATTGCTCGGCTTGTGATAAAAAAATGAATGATATATGATGTTTAAAAATCGGTAAAGGCCAACTAATAATGCTTATATTTGAGAAGTTCGAAAGGAGATGAGAATGGTGACTAAGCCACATTCCCTGGTTTGCTTACTCAGCAGCCTAATTACTTTATTTCTGGCTTTAAGTTGTTCTTCTCCTCCAGAAGAAAATCTCTCACTTAAATCATCGGGAGGACCGGCTATGTCTTTAACCAAGGAAATTTTCGGGTATTTACCGGAAGGACAAGCGATCGAAATCTATACCCTGGCTAATTCCCAAGGAATGAAGGCCAAAATCATGACCTACGGAGCCACTCTAGTAGCTCTAGAAGTTCCGGATAAAAACGGAGTGAGTGAAGACATCACCCTGGGCCATGACCATTTAGAGGGTTATTTAAAAGCTTCGCCTTATTTTGGGGCTACTGTGGGTCGCTATGCCAACCGCATCGCCCAGGCCCAATTCCAGCTCAACGGTCAGACTTATCATTTAGCCGCCAATGACGGCCCCAATCATCTGCATGGAGGACTTAAAGGCTTCGATAAAGTCATCTGGCAAGCTACACCTGTCAAAGAAAAAGACTGGGTCGGCGTGCATTTCTCTTATTTCAGTCCTGATGGAGAGGAAGGCTATCCTGGCAACCTGAAGGTGACCGTTACCTATCAGTTAACCTCTGATAATCAGTTGAAAATTCTTTATGAGGCTGAGACAGATAAGCCCACCCCGATCAATCTAACTCACCACAGCTACTTCAATCTCCATGGTCAAGGAAAAGGTAATATTCTTGATCACCTTTTAATGATCAACGCCGATTATTTTACTCCGGTAGACAAGCAGCTGATACCTACAGGAGAAATAAAACTGGTTAAGGGCACACCCTGGGACTTCACCTCCCCTCATCCGATTGGCCAACGTATCCAGGAAGTTCCTGGAGGCTATGACCATAATTATGTGCTCAATAAAGAAGAAGGCGAACTATCTCTAGCGGCCCGCGTCTTCGAACCCCAGAGCGGCCGAATAATGGAAATCTACACCACTGAACCTGGTCTTCAGTTCTATTCCGGCAATTTCCTCGACGGCAGTATCACCGGTAAAGCCGGTCGAGTCTACCCCAAACATTCCGGTTTCTGTCTGGAACCACAGCACTTTCCCAACTCGCCCAATCAACCTAATTTCCCTTCAACCATTCTCCAGCCAGGAGAAAAATATAAGAGTCAGACTATCTTCAAGTTTTCAGTCCAAAAGTAAAACAACCCTTAAGAAACTTTACCTACAATTTATTTTCACGCCAGCTCTTGCCTTCACTCCAGCTTATACTATAATATGCTATCAACTAGAGACACCAGAGAGGCAAATTAATTTGATATTTCTCTTATTGACTCTCTTAATCAGGAGATAAATTATGGCCAATCCTGCCCGAAGGAAGTTGTTTGAGCTAATTGTGGGGATACCTTCTTATAACGAAGCAGACACTATCAGTTTCGTAACTCAACAGGTGGACCGTGGATTACAAAAATATTTTTCTTCTTTTCAGACGATCATTGTTAATGTGGACAATAATAGTCAAGACAATACTAAAGAGGCTTTTTTAGGTACTCAGACCAAAATTCCGAAAGAATACATAACTACCCCCAAAAACGTTAGGGGAAAAGGTGCTAATCTGCATAACCTTTTTCAATTTGCTCGCCAGCAAGGAGAATTTCTCAAAGGAGTAATTTTGGTGGACGCCGACTTGAAGTCAATTACTCCTGAATGGATTCGCTATTTAGGTGAACCCATTCTCAAAGGCTTCGATTATACTTTACCTTATTATTCCCGCCATCAATTCGACGGCACCATTACCAATCACATTTGTTACCCTTTGATTTATGGTTTACTTAACCAAAATATCCGCCAGCCCATCGGCGGTGAATTTGCCTTGTCTGCCCGTCTTGTTCGTCATCTATTGGAACAAGAATGGGAAGAGACAACTCGCCAATACGGAATTGACATTTTTATGACTCTTCAGGCTATCTTTGGCCATTTCAAACTGTGTGAAGCTGGGTTGGGATCCAAAGTTCACAAAGCCAGTGCTCCTAAGCTCGGCCCTATGTTTACTCAAGTCGTCAGGACGCTCTTTGACCAACTCTTGATCCGCGAGCCGGAATGGCTGCCTATGCCCGCCAAACAACCCCAGACATTAAAAAGATTCGGGCTAAAAAAACTCTGCCCTCCCCAGGAATTAAAAATAGATATCCGCGACCTCAAAGAAAAACTCCGCTCGGAATACTATCCCCGTCGGGATCTGCTCAAAAAATATCTCCACGATTACACCGTCAGTACCATTGAAGGCATGTTTGAAGAGGATAATTACCATGTTGATATCCTACTCTGGACCCAGATTGTTTACCAACTTCTCTACTATTACCACAACGCCACTCCGGAGGAACGCAAAGAAATAATCGAAGCTCTTAAACCTCTCTACTTTGCTCGCTCAGTGACTTTTAACTATCAAACCTGGCGGTATAACGTTAATTATGCCGAAGAAGCCATTCTTGAACAGGCCAAGGCTTTCGCTTCCCAAAAACCCTACTTGATGGGACTTCACTTAAACGGAGTGATGGAGAAAATCCTCCATTAAATTTCCTTGATCCCTCCTTCAGCGATTTCTTAAAGCCTTTCTCGGGCTAATTCATAAAGGGATAAAGATACCTGGGGACATCCTCTGGCTTACTTTGTTGGGGTGCTCGTTTTGCCAACCACACCGTAAAATCAGTTTAGGGTAATGATGAGTACCTGACCTCGAGGTCAGATACTGTATCCAATATTTTGGTGTCAGACACCTACAAACATAGTGTTAGACACCTACAAGCATTTTGGTGTCAGACATCTACAAGTATGCTGTATTGCATAAATTTTGGGTGTCTTTTAATTTTTGGGTGTCTGACACTCACAAGTCTCATAAGTAGTGTGTCGCATAATTTTTAGGTGTCTGACACCCTACACTTGGGTGTCTGACACCCTACACCTGTGACACCCAAAATGTGCGCCTGTGAGAGAGTGAGCAAAAAGACACCGTACAATTGCCAATTGGGCTTAGTGTCGGACACTGGGTTAAATCTCTAGCTTTTCTATTCGCTTCTATTTTTAACTTTCGAAGTCTTCATCTTTCACCTTTGCCCTAGAGGCAAGCTTCTCGAAGAAAAAGTTTTTGGTTACCTGGTTCAAAATTGGTCTCCCTCTCTATTATCTTCCTTTTTTGAGACCCACCTTGACTATTGGGGAGGTCTGGCTAGTAGAAAAATTTTTTTAAATCAAGGCCTGACTAACAAAGAGTGAAAAATTTTGCTCTTAAAATGGGCTCGATTAGTACCGGACCCCAAAGATGATTTGTGAAAGGTAAAACCCTGGCCTCAACTCCATTATCACCTTGAATCAAAAATTCTAATTCTTAGGAAAAGAGACTAATTATCACCCCAAAAATTCAAAATAAACACTATCTGAAAATTCAATAAATACAGCCCCGCCGATTAGAAGTTAAAGAAGGATTTAAGGAATGATTATTCCTTCATCCCAATAATTAACCTGGTCTATTCATAAATCAAAAAATTTGAGCCAAGAACAACCAAAAATTTTAGCCGGTGATGGGTCCCATCTTTTTTGGTTGTTCCCTCTCTCTTCTTTTTCTAACATATTTCGTATTAATACGTTATAAAGGAAAAGACCTTTTTTTATGAATTATCCAGGTTAATTAAGCGGCCGTTCAGTCTTAAAACTATCAATGGGCTTATTTTGAGTTGATACCTCTGGTTCTATTGTGCCGATTTTATATCAGCCATTAAACTTATCTGGCCGGGTTACTTTTCTCCTTTTAACGGGTCTTCTCTCACCAGTAAGGTACTCCGAAAAACCTGCCCTTTATACTTCATCTCAATAATATATTCGCCGGCGCCCACCTCAGTTCCTCGAAGAGGCCGGAGGAAAAGTCGTCGGGAAATCAATGTCCGGAATTTCTCTGTCAAGGCAGCCCACACCTGATTCATTTCAGCCGGGGTAACCGCCTTTGCCCACTGCTGTTGAAGTTTCTTTAAGTCTTTTTTCAACTCTCCCCTGACTTTTCCCTGGAGATCTTTAAAAAGGGAGTCCATCCGCCGACGAAAGATTTTCACGGCTGTGGCCGAAGGGTCAGCCCGAAGGTTCCACCAATAACGATTGAGTCCGGCATCTGCTTCCACTCGAGCTACTTTAATCACCTGCCCATCTGGTTTACAAATTCTCAGGGAAAGCGGTTGGGCGGGTTTCTCTTTTAGCCAGAAATGAATGGCCGCAGAGTTGACTAACCTGGTGGGTGAGTTGCTCGGCGGCACCTGGGACATAGATAAAGGATTGCGGCCGATAAAAAGCTGGTGCCCCCGCGTAGCGCCCCGACTGATAGCTTCCCATTTGGTCGCCCGGCGATTCTGAAAAAGGAAAAATTCTTTCTCCCAAACCTCCGGGGTCATCTGCCTCAAAGGAGTAATATCATCCAAAATCCAGGCGCTGCGACCATGGGTACCGGCAATCAAATCCGCCTCCCGGGGATGAATCACCAGATCATGAACAGCCACTGTCGGCAGTCCCTTTCCCAGAGGAGACCAGTGTTGGCCTCCATCTAAAGAAGCAAAGGCACCAAACTCAGTGCCGACAAAAAGCAAAAGGGGATTAACCGGGTCTTCCCGGATAACATAAACACAATGGCCCTCCGGCAAGTTAGAGGTAATGTCCACCCAAGTTTGACCAAAATCGGTTGTTTTAAAGACAAAAGGCTGGAAGAGGTCACTGCGGTGACCGTCCAAAGTCACGTAAGCTGTGCCTTCATCAAAATGGGAAGCCTCGACCCGACTCACCCATAGACCGGCAGGAACCCCTTTCAAATTAGGAGAAATCTTCTCCCAGGTCTGACCATCATTGCGGGTGACCCAGATTTGGCCATCATCAGTGCCCACCCAGATTAAACCAGCCTTTAAAGGAGATTCCGAAATGGTAGTGATGGTACAGTGAGTTTCTGCCCCCGTCACGTCCCGCGTTAATCCTCCACTCTCCCGTCGTGTCTTTTCGGGGTCATTGGTGGTCAAATCCGGACTAATGACCCGCCAGTGGTCGCCCCGGTCAACGCTTTTAAAGAGAAAATTAGCGCCATAGTAAATCGTCCGGGGATTGTGGGGTGAAAGGATAAAAGGAGTATTCCAATTCATTCGCACCACCGGACGCTCAGGATCTTTATTTGGAGGTATCTTCTCCTTCCAGTTATAAGTATTATCTTGACGAGGCGTAATGTTCACCGAAAGCTGGCGGAAGAGAGCATGGTTGCGTCTCAGCCGCCCATTTTGGCTTTCAGAATAAACCGTGGTCCAATCCGTCGGATCAACGGCAGTGTAAAAGCCATCGCCACTATGAAATTTAAACCAGTGGTCATTGAGGATACCGTTAAAATCCCGACTGTTACTCGGACCGCCCCAGACACCATTATCCTGGAGGCCGACATAAACATAGTAAGGGTCTCGCAGGTCCACCGAGACAGCGTAAATTTGACCGATGGCCAGGTTGTCAAAAAAATTAAAGTGTTCCCCCTGATCATGAGTTAAAGAAATCCCTTTATCATTGCCTACATAGAATCTGTCGCGACAATGAGGGTCAAGCCACATCACATGAAAATCTCCCGCGATACCGGGAAAACCAGGTTGAAAAGTCCGGCCGCCATCAGTGGAAATCATGGCCCGGGTGCCCATGGCGTACACCAGCTGGTCATCCAAGGGGTTGATATAGATCTGACTGTAATAAAAAGGTCGATTATTGTAACGATTCACATAAGTCCAGCTCTCTCCACCATCTTCTGAGCGATAAACCCCGCTACCTAACTTAGTCATGTCTTCATAGTCTTTACTTCCCCTGGGAGGCTGAAAACCATGTTCAATGATAGCCATAATTATCTGAGGATTCTGACGATAAATAGCTAGACCTATTCGGCCCACCTCTCCTTGGGGCAAGCCCTTGGTCAACTTCCGCCAGGTCCGGCCGCCATCAGTCGATTTGAAAATCCCACCATTGGGCCCGCCACTTAAAAACCGATAGGGATAACGAATCCTTTCCCAGAAAGCGGCGTAAAGAATCTCGGGATTCTGGGGGTCCATTTCAATCTCTGTACAACCGGTCCGACCATCATCAGGCAAACCATTGGTCAACTTTACCCAGGTCCGACCACCATCAGTGGTTTTAAAGAGCCCTCTCTCCCCCGTATATCCCCAAAGATGACCCTGGGCGGCTACATAAACAATATTGGGATCGGTCGGGTGAGTGATTATCCGGGCGATGTGATGAGTATCTTCCAGGCCCATCTTGACAAAAGTCCGCCCTCCATCAACCGATTTATAGATGCCATCTCCCCAACCGACGCTATTACGCACATTGGCCTCACCAGTCCCGACCCAGATAATATTGGGGTCTCTCTGAAAGATGGCTACGGCACCGATTGAAGCTGAACCGTAAGTATCAAAAATGGGCTCCCAGGTAGTTCCGGCATTGGTTGACTTCCAGACTCCTCCTGAGGCTGAGGCGACAATCACCATCCGAAAATCATCATCTAGGGCCTGAATATCTGAGATGCGGCCACCCATATTAGCCGGACCTATGCACCTCCAGGTGAATTTCTGGAAAAGAGAGGCTGGTTCAACGCCAGATTGGAGAGGAACACAGGTAAAAAGCAAACCAATGATCAAGTAAAATAGGCAGAAGGTAATAATTTTTAAGGCCAAAAAATAGGTATACTTTTTCTTTTCATGAAAAAACATTAATTACTCCTTTCCCCAAAAATTGAGAGAGCGCACCAAAACCCAGCCACGTTGGTCGGTTTTAAATTACAAACACTGACCCATAATAGTCTTCGAGAATTTCACCATATTTTTCCCGAAAGACATCAACGGCCAAAGGAAGATACTCAAGAATATCTTCGGCGGTAATGCCGTCCAGCCCCTTGTCTTCGGCTGCCAAGTCACCCGCTAATCCATGAAGGAAAACTCCTGTCCTCACTGCTTCACCTAATTCCAAACCGAGACCATAGGCAGCCGCAATAGTGCCAGTCAGCACATCTCCCGAACCGGCACTGGCCATGCCTGAGTTGCCACTTAAATTAATAAACACCCGGCCATCAGGATACCCAATCAACGAATGAGCACCTTTTAAAACAACAAAAGCCTGCCATTCTTGAGCTGCCTGGCGAAGGACTTCAACTCGGTGTTCTTTGATATAAGGAATTGGCACTTCCATTAATCGCGACATTTCCCCAAGATGGGGAGTTAAAATAGTGGAATTTTCTCGATGAGGCAAACTCTCGATGTCCATAGCCAGAGCGGTCAATCCATCACCGTCAATCAAAACTGGTTTGTTTATCCGACGAACTAAGGCTCTCACCAACTCCTGGGTTTCGCTCTGAAGAGAAAGGCCGGGCCCGATGACCACCAGATCAACCAGTTCCGCCAACTCCAGTAATTTTTCCAGATTGGCCAAAGCAATCGAGCCAGCCTTGGTCTCTTCTAGAGGAATAAAAACAATCTCACTTCCCTTAGTGGCCACTACCTGACATACCGAAGGAATACTGGCCAACCGGGCATAACCGCCGCCGGCTTTGAGTAAAGACCGGGCCGCGAAGTAAGGAGCACCAAAATAATTGGAGGCTCCGGCCACAAAGAGAACATCACCAAAATCGCCTTTATGACCGTCTTCCTGGCGTTCAGGCAGGTAAGGAGGGAGATTGATTTCCGTCTTGAGGCTTTCCCGACGAGTGAGTTGAGGGGGAAAAGAAATATGGGTCACAAAGAGAAAACCACCGTGGCCGTAACCTGGATAAAGGAGATTACCGAGTTTGGGTAAACCGAAGGTAATCGTGTAATCCGCCCAGATGGCCTCACCCATCTCCAGACCATTATTACCACTAATGCCCGAGGGGATATCCAGACTGACCACTATTTTGTCAGCCTCATTAACCCGCTGGATGACTTCCCGATATATTCCTTCCACCGCCCGGTCCAGACCTGTCCCGAAAAGAGCGTCCACCACTACCTCACAGCGGCTTAAAGCCTCCTGCAATTCCTCAATCGACTCCAGCTTCTTCAAGGGGAAGCCCAACTTGGTGGCAATTTCATAATTTTTCTGAGCTGCTCCTCGATATTTCTTTTCCTCGCCCAAAACAAAAACTTCAACCTGACCACCAGCTGAATGAAGTTTTCGGGCTACAACGAAGCCATCGCCACCATTATTTCCACCTCCACATAAAACTAAAAACTTAACTCCCTCAACGCCTATTTCTTCTTCAATCACTTGAAAAGAAGCCAGGCCGGCATTTTCCATCAGGAGTTCTTCACTGATGCCGAACTCCTCAATCGCTTGCCGGTCTAGCTGTCTCATTTCTTCAACAGTTGTTACTTTCATTTGGCCTCTCTCCCTACTTATTTGCTTTCAAATTATCCCAACTCACCCTTCAGGTCAAGAAAGAAGCTCATGACTGTCAATCCCCCTTTTAAATGAATTTCCATCCCAAAAAAGAAAAATCATTCTCTCTCCCTGAAGCTGGATAAGCCTTCTGATAAAATCATTTCTTCTTTAATCTTTCTTCAAAGGTCGACGGATGACATCTAAAAGAGTTCCATCCCGCCATTCAATGGCATGAACAATTTCTTCTGTAGTGGGCTGGCGGGGAGGAATTTTCCCCAATTGTTTAGCCTTCTCCAGTGAACGTAAATGCAGTTCATCAATAGGCAGTAATTGAAGACCGAAATCCTTGGCCCTCTCTAGAATATTTTGCTTATAGGGACTATTACTGCGAGGATTAACGGCGGCATAATTCTCCGTGACGACAACGTCAATCACTTCCCCCGGGGTGGTCCGGGTATAAACTTTCTCTACTACTCGAGGAAAACCCCATTCACCTTTGCCGGTGGCCAGAGGCAGAAAGATAATGGTTAAAGCTGCTCCGGCGGCCACATCCTGACCACCGCCGATACCCCCGATAATCCGACCATTGGCACAAACCGTATTGACATTAAACTCCAGGTCGACCTCAAGTGCCGAAAGCACCGCCAAGTCAAGCAGATTAACCGCACATTCCTTATTGGCCACCGAAGCATAATAACCCGTGGTAATTTCGAGATGGCGGGGATGTTCCAGGAGGGAAGTGATGACTTTAGGACTGGGTTCAAATAATTGCCCATGAAGCAAATAACGAACCAGGCCTTCTTCCAGCATATCCACATGAAGGGAAGTGATACCTCCGATAGAAAAATTAGCCGCCACTTTCATCTCCCGCAGAATCTGCCGGATATTTTCCAGAACAATTAAGCCCGCTCCACTGCCTACTTGAAAAGAAAAATTTTCTTTAACCACGCCGGCGGCTTTAATCACCCGGGTGACATTCTCGGCCACCGCCGTATTAAAGGGATTGGCTTTAGCCTTCTGCATATCCAGGGTACCGCTGCCTATACCGGCCGCCAGGCCGGGTTCTTTTACAGGCACAACAAAATCAACATTCTCCATGGATAAAGAAAAAGGCATAACCAGATGCTCACTGACCTCACCCGCCAGCAGACAGACATAATCGGCAAATTCAGCATCGGCGGCGAACAAGCCCAGCGGACCACATAATTGTTCGGGCCGACCCTTTAAGCCAGTAGCATTACCGTAAACATCCGCCAGAGGCACGGGACCAAAGGCCACTTTGACTTTAACTTCGCCTGTTTGTAACTTTCGAACGCGATTTCCATGGGAAAAGCCGACACTAACCCAAGGCAGAAGCTCGCCGGCGGTGACGTAAGCCCCGAACTTGCGGTAGACATTCCCGTACAGCCCCCTCAAAGTTCCATCGCGAAAGGCTTCAATCAACCAGGGGTCAGTGTGGTCAAAAAAGGCATTACCATAGAGAATAATATCTTTTTTGCCTTTCTCTCTGAGTTTCTCCACTACCATCTGCAGTCCTTTATCCCCCGCCCGATAATAATGAGGATAGGAGATGACATCGCCATCTTGGAGTAAGTCAATGACTCTATCCAGAGTGGTCACTTTGCGGCGCCGGTGAGGAATGGGCGAGGCTCCCCGGCGGCCAACAATATAACTAGCATAAGACTCATCATTAAAGGCTGACTTAAAGGACTGATAGACTTTATCATTTATCTTGAGACTCATGGCTCAACTCCTTTAGAAGTTGCTTCTATTTGGTTATTTTTCAGGTGTCTTTTCTGCTTCGGGGTGCTTAACGTATTTATCAAAGAAAGCTAACCACCTGGCCCAGAGGTCGAAATAAGTCTCCAGACAACGCGGGCCATGGGATTCAAAAGGATAAATATAGAGAACGGCTTTTTTACCCAATCCGGTGAGAGCCTGAATCATTCGTTCCGACTGAATGAGAAAGGTGCCCGTATTGTTATCCTCGGCTCCATGATACATGAGGAGAGGCGTTTCCAGATGGTCGGCTTCAAAGAAAGGTGACATTTCAATATAAATATCCTGGGCCTCCCAGATAAACCGCCGTTCATTCTGGAAAGTCATAGGGGTTAAGGTGCGATTATAAGCCCCGTCGCCGGCGATACCCGCTTTAAAGAAAGGGGTATGAGCCAGAATATTCGCTGTGGCGAAGGCGCCGTAACTGTGCCCCCCGTGGCCGATCCGGTCGACATCAACATAACCTAGGGCATCAACCTTGCGGATGGCGGCATACATCGAATCCACCAGATGAGCAATATAGTTATTGTTGTACTGATTACCCTTGCCGATAATCGGAATATCGGGAATAACCACGGCATAACCCTGAGTCAGCCAAATCTGGGAGGCATTCCGGGTACTGAAATGACGGAAAGCATTGAGATTATAAGAACGAATCACCGAGCGCTTATATTCCTTAAATGATTGATATTCACGAGGATAGGTCCAAAAGACCGCCGGGACTTTCTCTCCTTGGTGATAATCCAGAGGGAGAAGAATCCAGCCATGAATCTCCAATCCGTCTCGCCGTTTAAAGGTAAAGTGTTCCCGCCGGGCGGCGGTTATTTCCGGATAAGGATCCTTATTGGCGGTTAACTGCTCTTTAACTTTACCCTTCTGCCAGAGAAAACAATCAGGGAAATCCGTGGGGCTTTCCCGCTGGATAACTACTTCTTGGAGATTATCATCAAGGGGAACCAACGGCTGTTCAAAAACATCGGCTGAGCCTTCAAAAAGGCGGACCTTTTTCCCTGTTTTAATTTCAATTCGGTCAATAAAAGGCCTGGGTTTCAAATCTTCCTGATATCCCCTGCCCTGGAGATAGACTTTCTTCTTATCGCAGCTTAGGAGAACGTAAGAAAGTCCATTGGCCGTTCGCCGGGTCAGCACATCGCCCGGATGGTGGAGAAGATCATTGGGGTCTATATCTTTCACCAGAGTATAAGCTCGGGGGGGACGGCGTCGGAGGTCGTAGGCGACAATCTCCTGGCGGGTCTGATCGGCTTCATTCCGGCCGCTCAAAGTGGCTACGGCGAAAGAGCCATCTCTGGTTAAATCAACACTGATAAATCTTTTTTCTGTAGCTACCAAAGTAATAGCTTGATCCAGTTTAAAAGGTGATGGAAGGAACATTAATCTGTCTTTGCGCTTGCCTTTAGCCTCCTTTTCTTCTTCCTCTTTTTTGGCTTTTTCTCGCCAGAGGAAAATCAAACCTTTCCCGTCGGGCCGCCATTTCACGTCGCGGGGAAGATCCTCTGTCGGTCCTCTGTCCCGGGACATGGCTTCCTGAAGAGGTGTTTTCCGAATAGTGGAAATTACTCGGCCAGTATCGTCCAATACTTCCAGAACTCGAGGAAAACTGCGAAAACTGACAATGTAGGAAAAGGGTTCGGTTAACCGCTCAGCTAAGATAAATTTTCCATCAGGACTAACGGAAAGACTCATAAACATGCCCGGTTGCCCGATATAACGGGGAGCTTGTCCTGGATAGAGAATAGCCAGCTGGGAAGTAGTGTAATATTTAAAGAGTTCCTGGTCGTAAGGTGTCCGCAGCAGGAAAGGGAAAGTGCGCGTAGGTGTGGGTTTGGAACGCGTCCGGCGAATAAGAGGAGTTGTGGGAATAGCCGGAGGTGAGGGCTCCGGACCTCGCTCAGGCGGGACAAGTAAGGTCACTAGACTGCCGTCAGGCCGCCATTGTAACATCTCCGAGGGAGGACCACTGGTGCGTCGGTAGTAACTGCGCACGCCGCTCAAGGTGGCCATCACCCAGGCTTCTGAGACGGGTTGAGCCTCGCCGGTGGCCACATCCGCCACCCATACCTGAGTGCCCTTTTCCAGATGAGCCAGAAAGGCAATTTTTTTCCCATCAGGAGACCAGACAAAATCCGAGACAAGAATATCCGGTGGCAGTTTCACCGCCCACGTCTTTTTCTGCCGAAGAGAGTAAATCCTCAAGCCTTTAACTCCGTAAGTGGACAGCCGCCACTCGCGGTTAACGTCCGGACAAAATTCCAGCATGGCTAAACGCAAAGTCCGTTGAGTCATCCGGGCCAGAGAAGAAAATTCCTGGCGGACAGGAATAAGAAAATGGTCTTTATCAGGACTCAAATTGACTAAAACATCATAATGTCTATCCCGGGTTAATAACTCTTGAACTTCCGCCGGTGGTTTGAGATACGCTTCCTGATAGAGAATCTCTTTCTCATTTTTCTCTTTTTCTCCGGCCAGCGCCACCTCTCCCAGAAAAAGAGAAACCACCAGGAAAAAGATGAAAAATTTAAAGGGAGATAGTTTAAGCCTGGTCATTTTAAGCCTCCTTGACTTAACTCCAAAAATCAGCCTTTTGTTTAAAAGAATTGTTGTCAGACTTTAAAATCATTTGACCGAAAACTACCACGCTGACTGCCTGGTAAAATAAGAGTGTTTTAGGAACAGGCTCTGGATTTTGAGCGGTGGGGAAAAGATAACAAGAAAATTTTCTGTAATCAACCCACTCATCGAGAGGGACTATTTACCACATCTCTCTGAGTAAGTCAAAAAGTAGAAATCCTTTCCTTAGATAAAGAATCAAGATGGTACCTTTTTCCTCTGTTCTTCCGGCTGATTTTCCATGTTTCTGAACTTGCAACCTTGAAACATCTCTAAATCATAGTTGTCATTTCTTTACTTTTTTCCCTAAAAGGAAGAATAAATTAAATTATTGATTTCCTGAAATCGAATAAGAAATCTGTCAGGTTTAAAAGTTATTTAAAGCAAATGGACACCTCCATTAAATCAACCTTGACCTCTCAGATAAAATCATTTTTTCCTGCTTCTCCCTTGAGGCTCAGCCAAGCTCGGAGGAGAAAACATCCAAAAACAAGGTCTATCTATTGATGCAGCCTTTCTCTTCTGTTATCTTAACTCCAGATTCTCAATTTTTAAAATAATGGCTGACCTAACAAAAAGAATATTTCCTGCCTTGGGGCTTTCTCAACAAGGCCAAATTCTTTTAGGTGGTGAGGCCTCTGGCTTGGCCACTCTCCTTTTTCATCAGACTCTTCTTCATCAAAAAATTTTTCAATGGCCCTGGCTAGCTCAACTAGCAATTTATCTTTTCCTTCTGCTTTTCTCTTTCAGCTTACTTGTTCTTGGGCTATCTTTTCTCGAAAGAGAATTCTCAGAAAGTAATCCTTTAAAACTTCTCCTCAGTCTCTCTCCCTTATGTCTCGCTCATGCTCTATGGCTAGGACATGTTTATTTTCTTCACGACTTTCGTGCTGAGTTAACTTGGAGTATCCTCTGGGGCATAATTTTTATACTTATCATTATTAAACCCATATCCGGAACTCCTCGCCCGTTGAACAAGATAGTCCGAAACTGGTCAAACCTAAAACCGAAAACAATGGCCTTTCTCCTGGGCAGCGGTGTCCTCATTGTTTACAACATCATCTCCATAGGAATAATTACTCCTTCTTGCCCTCTTACTGGAGACGAACCTCACTATCTCCTCATCACTACCAGCCTTCTTCAAGACCGAGATACAGATCTAGCCAATAATTTCCAAAACAAAGATTACTTAATCTTCTATCCCGGCCAATTTTCGCCTCATACTTTTCCCGGTCGAAAGAATGGGTCAGCCTATTCACGTCATGGCCCGGGCCTACCTTTGTTGCTTTTACCCACCTTGGTTCTTGCTCGCCAAATCGCCCCTGTCTTTCCAAGTAAAAATTCTTTCAGAAAAATAACCATCTGGCTTAGTCGCTGGCCGATAACTCTATTCTCAGCTCTCTTGGTTAGTTTCTTCTTCTTAGTGATAGTTAAAATCTTTAATCACAAAACTTTGTCCTTCTTTCTAGCTCTATTCTTTGGCCTCAGTCCCCCTCTAATTTTCTATTCCTACTTAATTTATCCTGAAATACCAGCAGCTCTAATCCTGTTAATCTGTTTTTGGATTTCGATTTCTAGAGAGAGAACATCTTTCCTCACCTGGAAAATACTTATCGGTAGTCTGGGTCTGGCCTTTCTTCCCTGGTTAGGAGTGAAATATATTCCCCTGACTGTAGTTGGAATTATAATTCTGGGGGGATATGGCCTCACCTCTCTCCGCAAACAGAGGAAGACAAGATTTCCTGCCCTAATTGCTTTTTTCTTACCTTTGGTTCTCTCGGGAAGTTTTTTAACTCTCTACACTTTGAAAATTTACGGTAGTTTCTCGCCCGTTTCCTTTTATCGAGGGACCACTCCAGGTGAACATATCTCCCACTTCTTCCACTTTTCTCCTCTAGAATTCTTCCGCTGTGCATTAGGGTATTTTTTTGATCAACGAGCTGGACTTCTCCCCTATAACCTTATTTTCTTTTTGACTCTGGCCGGGGCCTTTATTTTTATTAGAACCAAGTTAAAAATATTTTTACCCCTCCTGGCATTTTTGGGCTCTTATTGGGGGTTCACTTCTCTAGGATATTACTGGGGAGGTTACTGCCCTCCAGGACGAACCTTGTTACCCTTAATCTGGATATTCTGGCTTCTGGTAACAGCTGCAATAGTCAACCACCGGCCTTTGACTCGACTCCAAAAAGCAATTTTTATTTATTTATTTTCATTGACTTGTCTCCTGACCGGCACCGTTTTAACTCACCCTGAGTTTCTCTATCACCTTAATTTGTCCTTCTCTTTCAATTCGGAAGGCTTGGTTAGTCATCTTTTCCAAGCTTTAAGCAATCATTTTATTAATTTCACTCTATTAATCCCTCATCTCTCCTCTCTTTCTCTCTTTAATCCTTGGAGCCTGGCAATCTGGATAATGACTTTAGGGGTGATTACTGTTGTTTTCCGTCCCTTCACCCACTCAGCCAAAGCTCACTTTCTCTCTCCAATGAGCATCGCCCACCAGATATCTCTTCTTCTTTCCACCTGGTTGATAATCGGACTCATTTCAGTCTATGCTTTTTTTGATATCCACCTAGATAAAATTTGTTCTGAGCCAGGTAGGTTTTGGGTAGTCTATGCTCAAGACAAAAATTCTTTTGGACCAGAAGGGGGTGGCCTCTGGGTAAGAGGTAAAAGCAAGGCCGATTTTCTTCTTCAGAGCTCAGGTAAAATTACTAACCTAAAATTAAAGCTTACCTCTCCTGTCCCCATGATGGTGGAAATTCGGCATGGATATACCTTTAGAAAAATAAAACTTCATCCTCAGCAATCTCAAGAAATCGCGTTCTCTCGGCCTTCGTTAGTCTTTTTCCCCTGGAAAAAGCACTTCTACTATCCGCTTACGGTTAAAACTAACCAGGGTTTCTTTCCTTTCCGCCTCCATAAAACAAGCACCGATCGTCGTTGGCTGGGAGTTTTCCTCCAGCTAACTCCCTCAAAAAAACGTCACTAATCTTTCCTAGCCCCGCAATTATCCATAATTTTTATAAGTTAATTACTAAAATTTCTCCTAACTTCAACTAAAATCAAAAACTTTCTTGGCAACTCTAGAAAAACCACTCCACTCAATCAAAAATGGACATCTCCTCTGACAATAATTCCCTCTTGAAATAAATTATCCTTAAGCCGCTTCGAATTTAAAGGCTCTTTTCACGATCATAATGGGATAGATAAGATAAACATCAGCCAGAAATCGGCCTAAAATCATAGCCATGGCTGCGGCAATAATGCCAATAAAATTAAGACTGTGAATCGTCAACAAGAGAACACTAACAATGACTCCCACTTCAATTCCGGTAGCCACCGTAATGGGTTTGGTTACATGGTGACGAACCAAATAAGCTCGGAAAAAAGAAAGAAGCACAGTCAGAGCGGGTAAAAGCACCAGAATTCTGGTTGGCCATAAAGAAAAACGAGCCAACTCGGGAACCAATCCCGAGACCTTCTCAAACCAAAGGAGAGAAAGAGGAGTAAAAGCTACGAGCATGAGACTACCTGAAGCGAAAGCTCCCAGGCGGAAAGCAAATTTTTTTAAAGCCCCTAAATTTTCGTCCCTATCCCCTAAAAGAGCAATGCCCACTTCCTGAAAAGAAAGGCCCATACTTCTAAAGATGAAAACCAAAGAATTAATTACAGGTAAAACAGCTAAGGATTCCAGGGCCATTCGACTGTGCCCCAGAAAAAAAGTCACCAGAGGTTGGACCCCCAAAGCTAAAATCGAAGTCAGGGCTAAAGGATAATAAAAATGAAAAATTCGTCGATATTTTAATTCCTTTTTGTGGGCATCATTACTCTTCTGCGTTCGGAGTCTGTGAACCGAACTATGGGCCATAAAGCGGCTGGCTATTGCTTCAGCAGTTACCCCAGCTGAGAGAGCCAAACCTCCAATTGTAGCTCCCTCTAGAGGAAAATAACGAGCCCCAATCAAGGCCACCCCCATCATGGACAATACTCGGGTAACTGTCCCGTAGGCCACTCGTCGGGTCAAGCCCCGGCTGATGAGAATACCCTGGTAAAAACGCCGGTAGCCGATGGCCGCCGGCCAGGGAAGCAGGGCCAGGACCGCCTGATGAGTGCGCCGGCTGACCTCTAAAGGCAAACCGATAATGCCTCTGGTTATATAATTAAAAAGAGGGGGGACCAAAAGAAGAAGCAGAATTAAAGTCAAACCTAAATTCAGACCATAAGTAAAATTCCTTAACCGAACAAAGCTTTGATTATCTTTAACCAAGGCCGTAGAAGCACTCATAATCATAATAATCGGTGCTTCCACCAGCACGGCAAAAGAATAAGCTACCCCATAAGCAGCCAGATTTAATTCGGGAGAAGCCAGGCGGGCAATCACCGCTGCCAGAAACGGTCCTTCCGTGGCCATCATTAACCAAGTGGCGGCCATGGGAAACCAGAGTCGGAAAATCTCCGCCTGGGTGAGAGGTCTATCCTTCATGGCTGTTCAGAAAAAAGAGGAAAATAAGCTTAAGATTATACAAATTATAAGTTAAGTTGTCATGAA
>QMPV01000007.1 GCA_003648765.1 Candidatus Aminicenantota bacterium
AAGTTGAGTAATGGTTATTTGGGGAGCCAAGATAGACTTAAATTCATTGTAAGCCACATATAGGGCATCAATTTCCTGGAGTAAATATTCCTCGATAATTTGCTGAGTCAATCCTCTAAGATTCTTTAGCGTTTCCTCTTGGCGATGGTCAATACAACTCCAGACAACGGGGTAATCCGGCCGATGTTTAAAAAACAAAATAGCTTTTTTACCTACTAAAGCCAACTTCACCTGACTAACAGTTGCTTTCTCAGCCAAAAACTCCCAAGTTTTTTCTAATAGATTGGCATTAAAAGCCCCACACAGTCCTTTATCGGAAGTGATAATTACTACTTGTATTTTTTTCTCCGCTCGCTTCTGCAAAAGCGGATGACCAGATTCACCCAAGAGCTGGGCCACTTCTGAGAAAAAGGCTGGGCTTTCGTGCCAATAGGGACGCGTTTCCAAAACTATCCGTTGTAACTTCTTTAACCGCGCCGTGGCTACGGTTTTCATGGCTTGGGTAATCTGTTGAGTATTGCGAATACTTTTGATACGTCGTCTGAGATCAATTAAAGCTGGCATCTTAGACTGTGCCCTCCCGAAATCTCTGGTTAAATTCCTTCAAAGCTGTGGCAATCGCCTCATCCAATTCGGGGGTAATTTCTTTCTTCTCAGCCAATTTTTTCAATAAATCGGATTTTTCCTTATCCAAGTAAGCATACAACTTCTTCTCGTACTCTTTAATCACAGTGACCTCAAACTCGTCCAAGAAACCCCGATTACCCGCATAAATGATAATAATTTGCTTCTCTACAGGTAATGGTTCATATTGATTCTGCTTGAGAATCTCAGTCAATCTTTGGCCTCTCTCCAACTGGGCTTGACTGGCTTTATCTAATTCCGTCCCAAATTGGGCGAAGGTGGCTAATTCCCGATACTGAGCCAGATCCAAGCGCAATTGCCCGGCCACTTGCTTCATGGCCTTAATTTGAGCATTACCTCCTACCCGGGAAACAGAAATGCCGACATTAATGGCTGGTCGAATACCCGCATTAAATAACTCCGGCTCCAAATAAATCTGCCCATCGGTAATAGAGATAACATTGGTAGGAATGTAACCGGAAACATCGCCGGCTTGAGTTTCAATTATGGGTAAGGCAGTCAGAGAGCCTCCACCATGTTCATCATTGTACTTGGCCGCTCTTTCCAGAAGACGGGAGTGAAGATAAAAAACATCACCTGGATAGGCCTCTCGACCTGGCGGCCGCCGTAAAAGAAGAGAAATTTCCCGGTAAGCAGCGGCATGTTTGGACAAATCGTCATAAACTACCAGGGCGTGTTGACCATTATCTCGGAAATACTCGCCAATGGCACAACCGCTATAAGGAGCCAAATATTGGAGAGGGGAGGGATCACTGGCCGAGGCGGCCACAACAATGGAATAATCCATGGCCCCAAAATCTTCAAGTGTTTTAATAATATAGGCAATGGTTGATCTTTTCTGCCCAATCGCCACATAAATACAAATGACATCCTTGCCTTTCTGATTAAGAATCGTATCCAGAGCTATGGCCGTCTTCCCAGTCTGGCGGTCACCAATGATCAGTTCTCTCTGTCCCCGACCAATAGGAATCATAGCATCAATAGCTTTAATGCCTGTTTGGAGCGGTTCTTTAACCGGCAACCGATCAACTACTCCAGGTGCCAACCTTTCCACATTCATATAAATATCTGTCTGAATAGGACCCTTTTCATCAAGTGGCTGCCCCAAAGGATTCACTACTCGACCGATTAAGGCTGGCCCAGAAGGAACCTGAATAATTCGATGGGTCCTTTTAACTAAATCACCCTCTTTGACCAAATGACTTTCTCCGAGAAGCACAGCCCCCACACTATCTTCTTCGAGGTTGAGAGCTAAACCGTAAACTCCCCGAGGAAATTCCAATAATTCGTTGTACATGACTAATTCTAAACCATAAATCTTAGCTATCCCATCTCCTACGGAAGTAACCGTACCAGTTTCCTGGACATCAAACTCAGTTTCAAATCCTTCAATTTGTTGCTGAATGATTTTACTTATTTCATCTGCTTTTATTTCCATCGGCCTATCCTTTAATTAAACTTTCTTTTAAACGTTCCAAACATCCTTGAAGGGACAAGTCATAAATAATATTGCCTTTCCTGACTGAAATCCCACCAATTAATCCCGGATCGAGATGAAAACGCACATCGACAGGAGCTCCCTCTAAACGAGCTAACTTTTCTTGAAGCTTTTTCTTCTCCTCTGAAGTTAGATCAATCACGGAATAAACATCAAAGGTAACAATCCCTTTTTCCTCATTCCAAATGTCAGGTAAGTAAGCCAGAATTTCAGGCAAGATATCTACCCGACCGTTCTCAATTAAAAGTAACAAAAAACGCTTGGTTTTGTCTGAAATCTCAGGCCAAAGTTGGAAAAGGGAACGAGCTATTTCCCGGCGTTTATTGGGAGACAAAATCGGTGTCACCAGAAGTCGATCGAGCTGAGGATAGTTCTGAAGAATTTTTTGAAATGTTTGGAGCTCTTGATAAACCCGGGAGAACTCTTGCCTAGACTCAAGAGCCTTAACCAGGCCTTCGCTATATCTTTTAACGAGCAACAAATTTCTCATATAACTTATCCAAGTTATTAATTGATTTAGCCACCAACTGATGATGGCGTTCAGAAGATAAAGCCTCTTTTATTTTTTGCCGAGCCAACTTAACAGCCATGGCTGCCGCATATTCTCTTAATTTAAACACATTTCTTTGGTATAACCACTCTATTTCTCTACGAGTTAAAGCTTTAATTCTTTCTGCTTCCTGCTGGGCTAATTCCATTATTTCTTTTTTCCTTTTCTCTGCCTGTCGAAGTGACTCTTCCCGAATTCGCGCCAATTCCTCATCCAGTTTCGCCAGCCGGGTATTAATCTCTGACTGTTTCTCGAGCCAAACTTGTTTCTCTCGAGCGGCTTCGGCTAACTCTTGCTGGACCTGTTGACCTCTAGCAGTCAGGAAATCCCGGATTGCTTTCCGTAAAAGCCACCCCAGACCACCGAAAAGAACAATAAAATTCAAAACTTTGCCCAGCATGACCGAGCCCGAAGCCGAGTGTTGACCTCCTTCGGGTGTGACCATAAATAAGAAAAATGGCAGAACCACCAAAAGCCAATGTTTCTCTTTAGTTCTCATTAATGAAGCACCTTCTCTTTGATCCGTTCGGCCAAATCATCGGTCTCTTCGGCTAATTTCTTTTTGATCTCCTCAAGCTGACCAGCCAACCGCTGCTTAGCTTCCTCAACCCGGGCTTGATATTCCTGGTTAACCTCATTAATCAGTCTTTCTCTCTCCTCCATGGCTTTTTTTTCTAATTCATCAATTGTCTGTCGAGCTTCCTTTTGAGCCACCTTTATTTTTTCTTCTATTTCTTGCAAAGTTTTTTCATAGGCCTCCTGAGCTTTAGTCGCCGCCTCTCTATCTTCTTTCAACTGCTTCTCCCTAGTGGCTCTGATCTTTAAAACCGGCCGGTAATAAACTTTATTTAACAAAAAAACCAAGACCCAGACTATCAAAAAAACAATAATTACATTAGCGTCTATTGACAGCATTTTTCTCAAAACAAAAATTTAAATTGAAAGAAAATTTAACACGAATCCCTAGAAAATGCAAGGTGTCATCTCTGGTGTTTGGGCTGTAATCCTTTTATCGTTTCTCTACCAGCGGCCAGTATTTTTTCACTTCTCCCACTAAATAAAGTGAACCAGCGGCCACTATTATCCCCCGCGAGGAAACGATTTCTCGGGCTTTCTGGAGAGCTTGAAACACCTCGGGAACCATTATTATTTTCTCTTGAAAAACGCCAACTCTCTGATAAATCTCTTGAGGAAAAGCCGAACGGTGATAAGGAAAGCGAGTCAAAATTATATTTTTGGCTGGGGGAAATACTATCTCAGCCATTTCGGCAATCCGCTTGTCCCGCATGCAAGCAAAAATCAAAACATCTAAGGAAGGTAAAAATTCATCTATAAATTTCCGGAGGGCTTTAATGCCAGATGGATTATGGGCCCCATCAATTATCACCAGAGGCTCTTCACTCAAAATTTCCAATCTGCCTTCCCAGTGAGCAACCTCTAATCCCGCCACAATTTTAGACCTCTCTAAAGGACGCCATATTCGCGAGAGAATGTCAGCCACAACTAAAGCGCAAGCCGCATTCAAACCTTGATGGTGGCCTAATAAAGAAGGGGTAAATGTGTATTCCTCTCCTCTCCAAATAAATTTAAATTCCGTTTTAAAACCTTTTCGGTTTAGGATTCTCAAACTGTCCTTTTGTTCCATAACTTTGACCAAAGGAGCCTTTACTTCAGCCGCTTTTTGTTGTAGACAGAGGTCAGCCTCCTCAGCCGTCACAGCAGTGATTACCGGACGGCCCGATTTTATAATGCCCCCCTTTTCTCCCGCAATCTGGGCCAAGGTGGAACCCAAATATTTCTCATGATCCAATCCAATAGAAGTAATGACCGAACACAGAGGTTCCAAAATGTTAGTGGCATCATAACGACCTCCTAGCCCGACTTCGATTACTCCTAAATCAATTTTCTGGTGGGCAAAATAAGTGAAAGCTAAGGCGGTTAAAAATTCGAAATAGGTGGGGGGAGTGAGTAATTTTCCGGCAACTATCAATTCATCTATTCTTTTTTTTAAAAAAGCAGTCAACTTAGCAAAATCTTCCTCACTAATTAATTGGTCATTTATTTTGATTCGCTCCCTGACTGAAACCAAATGGGGTGAAGTATAAAGGCCAACTTTATATCCATGCAAAGAGACGATTTTACTTAAAAAAGCGCAAACGGATCCCTTACCGTTAGTTCCTCCAATTAAAACAGAGGCAAATGAATCCTGAGGATTGTCCAGGGCCTTTAGAATTATCCGGATATTATCTAAGCCAAACTTAATCCCGAAAAGCTGCAGAGAATCAAGATATAAAGTTGCTTCCCGAAAATTCATGTCGGGCGATTGGTAAACAAGCGAAGAACTCGACCTAAATATGATTTCAATTGACGCCGGTGGACTACATCATCCAGAAAACCATGCTCCAAAAGAAATTCTGACCGCTGAAACCCTTTAGGTAACTTTTCTCGAATAGTCTGTTCAATGACCCGGGGGCCAGCAAAACCAATTAAGGCCTGAGGTTCGGCAATATTAATATCGCCCAGCATGGCAAAACTGGCCGTCACTCCACCCGTAGTCGGGTCAGTTAAAACAGAAATGTAGGGAATTCCTTTCTCGTCAAGACGAGCTATCGCCGCACTAGTCTTCATCAATTGCATTAAGGATAAAACTCCCTCTTGCATGCGAGCTCCTCCTGAACAAGAGACAATTATAATGGGGGTGTTAGTCGAGTAAGCTTTCTCTAAGGCGCGAGTCACTTTTTCACCCACCACTGAACCCATACTCCCCCCCATAAACCGGAAATCAAGAGCGGAAACAATAACCTCCATTCCTTCTAATAAGCCTTGGGCATTAATGACAGCATCAGGAAGCTTCGTCTTCTCCTGGTTTTCTTTCAATCTATCAGAATATTTCTTGGAATCTTCAAATCCGAGAGGATCGCAAGGATAAAGATGCTCATCAAAAACATTATAATTTCCTTCATCGAAAAGCATGGCCAGCCTTTGCGGGGCGGAAAGACGAAAATGAAAATCACAACTGGGACAAACATAAAGATTATCTATAATATCCTGCTTATAAATAATTTTACGGCAATTATTGCAACGCGTCCATAATTGAGCCATTCTTGCCTTCTCTCTGACCTTTATCCGTCCTTCCCCTCCTTGAGGAGCTGCGTCTCCTTTACAAAGAACAACTTAGTCCTTAGTTTAAGTCCCTCCTTTATTTTCCTCTGTCTTGACCTTGTCGAATAATTCGTCTAGTAAAACTGTCACTTTCTCTGGAGAGGGAAGATCTTCCTGAATCTCCATCTCCTCCTGAATTAAATCTAGCACCGTGGCCACTAGTTTATTCCTATCATATGGCTTCTCAAAATAAGCTGAGGCACCAAAAGAGCGCAAAGCTTCTTTGCGGTATTGAGGGCCTTTATATAGGCCGGTGACAATCACCACAGGCACATCTCCCTTTGACTCTTCATAAATTCTTTGGCAAAGATCAAAGCCATGAAGCTTGGGCAACATTGCTTCCAAAATAACACAATTGGGCTGTTCTCTTTGAAACAATTCGTAGGCAGTCTGACCATCAGTGGCTGTGAGGATTTTGAATTCATAAGGCTTAAATAAACTGACTAAAGATTCCAGACTATTCCGATCATAATCGACAATTAACAATTTCTTCTCGGGCATGTTCAATGAATTTTAGTCCACCCGTGCCCTAAAGTCAAACCCAGGAGCACTAAAGCCACCCTGCTTAATTTCATGATGAGAGCAGGTTCAGGTTATCACCTCTCACCTTTGACTGGAAGTTATTTAGAAGTTTTTAATAAGAAATATAACTCACTCTTATATACCTTTTTCCTCCCTTTCGTCTGCTTTAACTCAAAGGTAAAAGCTGACAACCTGAGCTCGATTTTTTCTCGTCTGGTCTAGAAGACAAAAAATATTCAAATGTTACAGGTAAAAATCTGGCTTCAGCCCACCAATTTGCCGGAAATAAGGAAGCTTACTGGAGCAAAATATTTACCCATTTGGACGGTTATGTTATATTGACCTGGATGAATAAAGAAATAAATAAGTTACTTTCAATTGTGGTACCTGTTTACAACGAAGAGCCCAGTTTAAAGGAATTACATCAGGAAATATCTTCAGTCTGCCAGGCAATGGGCCGGCCTTATGAAATTATTTATGTTGACGATGGGTCTACCGATAATTCTTTCGAGCGCCTGCGTGAAATTCAACAACAAGATTCCCGGGTCCGAGTTATTCGTTTAAGAAAAAACTTTGGTCAAACTGCCGCTCTCTCGGCCGGGTTTGATTATGCCCGAGGAGAAATCATAATTTCCTTGGATGCCGACCTCCAAAACGACCCTCGGGACTTCCCTCGTCTTCTGGAAAAATTAGAAAAAGGCTATGACCTGGTGAATGGTTGGCGAAAAAAACGCCGGGACCCTCTCCTGACTCGCCGCATACCTTCAATGGTGGCCAATTGGCTCATTTCCCTTATTACCGGCGTTAAGCTCCATGATTACGGCTGCACCTTGAAGGCCTTCCATCGAGAAGTGGTGGACAACATAAAGCTTTATGGCGAACTTCATCGTTTCATTCCGGCTATCGCTAGTCATATTGGAGTAAATATAACCGAAATCCCGGTCAATCATCGCCACCGTAAATATGGCCGTTCCAAATACAGTTTATGGCGTTTCTTTAAAGTAATTCTTGATTTGTTAACAGTTAAATTTCTATTAAGCTACTCCACCCGACCTTTGCAGATCTTTGGCACCTTCGGCCTGGTCAGCGGAGTAATCGGTGGGGCTCTGGGTCTCTATCTAACTTATCTGCGGCTTATTGTGAAACAAGGGATCAGTAACCGCCCTTTACTTCTACTGGCTATTCTGCTAATTGTCATTGGTATTCAATTCATCTCCATTGGTCTTCTGGCTGAATTATTAGTCCGTACTTATCATGAATCATCAGAGAAAAAAATATATTATGTTCGGGAGATAATCGACTCGAGTTCCTCCCCCTCTTCAGAATAACCCATCCATGAAAATATTGATGATTGCCCCTGAACCTTTTTTTCAACCCAGAGGAACGCCTATCAGTGTCTATTTCCGACTTAAAGCTCTCTCCGATTTGGGGCATGAGATCGACCTTTTCACTTATCCTCTAGGAGAAGACAAAAAAATACCTGGCGTTAATATTTATCGAGCTCCAAATATATTGGGTTTTAAAAAAATCAAGATTGGGCCTTCCCTGACTAAAATCCCCCTCGATATCACCCTTTTCTTTCAAACATTTCTTACCCTCTTCCGAAAGCGATATGATCTGATTTTTACTCACGAAGAGGCTTCCTGGATAGGGACATTTCTAGGGAAAATAAAAAAAATACCCCATCTTTACGATATGCATTCTAGTCTGCCTCAACAATTGGACAATTTCAAATTCTCCCGGTCCCGCTTATTGAAATTTATCTTCGCCCGTCTGGAAAAGTGGGTGCTGCGGCATTCCCAAGCAATTATTGTTATTTGCCCTGACCTCATGAAAATCGTTGAGAAAGCCGGGCAGAAGGAAAAAGCACTCCTTTTGGAAAATTTTCTTGATTTCGAATATCCCTTACCTTCAGCGAACGTCCTCCAGGAACTAAAGAAGAAATTTGCTCCTCAAGGCGAAAAAATCGTTCTCTATACTGGCAACTTCTTTCCTTACCAGGGTATCCCTCTCCTTCTTGAAGCCTTTTCTCTGCTCAAAAAAGAGAAAGTTCGGCTGCTTCTTGTGGGCGGAACTCCCGAGGAAGTCCAGTCGATGCAACCTCAAGCTAAAACCTTAGGCATCGGAACTCAAGTTTCTTTTGTGGGGCAAGTTCCTCCTCAAGAGATTCCCCGATTCATGGCCATCGCTGATGCCTTAGTTTCACCCCGCATTGCCGGGACTAATACCCCTCTCAAAATATATTCTTTTTTAAAGTCAGGCAAACCAATTGTGGCTACTAACCTCTGGACTCATACGCAACTTCTGGATAGCGATAAGGCCATTCTGGTCGACCCTACGCCTAAATCTTTGGCCGAGGGTCTGAGATTGGCTCTTTTCGACCCCAAAGCTCAACAAATCGCCCGCCGAGCCCAACAATGGGCCGAGCAAAAGTTTACTTATTCTCATTATTTAGAGAAAATTAAAGAAATTTTGGCCAAGGCGACTCGACTAACTTCAAAATGAAAGTCTTTATCACCGGAGCGGCTGGTTTTATCGGGCGTCATCTGGTTCGAGCCTTGCTTCAAAAAGATTGGTCAATTAAAGTTCTCCTTCACTCAACCCCTCTTCCGGAAGATATCCAAAAAAGCCCTCTAGAAATAATTTGGGGTGACCTGAGCGATAGGGCAAGTTTGATCCAAGGAATGAAAGATTGCCAACTCGGTTTCCACCTGGCTTCAGCCCTCGGAGGAAAACTTATTTCTCCCCAAGAATTTTGGGAAATTAATGTCCAGGGCACTCTTAATTTTCTCCAAGCAGCTCAAAAAGCGGATATTCAACAAGTAATTTTTTTTAGTTCAGCGGGCGTTCTCGGCCGAGTTAAACCCGGCGAAGTGGCCACCGAGGATTATCCTCCCCAACCGCAGACAATTTATGACAGGACCAAGCTAGAGGCCGAAAAAATCGCTCAACAATACAGTCAATCTGGCCTAAAAATCACCATTATCCGCCCAGGCTGGGTCTACGGACCCGAAGACAGACGCACCTTTAAGCTTTTTCAGGCCATTGCCCGGCGAAGATTCATTCTCCTTGGTGGAGGCCGGGCTTGGCAAACCCCGGTTTATGTTGATGATCTCATTCAAGGTACCTTGCTGGCTTTGGAAAAAGGACGGGGAGGCGAAATTTTTCATCTGGCTGGTCCTGAAGTTCTCTCGGTGCGAGAAATGGCCGAAATTATCGCGCATCAACTTGGCCAAAACTTGCCGCCAGTCTCTCTTCCTCTGACTCCTCTTCTTCCGCTGGCCTGGCTCCTAGACAGAATCTTTCGCCTTTTCCATGGCGAAGCCCCCCTTACTCCAGGAAAATTAGCCTTCTTTGCCCATCCTAAACCCCTGGATATCTCCAAAGCCAAAAGGCTTCTGAATTATTCTCCCCAGATAAATTTTGCCCAAGGAGTTGAAAAAACGATCAACTGGTATTATCAACACCACTGGTTATCTAAAAAAATTGACTTGTTTACTCGAAAACAATAAACTTTGTCCACCAAATACACCCCAGGAAGGTAGATGAATGAATGAAAAAAAGGTCGGTCGGTTCTATGATGTCGTTTGGACAGAATATATTCCCGAGTATGAGAAATCAGAAGAACACTGGCGGCTTTTTTATTCTCCTGAGGAAATAAAAGGAAAAAGAGTGCTTGATGCAGGCTGTGGAACAGGGATATTCAGTATTATTTTTGCCCGTAACGGAGCAGCTGAAGTCATTGGCCTTGATATCAGCCCTGGCAGCTTGACTACAGCCCGTCATTTAAAAGACAACTTCAAGCTAGATAATGTTCACTTTCAGCAAGCTGATATGCTCCAACTCCCCTTCCCGAACCAAAGTTTTGATATTGTCTGGGCCTGGGGAACCGTTCATCATACTCTCAATCCCTGGCAGGCTATGGAAGAACTACTCCGAGTACTCAAACCAGGTGGCTCTATCCTTCTGGCTATTTATACCAAGACTAAAATCACCTTTCTCCATGAAATCATCCGCAAAACTCTGATCAAAACTCCTCGAAAAACTTGGCAACCGCTGGCCAAAATAATGGCCTTTTTCCTTGGGCCGGTAGTGGCTATCTTTAAAAAGAGAGAAAAATCCCGTCAAGGCGAAAAATTGGAAGAGCTTATTCTCGACTGGTATTTCGTCCCCATTCGTCATCATTATTATCCCCGGGAAATTAAAGATTTTTTGGAACAAAAAGGATTAACTATCGAAAAATTCCTGCCTGCTTCCGGCAGATTTGATAGTACTTCTAATTTTATCTACAAAGCTCGCTGCTGATTTTCTTTGAATCTCAAAAATTATAGGAATGCTTTATCTCTTCCTCTTTTCTTCCGAGTTATGGATAACTACAGAAGCCGCCATATTGCCAATGATATTAGTAGTAGTCCGACACATATCAAGAAAACGATCAACCCCGAGAATAAGAGCAATTCCTTCCAGCGGAATACCTATTTGTTTTAACACCATAGCCAGAGTAATAATACCAGCCGAGGGCACTCCAGCCGCTCCTACCGAGGAAAGAACAGCCATTAAAACAATGGTGAGCTGGTCAGTCAAGCCAAGGGGCACTCCATAAATCTGAGCAATAAATACAGCCGCTACCCCTTGATATAAGGCTGTTCCATCCATATTAACTGTGGCTCCTAGAGGAATGACAAAACTGGAATATTCTCGAGAAACCCCCACATGCTCGACACACTCCATGGCCACTGGTAAGGTGGCATTGGAACTGGAGGTGCTAAAGGCAATAATCATGGCCTCCTTAACGGCTTGGTAGAAGCGCCAAGGGTTTAGTCGCCCCAGAATGGAGACACTCAGGCTGTTGACCGAAAAAGTGTAAAGAACTAAACCACCGATAACCACCACAGAATATTTAAGCAAAGTCAGAAGAATATTTACTCCATACTGACCAATAACCGAAGCAATTAAGGCCAGCACTCCATAAGGGGCTAATCTCATGGCGATGTGGACAATCTGGATAATAGCGTCATTGACTCCATCAAAAAATTTAATTACCGGAGTAGCTTTATCTTTCTTAATCAAAGTCAGAGCCACTCCGAAAATCAAAGCCAGAAAAATCACCTGCAACATATTCCCTTCAGTCAGAGCCTGAACCGGATTGGTGGGCACAATATTCACCAGGACTTCGACCATGGAAGGTTTCTCTTCTAATCTTTGCAACCCTACTTCGGCTTTTTGCTGATAATTTTTATAAAGCTCAGCCTTAACCTCTTCATTAAGACCTTCCCCAGGTTTTAAAGAATTAGCCAGAATCAACCCCACAGAAATAGCGATAACTGTGGTAATCACAAAATAAATTGCGGTTTTTAAACCTATCCGCCCTAACTTCCTGATATCTCCTAAACTAGCAGTTCCTAACATTAAAGAAACAAAAACCAAGGGAACCACTATCATAGTGATTAAGCGAAGAAAAATGGTACCTATGGGTTCGATTACCCGGGCTTGTTCTCCAAAAACCAAACCAATGATAACGCCTAAAATAAGACCGATGAAAATTTTAGTGTGGAGGGGTATTTTTTTTAATCTAAAACCCATAATTAAATAGCCATAAAAGAAACTCTCTCCTTAGAAGGGCATTATCTTATTAACTCCTCTTCTGGAAGTCAATCTTTTGATGAAGAATAATTCGCTAGTGATTCCCACCAGGCCACTTACAGAATAGAATCTCCCTCAAAAACCCGACCGCAGCCATCTCTAAAAGAACTGCCTACTTGGCTCGGTATAAGTTTAATGATCCTTACACCCAAATTTTATTTGAAAATATACTTAGGCTTTAGGATTATTGGGGGAATAAGCTTTAACTTCTACGAGAGACTCGTCTCCCTAAGAGAAAGGCAATTAGAGATCTTTTCTATCTTTATCTTAATCTTATCGTTCTTTAACCTTCTTGGCCGGCAAACCCACGGCTATGGAAAATTCTGGCAAAGAATCAGTCACTACAGCCCCAGCCCCGACGACGCAGCCCTGGCCGATAGTCACTCCATCCAAGACAATCACTCCCGCACCCAACCAAACATCTTCTTTTATTTCGATCCCGCCTCGAGAAAATGATGGTTGAAACATAATCGGGATATCACGACGGTCAAAACTATGATTTCCACCAGCCACAAGATAACAATGCCCAGCTAAAAAACAATATTTCCCGAGCTTGATTTGAGTTTCGGAAAGTAAAGAACAATTGGCTGAAAGATTACAGTAATCATCAATAAATATTGAGCCCTCTTTACAACTGAGAATTGTATTGCGCCCAATATAAACATTATTGCCAATAAATATTCCTCGATTCTCTTCGCCTTTGGCATCTAGAACCACATTGTCATCAATAAAAGTGTTATCTCCCAAAGAAATCTTATAGGGATGACGAAGAGTAATATTTCGACCGAAAACGACTCCCCGACCCACATTTTGCAACAAACAAGGATAAAAAAGTTTTCTTAAAAAAAATCCAAGAGCTCCAGGAATCCAGGAAAAGAGAAAAATTATAATTTCATATTTTAGAAAATAAAAAAGGCTTTTCTGACCAATAAACAGATGGCGATATTTAGACCCCGGAGACCTCTTCTGGTCAATCAATTCTTTTTGTAAACTCCCTTTAAAATTCTTCATCACTTATATTCTTCCCTTTAATTTAAGAGGATTTTATAAGGGGGCATTATCTTATTCTCTGCTTCGCTTATAAGATCTAGATAATCAACGTAAAGAGAATAGTCATCTCCTTTTAAAAAGTAAAACACTACTTCAGTAGGCTTTTTCACCAGGAAAGAACAACTCACTTGAGATGGCCCTGCTTTGGCCTGAGAAGATTCTAAATAGAGCCGATGTTCAGCCACAACTTCCTGCCGCGGGGTGCGCACTGACAAGGCCAACCAAGGTTTCTTCTTCCCGACCTTTTCTAACTTATAAGCTATAGTTAATTGATATCGTCCTGGAGGTAAAGGATAATTTAATTTGTAATGAAAAACTTCCCCCTTTTTCTGAATTGGAGGCCAGTAAAGCTCAGTCTGTTTGGAAGCCTCAGGATTAAAAATAATCCTCCCCTGGCGGACCGGGAACCACTCCCCTTCAATAGTATGAATCCTACCAGTAAATTCTTGGGTCTTATCATGCCATAAATAGACGCCTGATAAACCATCTTTGCCTTGAAAAACCAGTCTTTCAGGATTCTGTTGAATGAACTTTCTTATGGCTGGTGCTATATGATCCCGACGATAAAGGGAAGGAGAAGTTATCACCCAAATTCTTTGGTCAGGATGAGTGTTAATAAGATTTTGTAAACCTTGAAGATTATTTATCCACCGGGCCCCCACATAAAAATCTTTCCATCCCTCAGGAGTCTTTTCCCACGCATCCCAAGTGCCCGGTCCTCCTGACCACAGCCAATAATCTACTTGGCCAGCATAAATGTATTGAAAAACTACATGAATAGCGACCACAATGTCACCGGGTTGACGAAAATGACGAACAAACTCACCTACACTTTGGTGGTCATAATGCTCAAAACGGCCCGATCGGGTAATTATATCAGTAACAATTGGGTCCTTATAGTAACGATTGACCACACTTTTAATCTCCGAAAAGCCGACTTTTTCACTGAAAAGACCCAGAAACAATAAAAAGACAAGAAGCTGACTAGTACTCACCAAAAGAGGTCTCTTGAGATGAAAAGCAGAAAAAACAAAGGCGACCAAAGACTGACTTAGGACATAAAGGCTGACCACAAAGAGAAGCAGATAAAGAGGAAACAGTTGGTAAAGATAGCGAGGCTGAACATGAGTCCGGAAAAATCCTAAAAATAACACAGGGAAAAAGAGGCAAAGAGTAACAAAAACCCAGTTCTCATAAAAATCCATCTTCCGACTATTGTTCTGCTGTTCACGATATATGACCAGGCCCACCAAAGCCACCAAGGCTCCAGCCCAAACAAAAAGACTCATCATGGGGAAGCTCCGGAATAATTCTTTGAAATATCCAAGAGAGAAACTAGTAAAAAAGTAATTAATCATCCCCCGCAGACTCAACTCGGTTTTTTCATAAACATACCCTACTTTCCAGAAAAAAAACTCATGGAGCTGAACAAGAACATAAAATATAGAAACACTGGCTAGGCTCAATAACACATCCCGGCGAAAGAAACGACGAGCGCCTCGAAGCAGAAAAAAGGCTCCAAAAGAAAACCACAGGCTCATTCCCAGTTGATGCACTAATGGAGCCAAAATAAAAATACCGGTGGCTATGATTTTAAATTTAGAGCGCTCCTCGAAAAAACCAAGATAGAAAAAATAGAAACCCATCAAGCAAGTCAATAATAAGGGGCTAAAATAAAGAGCCAAGCGAGAGTTCTCTACTACCCATAGGGAGAGCACAAATAAAACCACCGTTCCTAGAGCAATAAATCTATTAAAGAGCTTTCGGCTGAAAGCATAAAGAAAAGGGATAGCCGCCATCGTAGCTAGCACACTTACCATCCGCAAAGTGGTTGGATTTAACCCAAATAAAAAAGAAAATAACGCCAGAAGGTAGGTGTAGAGAATGGCTTTATAGTAAATATGCCCAGAAGGAAAAAGGGGATAGCCATGAGTTAATATCTCTTGGGCAGCGATGGTATGAAATCCTTCATCCATCCATAAAGAAAGACTGGCTAAATTTCGACTGAAATAATAACCCACCAAAATCATTATTGAGAGAATAATTAGCCCAATAATTACCTTCTCTTTGGAGATTCCGTACTTTTTGAAAATACCGATGGTCATCCTGCTTTTCTTTTCCTCTGGACTAATTCCAGAATTCGGCGGGTGGTTTTTCCCTACTTAAAATCTTTTCCACAGAATAAATTTTAACTTTATGCGTAGCAAAATAGACTCGAGAAAGGATCTCCGCAAGCAAGCCGGTCATAACCAATTGGAGACCCATCATCATTAAAAAGACACTCAAAATTAAATTCCCTAAATTCTCTCGAATGGACCAACCGAAAAAATAAAAGCCAATGGTTAGAGTGGCCGCAATAGCAAAACCAATACTTCCGAAAATAACACCAATCAGGCCGAAAAATTGAAGAGGTCGGTCAATAAAACTGATAATAAACTTAACCGTGATTAAATCAAAGAAAACACGTCTAACTCGAGATAAGCCATACTTGGATTTACCCCTCTGTCGGACAACATTTTTTATGGGTATTTCAGTGATTTTCACCCCTGTCCGACTGGTCAAAGCCGGGATAAAGCGGTGTAATTCACCGTATAAATGCACTTTCTTGATCACTTCTTTTTTATAAGCTTTAAAAGTAGTCCCAAAATCATGAATCTCTACTCCAGACAGCCACTTCATTATTCGATTAGCCACTAAAGACGGGATTCGCCGCAAAAATAGATTATCTACTCTTTTTTTCCGCCAACCACTAACAACATCATAACCTTCATTCATTTTGGCCAAGAAAAGAGGAATATCCTCGGGGTCATGTTGGAGATCTCCATCCATAGAAATGATAATTTCTCCCTGAGCAAAGTCGAAACCAGCCTGAAGAGCAGCTGTTTGACCAAAATTTTTTCTCAACCGAATAATCTTCACCAGCTCATCTTTTTCATAAATTTTTTGCAGAATCTCAGGGGTTTTATCTGTACTCCCATCATCAATAAAAATTAATTCGTAGGTTCGCTTTAATTTATCCAGCACCTTTTTCAAGCGACGATACAGTTCTTCAACATTAGCCTCTTCATTATAAAAAGGCACTACCACTGATATCTGAGGTCCAGTTTGAGAATTATCTGATTTTTCCATTTTAGACCTGCCCAAAATTAATTAATTCAATCTTATTGTTTTTAATAATTTCTGGCAACTCCTCATCCAACAAAGCCGCCAATTCCACTTCTCTTCCCCGACGAAGTCGATAGGGACCACTTTCTTTTTCTATTTCTACCATTTCTGGGGTAATAAATCCAGGATGAACCATAATCTCAGTGATGCCGGGAGGAAGTTGAACAAGAATAGTTTTTATTTTTTCCGCTGTCATTTCACCTACTGAACAAAGCCCAAAAAAATTATCAGCTAGACGAAAACCTTGCCGTCGGGCCAAAGGACGACACATCAACCAAGATAAATAAATAAATATCGAACCAATTAAAAAGGCCGGCGGCCCAGCCCAACAAATCTGATTAATATAGCGGACCCTGGGCAATCCTAGCTCCTCGAGGAGAGGAATCAATCTCCTCAAAATAGGATAATAACAATGGAGATGTTTCTCACTATCGACGTGGGTTATATTTAATCCTGTTGCTTGAGCTTTCTTAATTTGAGCTCGGAACTCTTTAATTATTTCTTCTACTTTTATTTCTCTTCTCCAAAGTTTTTTAAGAATTAAGACTAAATCCCCCCAAAACTTCCCGGCTGAATTCACTAAGCTGGGAATTTCTTCTGGAGGAAGTACTGGGTGTCCCCGAATGACATTTAAATGAACTCCAATACCTAAGGTAGGCACTTTCAAAGCCAGTTCAACCGCCTGATTAAAGCCAGGCATATTAACCATAAGAGTGGCACTGGTTAAAATTCCTTCCTGATGGGCCTGAAGAATTCCTTCATTTATCCCCTTGGCTAGACCAAAATCATCCGCATTGAAAATTACTTTTTTTCTCATTGTGTTTAGAAAATTAAACAGAAGAACAGCCATTGAACTAGCTGTTTCTGCCTCACTTCGTCCGTTATGGCTGCCTGGGCCTCCCTAAGGACAAGGGGCAACATCTTTCCACCTTTAGGCCTCATTCTTTATTCAATCCTTTACCTAGAACCAGGGTGGGATTATATCACAAGAGTTCTCTCCATGGCTATTATCGACTGAACTCCCGCCATCGCACTTCTCTGCCTCTTTTGGGCCACACAAAAACACAGCCTGTCCCGAAAAAATATACTTCTCTTTTTCAAAAAACGACCAAGCTATTTTCAGAGACTATTTCCTCTTCACCTAAAGACCGAAAAATTTTTTTAGGCTTTTTTCAATTTTTTTCTTCTCAGAGGTGCTTTCTCCAGAGTTAAGACCTAGATAGCTCTCTTTTTGCTTCAGTTTTACTCTCATAAAAACTGCCTTCTCATTAAAGAAAAAGTTTAAATTGGGGCCAATTTACATTAGAATTAGGTCTATGCTTGAGTTAAATCTAATCCAATTCTGATCTAATTATGTGTGGTATTTGTGGCATTTACAGCTTTTCTTCTCTTCCTCCGGAAAGTCGAGAAGAAGTACAGCGAATGAACTCCTCTCTTCGCCACCGGGGCCCTGACGATGAAGGTTATTATTTTGACTCTCAAGTGGCTTTAGGAATGAGACGTCTAAGTATCATTGACCTCATCACTGGCCATCAACCTCAAAGTAATGAAGATAAAACCATTTGGGTAATATTAAACGGCGAAATCTATAATTTTCGAGAAATTAGAAAATATTTAATCCACCAGGGACACCGTTTCCAAACAAAATCTGATACCGAAGTCATTGTCCACCTTTATGAAGAAAAGGGGATAGATTTTGTGGAAGAGCTCAATGGCATGTTCGCTCTGGCTCTTTGGGATAAAGCAACCAAAACTTTTCTGCTCGTCCGCGACCGCCTCGGTATCAAACCCCTCCATTACACCTTTTATCAAGGTCGCCTCTATTTTGCCTCAGAAATAAAAGCCATTCTGCAGACTGATTTCCCTCGGGAAATGGACTGGGAAGCTTTGCATCAATATTTTACTTTCGAATACATTCCCGCTCCCCGAACTATCTTCAAAAATTTACATAAACTTTTGCCTGGCCATCGCCTGATTATTCAAAATAACTCCTGGAAAATAGAAAAATATTGGGATATTCCCTATCGAGAAAACCCCTCTTCTTCTCCCCACCCTGAGCAGCTCACTCAAGAAATCCGGACTCGTCTCCAAGAATCTGTGCGTAAAAGATTGATCAGTGATGTGCCTCTCGGCGTCTTTCTCAGCGGAGGCCTGGATTCCAGTTCAGTCACTGCCTTTATGAGTCAATTAGTTAAAGAGCCGATCAAAACTTTTTCCATTGGTTTCGAAGAAGAGAGTTTCAACGAACTAGATTACGCTCGCCTGGTGGCGAAAAGATTTAAAACAGAGCACCACGAATTCATTGTGCGCTCAGCTCAAGTCAAGGAACTTGTCCCCCAATTAATAAAATTTCTGGATGAGCCTCTGGCCGACGCCTCAGTTATTCCTACTTACATTATTTCTCGTCTTGCCCGCGAATTTGTCACAGTGGCCTTAGCGGGCGAGGGTGGCGATGAGCTCTTCGCTGGCTATGACACTTATAAGGCTTACAAAATTGCCAAATTCTATCGTCAACTGCCAAACTTCCTTCGCCAAGCCATCATTAAACCATTGGTCTATTTATTGCCGGCCTCCAGCAAAAGATTGAGTTTTGAGTTCAAGGCCAAAAAATTCATCAGTGGCACGGATTACCCTCCGGAAATTGCCAACTATATCTGGTGGGGAGCTTATCATCCTGACCTCCGTCAACAACTTTTAGCCCCTCATCTATCTTCTCCAGAAAATCCTTACTCTCCTGTCTACTTTCATTTAAATAACTGCCGGGCGCCCGATGAACTAACCCGCCTCACTTATCTCGACTTGAAGCTCTATCTTCAAGACGATTTGCTCGTCAAAGTCGACCGAATGAGTATGGCTAATTCTCTGGAAATTAGAGTGCCTTTTCTGGACCATGAATTTGTTGAATTGGCCGAACAAATTCCCTCTTCTTTAAAGTTAAAAGGTTTAACCACAAAATATATTCTTAAAAAGGCCATGGCCCCTCTTCTTCCCCCTGAAATCCTGTCCCGGCGTAAAATTGGTTTTGATCTTCCCTTGGGAGTGTGGATAAGAACAGAATTAAAAGATTTCGTGCTTGACACCCTCTCTCCAGATAGGCTAAAAAGACATGGTTTGTTCAATCAAAATTTTATCCAAACAATATTAAATGAACATTTCGCAGGCAAACATAATCACCGGCAGTTACTGTGGCCCCTTATAATCTTCCAATTCTGGTATGATTTTTACCTTCAATCATGAACCAAATTGATTCTGACCGACTCAAAAAAATTGAAAAAGATATCCGTGATTTTTATCGCCAACAATCTTGGCTTGTCCGGCTCTACCAAAAAATAAAATTTAAAATCTGTCCCCTTTTACCTCTCGAATCTTATTTCCCACCTGAAGGTACTATCCTTGATCTTGGATGTGGCCAGGGATTATTCTCCCTTATTCTCTATCTTGGTTCCCCTAAAAGGAAAATCATCGGTGTTGATTTGGACGAAAAAAAAATAGAAAAAGCTAAGGAGCTGGTGGGATCAATCCAAAATTTATCCTTCACGCGCCAGGACATTATCCAAGACGATTATCCCGCCGTGGATGCTGTGGCGCTGATAGATGTTCTTTATCTCCTTCCTTATGAAACTCATCTCCACATTTTCAAAAAAGTTAATGACTGTTTACCTCCTCACGGCCTTTTCCTTCTTAAAGAAATGGATACCCGCCCCCGGTGGAAATACCTCTGGAATATACTCCAAGAAACTCTAGCGGTTAAAATTATTGGTTTTACTTTAGGCAGTCGTTTCTATTTCCGTTCCCAGAAGGACATGCTTCTCCTCCTGAATCAAGCTGGATTCCAAACGAAAGTCATCAATCTTCATCAAGGATACTGGTATCCCCACATAGCTTATCTCTGCCATAAAAAAACTTAACTATGTTCTTTCCTCTTATTGGCCAGACTAGGTTAAGATTTATAATTAAGCAGAAAAGTTGTCTTCCTCTTGGATTTATGGCATAACTTAATACTACTTTTGATGATAAAAGAGGTAGATAATTGCAATTAAAAGATGATTGTCTACATTTTCGGGGTGATAAGCCCTGTAAATACAAACGCTTGTGTTCCGGTTGTCCCTATTATCAACCTTTTCCCAAACGGATTCTCATTATAAAAGGTCGAGCTCAGGGCGATGTGCTCCGGACTACACCTCTCTTGCCCGCTATCAAAAGAACTTATCCTGATTCTCATCTCACCTGGATAGTCGATGAGGAAAGTGTGCCCCTGTTAACCCATAATCCTTATCTTGATCGCCTTGTCTTTTTCTCCTTAGAAAATGTTCTTTACCTTCAACAGCAAACCTTTGACCTACTTCTTTCTTTAGACAAAGAACCTCTTTCCACTGCTTTGGCTCAATCAATTAAAGCCAAAGAAAAAAAAGGTTTTGGCCTGAATCAGTGGGGTAACTTAACTATTTTCAACCCCGAAAGCGAATATGCTTTTCAATTAGGAGTGGATGACGAGTTGAAATTTCACCAGAATAAAAAAACATATCAACAAATAATTCATGAAATGACGGGCTTTAATTATCAACGTGATCCTTATTTATTTTATCTTCAAGAAGAAGATACGCTAAGGGCAAAAAAGTACTTCCAATCAAAAAAAATAGATAAATCTCGTCCTTTAATTGGTCTCAACACCGGAGCCGGAGAAAAATTTTTAACTAAGCAATGGCCCGCGGAATACTTTATTCAATTAAGCCAAATGCTCTATCAAGAATTAAAAGCTAATATTTTCCTTTTAGGCGGCCCCCGAGAAACCAAACTCAATCAGCAAATAGAAAAGAAGTCCAATATACCTATTTTTAATACTGGAAATGACAATAGTTTACGCGAATTTGCTGGTTTTATTTCTTTTTTAGATGTGGTAGTCTGCGCCGATACCCTAGCTCTTCATTTAGCTCTGGCTCTAAAAAGAAAAGTTGTCGCTCTCTTTGGCCCCACTTGTCCTCAAGAAATCGACATGTATGACTTAGGTGTTAAATTATTTGCCGGAGTGCCTTGTTCCCCTTGTTACAAGCCAACTTGTGCTGAACTTTCTTGTATGAAATCAATTAAACCTATCCAGGTCTTAGAAGCGATAAAATCACTTCTGTAACCATGAAGAAAAATATTGTTGTGATGATTCCCACTTATAATGAAAAAGATAACATTATTCCTCTAATTGAAGAAATCCTAGCGTTGAACAATCAATATAATTACCAAGTTCTGGTGGTCGACGATAACTCTCCTGACGGTACGGCTCAAATAGTTAAGACCAAATTCGGCCAAGACCCCCGGGTTAAAACACTAGTTCGGTTAAAACGACGAGGTCGGGGAGCAGCTGGAATTGATGGCTTCAAGGCTGCCCTGAGGATGAAGCCAGATTTTATCATTGAAATGGATGCTGATTTTTCTCACCAACCTCAGGAAATTCCCCGCCTTTTGGCCCAGGCTGATCAAGCTGATATTATTATCGGATCTCGGTTTGTGAAAGGTGGCCAGGACAATGAAAGAAATTTAATAAGAAGAGTAATCACCTTTTTTGTGCGACTCTATATTCGGAGATCTTTCAAAATTCCGGTGAAAGATGTTTCTTCCGGCTTCCGTTGTTTCCGCCCCGAAGTACTCGAAGCTCTCGACCTGGATGATCTGATCTCGGTGGGACCTTCGGTAGTATTAGAAACCCTTTACAAAGCCCATCTTCTCGGCTTCAAAATGAAAGAAGTGCCCATCACTTTCCGGGACAGAGCCCGGGGCCAAACCAAATTAAATTTCCCCCTTCTTCTAGAAACTTTCGTCATGAGTTTAATCATCAAAGAAAGACTAAAACACCTCCACTCTATTGTTGGCGAGAAATAAAGTTAAATTTTTTCCATGAAAAAATCAAAAAGACATTCTCTCGGCCAACATTTTTTAAAAAATCCACGACTTATCCACAAAATAATTAACATTATTGACCCCCATGAAGACGAATTGATTGTAGAAATTGGAGCAGGTAAAGGCAGTCTGACTCTGCCTCTGGCTGAACGGTGCGGCCTGGTTTTAGCTATAGAAAAAGACCCTTCTTTGGTTGACCTCCTGAAAAATATCATCCCTGCTAATGTCAAGCTGATAGCTGCAGACATTCTCAAGCTAAATTTAAGCCACATCATCGCTAGGCCCCAAAAAGAATATTCCCAGATAAAATTAGTTGGCAACCTCCCTTACTCTATAGCTTCCCAAATCATTTTGAAGGCTTTTGAACATAAAGCCGACTTCCCTTTCTGGGTTTTCCTCCTTCAAGAAGAAATGGCCCAACGTTTCTTAGCTTCGCCTGGGAGTAAAAAATTCAATCCTCTGGGAATTATGCTCCAGATCTACTTCGAAATTCGCCCTGAGCTCAAAATAAACCCGAGGTCGTTTCAGCCCCCACCTCGGGTCTATTCCATCCTTCTCTCTTTTACCCAGCGATCAACCCCTCTCTTTCCTTTACCCGAAGAAAAAAACTTCCATTCCTTTTTAAAAAAATGTTTCGCTACTCGCCGGAAAACTCTAAGTAATAATCTTCTGGCCGCCTCATTCTCTCCAGAGGCGGTGACAGAGGCTTTCTCCATTTTGAAAATCCCCCCTAAAGCCAGAGCAGAAGAATTGTCGTTGAAAACCTTTTTTGCCCTTTATAATTTTTTCTACTTGAAAAATAAGTCCGAAAACCCGGAGAATATATTGTTAGTGAAGGACAGAAAAAATGAATAACTGGAAATATTATCGTCGATTGGTTCAACTTTTTATTGCCTATAAAAGGAAAAAATTAAAGCTCTCCTACATGCCCGTCAGAATTTGGGTTGAACCCACTAGCTACTGCAACCTTAAATGTATTATGTGTCCCAATAAAGATTTACCTAAAGAACAGAAAGGATTTATGGAATGGACCCTATATAAAAAAATAATTGATGAGGCAGCTCAATCGATTTTTGACATCCACCTTCTCCATAGAGGCGAATCGCTTCTCCATCCAGACTTCTTCAAAATGGCCCGCTATGCCCACGAAAAAGGCTTAACCGTTAAGTTCCATACTAATGGCACACTTCTTAACGAAGAGAAATCATATCAATTGATTGAATCAGGGATTGATCAATTCTCCTTCTCCTTTGACGGTTATAAAAAAGAAACATATGAAAAAATTAGAGTTGGAGCCGATTTCGATAAAACGGTGCAAAACATTATCCAATTTTTGGAAATTAAAAAGAAGTTGAAGGCCAAAAAACCATTTACTATTCTGGAATTAATAAATTTTCCAGAGGAAAACATTCGACATGATCGGATAGGAAGAAAGAAATTTCTCCAAAATTTCGCGGGCTTGCCTTTGGATAAATTAGAAATTAAGGAACTTCATAATTGGGCCGGTGAAATTCCCCGTCCTAGACGACCAAAAGACTTTTCTCCTTGCACTTTCCTCTGGCAAGCTCTGATCATCTTCTGGGATGGGTCAGTCCTTCCCTGTACCCAGGACTTTTTTGGTTATCTTACTTTAGGCAATGTAAAAAGCTCTTCCTTGGCTGAAATCTGGAATGGAGAAAAGCTAATCAGGTTGCGCCAGAAAATGATTAACCATGATATTGATGATCTAAAACCCTGCCGTCAATGTGATCGTCCTTGGAGAGAGAAAATTCTGGGAGTACCTAAAGAATATCTCTGGAAGTTTATTAGCAAACGCATGCCCTAAAGAACTTGACTTGTTTAATCCTACTAAATAGATAAAGATTGCTCTAGGCCTCATTCTATGGTATAAATACAACTCAATAAAAATTTTTTTTATATAGAGAAGAAATAAAAGTGGAGGCAGGTAAATTGAAAATCATAAAATTTTTCTTAATGGCTTTATTCATATTAACTCTCTCTTTTCTCGTTATTGCCCAAGAAGCTTCGACTTCTCAAGAAATAAAATCAATATTAAAATCAATAACTTATGAAAAAACAGACTCGGGACTTACTGTTCACATCCAGATTGAAGGCGAATTTGCTTCAGAATTTTTCGAACTTCAGTCTCCCCACCGACTAGTTTGCCAACTGACCCCAATTAATGAAATTAAAGTTCCAGCAGAGATAGAAGTAAAAATAATGAACCTAGAAAAAATCCGGGTCGGACAGTATGAAGCCCAAACAGTCCGGATTGTCTTCGATTGCACTGAAGAGCCGGTAGCTGTCGAAGTAAAAACAACTTCCACTGGCCTTGATGTTTTCTTCTCTCCCCCCGTTACTACAGAAAAAACGCCCACTCCAGAATCTCCTTCTGCGGAAAAATTGAGCTCTCTGCAAACCGTGACGACCCAACGAGATAACCAACGTATCCTTCTTAATCTCCAAATTTCAGGAGCTTTTGAAACTCCCCAAGTGGAACTTGTCCAAGGTAACCTTTTCTCCTGTGAATTATCTCCCCTTAATTCGACTAACCTGCCTCCTTTACCTGAATTTAGGAGTGCGGGAATAATCCAATTAAAATTAGAACCCCTCGACTCCAAAACTATTAGACTCCGTCTCCAGCTGGCCCGGCGAATCGATTCTCTCAAAATGGAGAAAACCGACTCTGGCCTTCTTCTCTCCTTTTTACCAACTACCTACCAAGCCCCTCCTAAAATTTCCCCGGTAAAGAGAAAAGTTATTCCTCCTCCAGAAAAAAAGATTATCTATCCACCTTGTGGAAATACACTGATTAATCTGCAATATGGGACTTATTTTGTTTCTTCTGAAGTTTTCAGCCAAGTCTACGGAAACAGGATCTCTCTTTATGGAGGAGCAATCTCCAAAATTATTCTTCGTCAGGACAACCACAATTTTCTGCTTAATTTTGGCTTCTCTCGCACCTCGGTTAATGGTGAATCAACCGTGACTAAGGAAGCCACTCAATTTTCTATGTCTCCCCTATCTCTGACCATTGGCTACTTGGCTAACCATCCTTACGTTATTCCCTATATTGGTCTAGGGGGGGATCTAATCTCTTATAAAGAGACGAGTGATATTTTCACTACCTCGGGTTCAACCTGGGGGTATCATCTCGAAGGCGGAGCTTTTTTTAAAATTCCTCGAGCGGAATTTCTTATGCTCAAGATTTATTTGAAGCTTTCCAAAGCCGTGGCTCAAGAAAATGACATCGAAATAGATTTAGGCGGCCTGGAATTCGGCTTGGGGCTTACTTTCGGCTTTAATCTCTGGAAAACTCTGAACTTCTAATTTGAATTACCTTCATTAACCGCGTGGGATTTGCGGCTCTCCTGCCCATCGACCGTGACCGCTGTCAAGACATAGCTATATTTATGTCCTACTTCGAGATCTCGATCAAAAAATCTGCGCTTTGAAATATCTACGGCTCCGATAAAAATGTAATCTTTTTGTGAAGTGGAATTAAGATCGCACCGATAAATCCGATATTGTCCTACTTCTACTGGATCGTTAAGGGGGTTATCTTTCCAGCGAACCACATTAACCTTTTCCACAAAAAAGAGAGATTCATTAATAGTAGTCACTATCGTAATAGAACGAGGAGGAAAGACAGGCTCCTCAAAGGCGGTTAAAGAAGGCTCACATTCGAGTCCTAACTTATCTGTGGCGGTGAGGTAATATTCGTATTTTATTTTAGTCGATAAATTCTTATCTTCGTAAGTAAAAGTCTGTCCGGAGACCGCTTTTATAAATTTAAACTTGGCTTCTGGTCGAACTTCCCGACGATAAAGGCGATAAGAGCTCACTGCACCTTTGGAATTCAGCGGGTTTTCCTTCCAAGTAATGATATTTATTTTTTTCATCTTTTTTGTATCCAATCGAGAAATAATTTTAATATCCACTGGATTGAACACAAGCGGCTCAGCTACTTCATCAGAAAAATCACTTTCTTGGTTATCAACATCTATGGTAGTTAAGACATAAGAAAATTTCTTGGTATCTGGCAGATTCTTGTCTTCGTAAGAAAAAGTGGCTTTCCCCAGCGTAGCAATCGGTTTGTATTGACTTTCTCCCTGCTGGACTTCTTTTCGATAAAGTCGATAGCTTTTCACTCGGGTGTTGTCATTATCTGGGTTTTTCTTCCACCGGATGATATTCTTTTTAAACCCTGGCTCTTCTGCCCGCTTGGTGACCAGTTTAATCCCTACGGGAGGGAGAATCCCCTGGCCAACAATCTCGCCAGTAGTGGCATACATAATATCATAAGTACCGGAATATTCCTCCGCATAAGCTAGATGAATCTCTCCCGAAGGATCCACAGCCACACTGGGCATAATTGAATTATGATTATTGGCCGTCAAATCAGCGGGAGCTGACCAGACCCCACCTATAAAACTCTTAATAAATATCTGCCATTTATCATTACGCTTCTGCTGCCAAACGAGATAAACATCCCCAGTAGTCCAGTCAACAGCTAATCCAGGCCACTTAGCCTGACTACCTGTTTGAGAAACATTAATGGTACCTTGCCAAACATCTTGGAAACAGCGACGGAAATATATTTCATAATTACTTCCTTTCTTTTGCTCCCAGGCTACGTAGACATTTCCTTGGCTATCGGTAGCTAATCGAATCTCAGAAAAATCAATGTAGGTTTGTCCTGAAATCGCCACAGGATTGGTCCAGGCATTTGGATTAGTAGGAGTATCATTGCGGGCATAGTAAACGACTGAACCTCCGCCGCCTCGTCTTAACCAGATAAGATGCAGCCGACCCCGACCATCAACACTTATTTTGGGGGTATAAGCAGAGGTGGGAATGGGCAATGTAGCCAGACCACTCCAGGAAGCACTGGCAGGATCTCGATAACGGAATAAGAGAGCCCAGACATCGGCCCGGTACTCATCATCCTGCCAGATGACATATCTTCTCAAATTATTAGGATCCACCGCTACTGTTGGGTAAGCGGAACCGCCCTCTGCAGTTTGAGAGACATTATAATTGGAGCCCCAACCACCTGCATCACTGCCCATTCCATAATAAGTATTAAACCAGACTTCATAATTGCCCACACTATTTTTGGCTGTAAAAACCACATGGGGAGTTCCTTGCGAATCAATTGTTAAATGGGGCCACGGCCCAGAAGCACTGACAGTAGTTCCACTTGAAACCTGAATTGGTTTACCCCAGTCACCAGAAATATTCGTATTAAAATAAACTGATTTAGGCTTACTCATCCTCACCCAGATGACATAAGCGTGCCCATTGCTATCCACCACAATCTGGGGTTCCATGGAATTGACTCGGGAGTTAGAAATATTAATGGCTGAAAAATCAGCTGCTTTTCTTAAGGGAAGAGAATGTCTTAACTGAATTTCATTATTTTTCTTTCTTCCCGTCTCTGAAGAAAATAGAGTGCTCGCTAAGGCTAAACTTAAAAAGAGAAATATTCCCCAAAACTTAAAAATTTGCTTTTTTTTCATGATTAATCTTTTATTCCTCTCCAAGGCTGTTGAAATAATACCAAATAAAGAGTGAGAAAGAAAATCCCCTTTGCCGGGGATTTTCCCGGTGATTCTTCTTCCTCTGGTCTCACCTTTTGGGATTAATCATTAAAGGTGATTTTCAATCTAACTTGACTAAATAACCATTCTCAAGCAATATTACCATCTGGAAAATGAGTATGGCCGTCCTAAAAAAATTTCCAGTTTCTCTTAACCAATCTCCTTCTAAAATCCTTATCTTTCTTCTGCTTCTAGGATTGATCACTAGATTAATTGGTCTCAATTTTGGACTTCCTTTTCTTTATCATGTGGATGAAGCTAGATTCGCCCAAATATCTTTGAAATATTTTAGCGGCGACCTCAACCCCCACTTTTTCCACGTCCCTTCTTTTTACACTTATCTCCAAGCGGGAGTCTGGGGAATCTTTTATTTACTGGGTAAATTGTTGGGGTTTTTCTCTTCACTGGAACATTTCATCTCTTCCTTTCAAGCTAACCCCACCTTGTTCATTCTTATTGGTCGATTGATTAATCTTATCTTCAGTCTGGGTACAATTGCTTTAGTCTTTACGCTTGGTCGCAAAATTTATTCTCTCCGGGCTGGCTTCTGGGCTGCTCTTCTCCTCATTTTCTCCCACATCCACAACAAAATTTCCCATTATTCCCTACCGGATGTACCCATGGTCTTTTTTCTCGTGCTAACTTTTTACTTCATCTGGGAACTTTACACTAAAGGACAAGCCCGCTCCTATCTTCTCGCAGGTCTATTCGCTGGCTTGGCTACAGCCACTAAATACGGAGGACAACTGCTGTTTCTGCCACTTTTTCTGGCTCATTACGATTATCACCGTCGCCAAAAGCATTCATGGCGGACTCTCCTCTTTCACCCCCCACTCTGGGGAGCCGGAATCCTTTTCATCATGGCTTTCTTGGCTGGTTGTCCCTTTTCTCTTCTTGATTTCCAAACTTTCTGGAAAGATTTCCAATGGCAATCCCAACACCTTTACACCGTCGGTCACTATGGTGGAGCTCTTCACCAATCCGCTTTTCTCTTCTACCTCTTTTATGGATTCAGGGAAAATATTGGATTGATTGCTCAATGGCTGCTTCCCTTAGGTCTCCTTTTGGCTTTAAAACAAAGAAATAAAAATGATCTCTTGCTCCTTTCCTACCCTCTTTTGATGTTTATTATTGTCGCCACTTGGAAAGCAAAAGCTGTCCGTTATCTCTTACCTTTTATTCCCTTTTTGATAATTTTCTGTGGAAAAATTATGGATCAAATCTTGTCCTTCTGGGAACAATTTCACTCTTCTCTGCCTTTTCCTCATCTCTCAATTAAAATAAACCGCAGATTAATCATCGGGGTAATCAGTTTGGCTGTAATCCTCCCCCAGGCCTATAAAGTAACCCGATTTGACCTCAGCCTTACCCAAAAAGACACTCGGACTTTAGCCCGAGAATGGATTCTAACTCATCTTCCCCCGAAATCCACTATAGCTCTGGAAATGTATGGCCCTCCTCTCTTTGACTGCGATTACCACCTTCTTTATCGTCATACTTTGGGCAATGTCAATTTAGAATGGCTAGCTTTTCGCCAGGTAGAATTCATTATTATTAGCGATATTATGTATCAGCGTTTCGTGACCAATCCTCAGGAATATCCTAAACAGGCTGCTTTTTACCAATCTTTAGAAGAAAAAGCTGTCTTGATCAAAGAATTTGTTCCTTCCTGGAATGAAGAACTGATTGATCTTCACAATCCCACCATAAAGATCTATCGGCTAAGCACCCTTCCCAACTATGATTTTCCTGGCAATTTCCGCCAATATGCTCAAAGCATCACTTTGATTAAAACCAGCCGCCTCCAGTGGCAACTCCAGACAACAGCCATCTCTCTTTATCCTTCTGGTTCTCAAGAAAAAGTCACCCAACCTTTCATCGAAATTCGCTCCCCCAAGGGGGCAACTCGGGCTAAAATCTATCTGCATCCCCTCCCTTCTCTTAACACTGCTTTCCCCAGAAAAGAATACTCAGGCCAAGCCAACCAAATTGAAATTAAACCCCAAGATGAACTTTATATTGGTTATGAATATATCTTTGATCCAGCCCCAGATTATCTCCAAAATGTTGGCCCTTATGAGAAAAAATTCCGTTTGACAAAAGGATTCACCTCGGAAAGTCTGGCCAAAAAAGAATTAAATATATATTTCTTCTATCGTCAATCTCCTGGGAAAAACGGCGATGAATACTTTCAAATAGTCACCATCACTCCTCACCGAAAAAATTTTAGGTTTTTCAGCCAGATATATGGTGGTGAATTACGGTGGGGAGATGACTATTTGGTGAATCCTTTTGCCCAAATTGTGGATAATCAAGGCCGCCTCCTTTTTAAATTAAGCCTCTTTGAAGGAAAAATAGGCTCCTCTCAGGCAGATAAAAGAGGCCCGGCGCGCAAATCAATGGGCATTCCCCCTCTCTCCTCTCCTTTTAAAATCCAGGGAGGCTTTACTTTCTATTACGACAACCAGAGACCTGAAAAAGCCGGCGGCCCAGTACTCTTCTCCTTTCCAAGTCTATTCTCGACCACAGAGAATTAATCTTCTTTAGCGGTTAAAGAACGAGGACTTTCATTCCCATCCGTATCGACAACTGTCACAGCATAGGCATATTTTTGGTCAAAAGACAATCCTCGATCAGTGTAACTAAACGTGCCTGCTTCTACAGTGGAAACCAATTTAAAGGCACTGTCACCGGCACTGGCTTTTTTCCGGTAGATATTATAGTGAGACAAATTGAGAGGGTCATTTAAAGGATTATGTTGCCAAGAAAATTTTATTATCTTTTCTCGATAAAACAGAACACGATTGACAAAAGTTTCCACTGAAGGTGATAAAGGAGCAAAAATTCTGTCTTCGGCTACTGCTTCCGAAAGGCCACTTTCTTGGTCCCACTTATCAATTGCTGAAACGGCGTAACGATACTTTACATTGGTGGGCAATCCCTGATCCTGGTAACTAAAAGTAGCCCCATCAACAGTGGCCATTAATTGCCACGAATTAACTCCTTCTTCCTGGCGATAAATTCGATAGTTCTGGATATCTAACCCTGTATTATCTTCATTAGCTTCCCAGTTGAGAAGATTATTTTTAGTGGAAGTAGCCTCATCAAGGGAGGTGCTTAAGGTTAAATTCACCGGCGGAGAAGGCTGGCGCAGAGGTTTTCCCAATCGACATCGATAAAAAATATTCCAAGCACCAGTTCGATTGTCAGTAAAAACAAGATGAATCGATCCCCCTTGATCCACGTAAAGATGGGGATGAGCTGAGGAAGAGGAATAAGACGTCAGATTAACAGCATCTAACCAATGGCCATCTTTAAATTCACGGAAATATATCTTTTGACCTTCTTCCCAAGCCACATAAATATCACCTGTTTCCTTATTAACCGCTACCGTCGGGTCCTCAGAAGGTCCAGGTGAATTGGAAAGATTGATAATAGCTGACCATTTATTTTTAACTCTTTTCCGAAAATAAACCTCAATGTTGCCTTCTCGGGTATCCATCCAGACCACATAGACATTACCAGCGTTGTCGCAGGCAATTTGGGGATAAGCAAAACTCAAACCGGTAGAACTAGAGATATCAATGGAATCAGTCCACTTGGTCCAATCTTTAGGTTCTTTATTCTGAGTAAAAAACACTCGAGTCAAATTGCCTAGAGCCCGATTGGCATAAATGACATAAATGGCACCTTTAGCATCGATAGCGGCCTGTGGGGTATAAGCCCGGTGTTGCCTATCGGGAAGAATGCCTCCACCTATCCACGAACCGGATCCCCCTCGGAGATAGCGCATCCATATCTCCCAGTAAGTTTGTTCCTCAAAAGCTCGATTGGCATCATCCTGCCATAAGACATAATAATCATTGGTATTGCGATCAATGACGATACAAGGATAGGCTGAACCTCCATTGGAAGTCTTGGAAACATTCCAGTGTCCCGTCCAAGCGCCATTTATATAGCGATTTAACACAGCCTCATAATTACCCTCGGTCACGGCTGAGTAGAGAATACAAGGAACACCATTGTTATCGACTTCAATTTCTGGCCAAGGCCCCTCACCGATTCTAACTTCGCCTTTAGTAATATTCTGAGGCGTTCCCCACTCTCCAGAAAGATTAGTATTATAAAAAACTCGTTGTCCCCCATCCTCTTCTACCCAGATAACATGCACATTACCTTCCCCATCTACAGCCACTTTGGCATCATAACTGGGGGCACCGGACATAGAAACATTAACTGGCTCCGACCATTCCTCGCTCACGGCAGCCTCAAAGGCCGGACGATCTATTCTAACATCGGCTGCTTGGCTAACTAGGAGAAAAGCTCCTATCATTAAAAAACTAAAAATAGCAACTATAGTTTTTTTCTTTTTCATAGTCACTCCTTTAATTATTGAGTAATATTTATACACGAGATATCTTAAAAAATCAATTTTCTGGAATCAAAGTAATCCTCTTGGTAATTAACAATTATACTTTTGATTATTACTTCTCTTCTAATTATTAATCCTCAAGACCAACAAAATGACCTTTTATCACTTTACCCCTATCACTAACTTATATTACTCGGGCATTCCAGGCTGAGCAACAAAAATTTCTCTCTATCAAATTATCACAATGAACTTATTTCTTTTCAATAAACAAAAGACTTCAGGCTAAAAAGGGCAAGAGAGAAAACCAGACTCCTCACTGAAGTAAATATAAATTTATGATATAATTTTCCCAATGAAAAAAAGAAAACCATCTTCCTCCAAAGAAAAAAAATCCCGACCCAAAAAACATCTTTTGACCGAGATCTTCTTTCTCCTTCTTTTTTTCCTGACTCTTTTCTTATTGATTAGTCTTCTCAGCTATCATCCCCTTGATCCCACCTGGGCTTCTACCTCCACCCAATTCTCTCAAATCCATAATTATGGAGGCCGTTTAGGAGCTTTCCTGGCTGATACCTTTTTCCAATTTATGGGCTTGTCCTCTTTTTTATTGGTTTTAATTCTTGGCTATTTCTTTACCCTGGGTTTCTTCAAAAAACAGAAGGGAGAATTTATTAATAATTTTCTTGGCCTCCTTTTTATCCTGATGGCCACTAGCAGCCTTCTAGCCATTCTCATTCCCTACGTTGAATGGCGCCAAATAAAACTGGCCTCAGGAGGCCTTGTCGGAACTATTTTTTCTTCTTTTTGTCTTCGGTGGTTGAACCAATGGGGTTCCTTCCTCTTCCTGGTGGCTTTCTTACTGATTGGTTGCCTTCTAAGTTTCAATCTCTCGGTAAGGCGTCTTTTCGCCTTCTGGATAAGAATAATTAAATTCATCTTTAAAGAACTCCGTTTGCGGATTGTCCATTACCAGAAAGAGAAATCACGTCAGAAAATGCGGCAAAAAATCCAGGAAAAATATCTCAAACCACCCCAAAGGAAAGCCCCTCCTTCTCCTCGGCCAATGGGTCCAACAGTCGTCTCCCCCCCACCTCCACCGCCCACTCCTCCTGCAAAAAAAGAAGGATATCTCTTCCCTGAAATAGCCCAGTCGGGTGATTATCGTTTCCCTCCAGTCACTCTCTTAGAGGCAGGCCAAGAGGCTGAACAAATTGACAAAAGAGAACTTTTCGAAAAGAAACAGATTATTGAAGCTAAACTCAGAGAATTCAGAGTGGAAGGTGAAGTCAGAGAATACCATCCTGGGCCAGTGATTACCACCTATGAATTCTATCCCAGCCCTGGAATTACTGTCAGCCAAGTGGCCAATCGCTCCGAAGATCTCTCTCTCGCCTTGGGAGCCGAATCTGTCAGAATCCAGCGAATTCCAGGGAAATCATCCTTAGGTATAGAAGTACCCAACAATAAAAGAGAGATCATCCGCCTCCGGGACATAATTCAAAGCGAAAATTTCCAACGTTCACCTTCCAAACTAACCTATGCTCTGGGCAAAACAATTCATGGAGAGGTTTATATCACCGACTTAGGGGTGATGCCTCATCTGCTTTTGGCCGGAGCAACTGGAACGGGCAAAAGTGTGGCTTTAAACACTTTGATAATTTCTATTCTTTATAAAGCCACTCCAGAAGAAGTCAAATTAATTCTGATTGACCCCAAACGATTAGAATTTAATCAATATGACGGCATTCCCCATCTTCTCTGTCCAGTGGTTCGAGACGCTAAAAAAGCCAGCACTATTCTTCTTGATGCTGTCAAACGAATGGAAGAAAGGTATCGCCTCTTGAGTGAGGCTGGGGTCCGGCATATAGAGCAGTACAACCAATTAATCCGGCAAGGGAAGATAGCACCTCCTTCCAAAGAGGAAGAAAATCAAAATTCTTCTTCAGAATCTAAGATACTGCCCTATTTGGTGATTATTATTGACGAGTTGGCCGAATTAATGATGATTGGCGCTCAGGATATGGAATATTGTATTGCCCGGCTGGCCCAGTTAGCCCGAGCGGTAGGTATCCATCTCGTTATGGCCACTCAACGTCCTTCCACTGATGTTATTACAGGTACAATTAAAAACAATTTCCCTTCTCGCATTGCCTTTCGAGTCCCGAGCAAAATCGACTCCCGAATTATTATCGATACTGTCGGGGCTGAAAAATTACTGGGTAACGGAGATATGCTCTTCTTGCCGCCTCACTATCCCCGACTCATTCGTCTCCACGGCTCTTTTGTTTCCCTACCTGAAATCACTCGGGTGGTCAATTACATTAAAAAACAAAGAAAGCCTGAATACGACGAAAAAATAGTCAGTGTTCTAAAAGGTAAAAGGATTTCTTTTGAAGATGAAGCTGAGACTAAAGATCCTCTTTATGAAAAAGCCCTCGAACTCATTCTTTTAACCGGTCAAGCCTCCGCCTCCTATCTCCAGCGAAAATTTAAACTAGGTTACAATCGAGCCGCTAGGATCATCGACCAGATGGAACAAGAAGGAATACTAGGACCTTCTGAAGGGAGTAAACCCAGAGAAATTTTAGTTGACCCTCAGGAATATTTAAGCAAAATTCGTCAGGAGGAGTAATTGTTCCGGCTCCGCCGCACCAGAAAAAAAGTTAGAAGCGCTCTTCAAAACATCGACCTTCAACAGGCTCTGGAAAGAGCTTCAACTCACCATCTTCGCCAATTTAAAGCCAATGAACCCCGAATAAAATGGTCTGAATTAAAACTAAAGGCCCAGGAAATCCGCCAAAAAAACCTGGAAAAACTCCCTCAATTAATTGAACAATTTTGCAGCGAAGCTCGCCGGAGTGGGGCTCAAATTTACTGGGCCGAAACTGCCTCTGAAGCCAGAAATATCATCGAAAAAATAATTCATCAAAAAAAAGCTAAGTTAGTGGTTAAGGCCAAATCAATGGTCAGTGAGGAGATAGAATTAAATTCATATCTCCAGCAAAAAGGGATAAAAATCATTGAGACTGATTTAGGTGAATGGATTGTTCAACTAGCTGGGGATCGACCTTCCCACATTACAGCTCCAGCTCTTCACCTGACCAAAGAAAAGATGGCTGAATTATTAAAAAATAAATTCCACCAGGACATTCCCTCTCAACCTGAAGCCATTGTTGAGTTCGCGCGGCAAAATATCCGGCAAGCCTTTTCCCAAGCCGAAATTGGCCTTTCCGGGGCTAATTTTGCCGTAGCTGAGACAGGCTCTCTCCTCATCATTAGCAATGAGGGGAACGCCAGACTAGCTACTTCTCTCCCCCCTGTCCATATTGCCCTACTTACTTTGGAAAAATTTGTTCAGACCCTGGAAGAGGCTATGACCTTAACCAAAGCTCTTATCTTTGCTTCCTCCGGGAATAGGATGACTGCCTATGTCTCTCTTATTACGGGACCAAGCCGAACTACTGATATCGAAAAACAAACGATCATCGGCGCTCATGGCCCAAGAGAGGTGCATATAATTATTTTAGATAATGGACGCTCATCAGCTCTCCAAGATAAGACTTTGAAGCAAGCTCTAACTTGCTTTAAGTGCGGGGGCTGTCTCTTAGTTTGTCCAGTCTTCCAAGCTGTCGGCGGTCATATATATGGGGGGCCTATCTACCCAGGTGGCATTGGAGCTGTTCTGACTTCTATCACCCGCTCTCCACAAGAGGCGCTCCTTGCAGCTGATCTCTGTGCTGATTGCAAAAAATGTGAAGACTTCTGTCCAATGGGTGTCCTTACAGGAGAAATTCTTCTTGAGCTGAAAAACCGCTTACCCACAACTCCCGAGGAAAAAATTCTTTCTAAATTCTTTCGCTACTCTTCACTCCCCAAAATTGCGGTTAAACTCGGTTTTCAAGCTCAACGCCTCCTAAAAAAAGACATCCAATCCTGGCTTCCCCCTCTAGTCTGGCTAGCTGAGAAAAAACTCCCTCCTCTCCCCCCTCATTCTTATTTCCCTCCCCTCCCCGAAGATAAAAAAGAAGATAAAACTAAGAAAAAAGTTTTTCTTTTTCAGGGATGCCTCATCCGTTTTCTCTTTCCCAGCATCGCTCGAGCCGCCACTCAAATTTTGCGTTTTTTCCATCTCGAAGTTATCTCTCCCCCCCAGCAAGTGTGTTGCGGTGCCCCTAATTTGCACTTAGGACAGAAAAAAGACTTTATAACTTTAGCTCAAAAAAACATCCAACTTATCTGCGAAGCTAACCCTGATTTTATTTTAACTCTATGCCCTACAGGTAATGCCATCTTGCGAAAAAAATATCCTCAGGAATTTCCTGAATTCAGGCCGTGGTCATCTCGCATCTTTGATTTGACTAATTTTCTCGCCATCAAAGAGTTCTTCCCACCCCAGCTTCACCAGTCAAAAGAGAAAATTTTCTACCACTATTCCTGTCACTATCTCTATGAATTAGGACTTGAGAAGCCACCACTTGAGGTTCTGAGCAATTGGGGCTACCAACCAATCGTTGAGGATGAACCTCGCCGATGCTGTGGTTTTGCGGGAGCTTTTTCTTTTAAAAATCCGGAATTAGCTCATCATTTATGGGTCAAGAAAAAAGAAAAAATCGAGCAAAGTCAACTTGAAATCATTGCCACAGACTGCCCCGGATGTATTTTCCAGCTGAAAAGTTATCTCCAAAAAGAGGAAAACAGGTATGCAGTCTATCACACCGTAGAACTCTTAGCGCAAAGATTGTCAGAAAAATTGAGGGAAAATTCTCAATGAAGAGTGGTTAAGTAATTTCTGTGATAGGCATTATATTTAATCTCTAGCCAGACTTCTTCCTTAACTGAGAAAAAGGCCTCTACCACCTCGGGGTCAAACTGGGAACCCTTTCCCTTTTCGATTTCTTCACAGGCCACAAACAAACTCTGGCCAGAACGATAAGGTCGATCTGAAGTGATGGCATCTAAGGTATCCGCCACCGAAAATATTCGGGCTTCTAAAGGAATTTCCCCCCCCGCCAAACCGTAAGGATACCCTTGCCCGTCATAACGTTCATGATGATAAAGAACTACATTGGCCGCCTTTTTTAAAAAATCATAATCCATGATCAATTCATAGCCTAGGAGAGGATGTTCCTGCACGATCTGTCTTTCCATCTCAGTCAAAGCACCGGGTTTCCGTAAGATCGATTCCGGAATTCCAATCTTGCCGATATCGTGGAGGAGAGCTCCTCTTTCCAGATCAACCAAAAATTCTTGGTCCTCAATCCCCAATGCCCGGGCCAGGACAAGAGAATACTGGGCCACTAACTGAGAATGACCGAGCGTATCTTCATTGCCATCGGTAGCGGCAATTAAATAAAGAAGGTTAGAATTAAAGAAAACAGACTTTTCCTTTAAATCAAGCGACAGTCGAGAACCCTCTGGCTGAAATAGATGATAATAAGTGGATTTAATTTCTTCCAAAATGAGCCGGGCAGAACGCAACTTCTGATTATTTTGAGGAGCCCATTTAGGAAGACCCCCCTCTTTCTCCCAGTCAAGCTCGAAAAACTCCTGGAAATCACCCTTTCTGGCGTAAATATCCGTTTTCAAAAAATTCGGAGAAAAATCCGTTTCCTGAATAATGGAGGGGAAATTGAATTTTTCCATCTTGGCTTTCTTAATCATGGCACTAATTTAGTCGCAAAAAGTGTTCACAAATTGAACATTATTTTAAAAATTTTTTAACTCCGCCTGTCCCGCACCTGAAGAAATCCTTCGCGGTAAAGTTTCGACTACCTGAAATCCTTTTTCTTTTAAGCTCCTTTCCAC
>QMPV01000008.1 GCA_003648765.1 Candidatus Aminicenantota bacterium
CCCTTCCTTCACCGCCCTTCTCGGCGCCGGCGAAACTGCGCCCGATCAATTCGAACCTTTGGACTTTATTCTCTGTTAATATGAGTTTCAAAACTCTAATTCCCTCGGGCTCAAGACATTCCCACCGCCCGAGGCGGTCGGGTTCCCTTGAAGGAGGGTTCCGGAAGGCTAAATTTTCAAGGTCGCTCCGACATTCTCCTTCGCCTTTCGTTCGATTTTGTTTCCCGTCACTTTGAGACAAAGCCTAATTTCTTTAGCTCAGCAGATTGACTTTGGCCAGTTGGCTAACGTCCTCTTGGAAATTTCAGAGGAAGCAACCAGCTAAAAGAAAGGCTGGAGAAAGCTTGCGGCCTGGAACTAAATCATTTCTTTTTTTCATAAGTTGAGATATAGACAATTGGATTTTCGTCAGTAAACTCACGAGTAAAGATTGAACTGCGGACAATGCCGTCCATGTCTCTGGCCACCGGTAATCCTAAAAAATAGAGGATGGTCGGAGTCAGGTCAGTAATAGATATTCTTTTTATATTTTGTCCGCGGGCCACTTCCTTGCCGAAGAAGAAAACCACGCCGTCTGGAGCGAGGTCATGGTCGGCTGACAACTCAGCCTGGCCTAAAAGCCATTCAATAACTCTTTTCCAGAGAGATAGCGGCTCAATTCCGTGGGGGGAATAAATGATAAGGAGTTCGTTGTCTTGAAGAGCTGCTAGATATTTGCCAATTATCTGATCATAGAATTGGTAGTATTTTTCGATGACTGTTTGATATTTATTAATATCTTCCTGAGAAATCTCACCAAAGTATTCAGGAAAGTGAAATTTATAATAATAAGCTTCAACATTATTTAACCCGTAAAGTAGCAGAGAGCTAAGTTGAGGAGAGTTGGTTGATTTTTCCTTGAAAAACTTCTGTTCAAAAGCATAGTCGCAGAGGAAAGCTTCTTTAAGGATGGAGAAAAGGAAGCTGTTTTCGGTTTCCAGCTCGGGGTAGAAGCGGTGGAAGGATTTCAGGGCTTCCTCTGGAAGAAAAGTTTTATAGTCATAGGGCCAATCTCTCTGCAAAGTCTGGCCTTGATTTAAACGAATGATTTCCCACAAGTCATTTCCCGAAGAGGTTATAGGCAGAGGGGAAGGAGAGAGTAAGCCAAAGCGGATCAGTTGACGGAAAAAGATAAACCGGGGCACAACTAAGAGGGGTTGCTCAAGATTAGGCAGATAATATTTATATCGGGAAAGGTAGAGATGCTTAGCGGGTAGCTTGCCAGTAATCAAGCTTTTGTTGAGGATGAAAGGTTCATTGGGAGTAAACGATCCAAGCTGACCCCAACTGCCTTCTTCAAAGAGCCAGGAGAAATTAGGCAGTTTTTTTTCATCAGCCAGAGGGATGAGAAAATCAAAGGAAAGTCCTTCAAGTCCGAGAAGAGTCACAGTTCTGGCGGAAGGTTTTATTTCAAAGTAGCCTGTTCCGGTCGAAGAGATTGGTTTTAAAATGGGCTGCTGAAGGAAAAGTCCACCTAGGCTCATTCCCAAGAGCATAAAGTAAATATAAACAAAAATGGATTTATTTTTGGAGCGTCGGCCTAAATAAAAACACCAAAAGCCAATTAAGCTGAGGACAATCAGGATGAGTTGTTGATGATTAAGGCGAATGAGATTTTCTGGGGTATAAAAAGAACGAAAGAAATCAATGTTACTTTTAAAAATCACCACAAAGACGAGAAGAGCCAGGGAAAGACCTAGCATGAGAAAAGCAGGTGAAATCCAGGCTAATTTAATTTTCTGACCCCGGAAGAATTGAATTAGGAAAAAAGTAATCACCGAGCCTAAAAGGATAATGGCTCCATAACTAAGAATTAAAAAAAGGGTAATCTGGCTGAGATCAAAAAAGTTAAGAGGGAGAAAAAAATTGAGTTCTTGGATAAGGAGGGCCAGAAAAAAACAGAAAGCAAGAGCTACTAATGCCGAGTTGAGTATCACCCGCAATATTTTCATTTAAGGAGAAATTAACACGAAAAATTAAGCCGGTCAACCAGGGCTTTTCCCTGTAAAAATGTTTTTTATTAAGCTTCAGAAAGGATGGCTGAAGATTGTTTTGGAAGAAAAAGGTCTTTTTGATGGGGAAAGGATAAAGGTTGACCCTTATAAATTCTTTACCTTATTATAAATATAATGAAAGGTCAAAATACAAATAGGAACTTTCCCCTTATTGCGCTTTTAACTGATTTTGGCTGGGATGATTACTTTGTGGGAGTTTTAAAAGGGGTCATTGCTTCCCTTAATCCCCAGGCCACTGTGGTTGATATTTCTCATGGAATTGAATCATTTCAGATTCATAAAGGAGCCTTCCAATTGTGGGCTGCCTATCGCTTTTTCCCTCGAGGAACAGTTTTTTTAAGTGTGGTTGATCCCGGAGTGGGTTCTTCCCGAAGAATTATTCTGGCCCGGACAAGGAAGTATTTTTTTGTTTCTCCGGATAATGGATTATTAACTTATGTTTTAGCCGATGAGGGGTATTATGAACTATATGAAGCCAGGAATTCTAAATATTTCTTAACGGCGCTCTCTTCTACTTTCGAAGCGAGAGATAAAATGGCGCCAGTAGCGGCTTGGTTGACTTTGGGCGTGGCTCCAGAGGAGATAGGCCCTAGAATAAAGGATTTTCAGCGCCTGCCTTTTCAATTGCCAGTAAAAACTGAGAGAGGTTATGTAGGTCAGGTCGTCTATATAGATAAATTTGGTAATGGAATAACTAATCTTCAAGGAAAGTTGTTGTCAGAAAAAGCGCGGAGAAAATCCCCATTATCTTTTTCTTTGGAAATCAAAAATAGAAAAATTACTCAATTTTACTCGAGTTATGCAGAGGCGCCGAGTAAAGATGTGTTTTTTTTAATTGGCAGTTTAGGCATGATTGAAATTGCTGTGAAAGAGGGTTCTGCCGCGGCTAAATTAGATTTTCAAGTAGGTGAGTCAGTAACTTTGATTTTGGGAAATGGGTGAATCTTTCTAAAAAATTAATCTTATGGAAGTCATTAAAGGCACCATTGAAGAAATCATTTTCTATAGTCCGGAAACAGGATATTCGGTTTTTTCTTTACTTTCGGAAGAGGGCCAAGAAGTGACTATTGTGGGTAATTTTCCGCCTCTTTCAGTCGGAGAAGTTTTAAAAATAGAAGGCAGATGGGAGTTGAATCCTCGGTATGGAAGACAATTAAGGGCGGAGAATTTTACCCCTATCCTGCCTTCTTCAATTAAGGGTATCGAAAAATTCCTCTCTTCTGGATTGATTAAAGGAATTGGTCCAGTCATTGCCCGGCGAATTGTGGAAACTTTTGGAGAACAGACTTTGGAGATTCTTTCTCATTATCCAGAGAAACTGACCCAAGTGGAAGGGATAGGTGAAAAAAAGTTAGTAGACATCAAGAAAGCTTGGGCCGAGCATGAAGATGTTCGAGAATTAATCATCTTTCTCCAACAACATAATGTATCTACGGCGTTAGCCACCAGAATTTATCGACACTACGGAGACAAAGCTTTTCAGATTCTTCGCCAAAATCCCTATCAGGTTTGTTATGACATCTGGGGTATTGGTTTCAAGACTGCCGACGAAATAGCTATGAAACTAGGACTGGAAACAAGTTCGCCCGAAAGAATTAAAGCTTATATTTTTTATTTGTTAAAGACAGCTACCGAGGAAGGGCATGTCTACGTGGCTTATGAAAATCTCCTCCTTGCTTGTCAGCGAGATTTGGGAGTAGAGGAGGACACGGTGATTCAAGTTTTGGCGGAATTGGAGAAGAAGCAAGGAGTGATTATTGAAGAGAGGGAAGGTGTCAGGGCGGTTTATCTTCCCTTATACTACCAGGCTGAAGAAGAAGTGGCCCATCTGCTAATTCGCTTGGCCCGTTATCCAGTGATAAAGCCACTTCATTCCCCGGAACGGACTCTGCAAGAAGTGGAGCGGGAAACCAGAATCTCCTTAACTTCTAAGCAAAAGTTAGCCATTGAAAAAGCCTTGAGCCGGAAAGTTTTAGTCCTGACTGGAGGTCCGGGTACGGGTAAGACCACCATAATTTTTCTTTTAGCTGAAATTTTAAAAAAATGGCAACGATCCTTACTTCTGGCTGCCCCCACGGGACGAGCGGCCAAGAGATTGGCTGAAGCTACTGGCCGGGAGGCCAAGACGATTCATCGTCTTTTGGAATACAATCCAAAAACGGGCGGTTTCCGCCGGAATGAGCGGCGACCTTTAGAGGGAGATTTTTTAGTTGTGGATGAGTTTTCTATGGTTGATTTACCTTTAATGCAGGCCTTGTTAAAGGCTGTTCCATACTGGATGCATTTGGTCTTGGTCGGCGATAAAGACCAATTGCCTTCGGTGGGACCAGGAAATATTCTGCGCGATATAATTGATTCCCGCCAGGTAGAAGTAGTAATTTTAGATGAGATTTTCCGTCAAGAGAGAGGGGGCTTAATTGTCCAGAATGCTCACCGGGTCAATGCTGGGCAGTCGCTCCTTTATCCGCCCCGGGGTGACAAGGACTCAGATTTTTATTTTATTAACCAGGAAGATGAAGAAAAAGCTTTTCAAATAATTATTGATCTATGTTCGACTAGAATTCCCCAAAAGCTAGGACTGCCACCTCTCTCTCCTGAAATTCAAGTTATCAGTCCCATGTACCGAGGATTGGTGGGTGTAGATCATCTTAACCGGGAACTCCAAAAATGCCTCAATCCTTCTTCCGAAGGTTTGAAATTAGGCCACCGGCAATTGAAGGTTAGGGATAAAGTAATGCAACTGCGAAACAATTATGAGAAAGATGTCTACAATGGGGACATCGGCTCGATTGTTCATATAGATAAAAATTTCTTTCGGGTCTTTGTAGATTTCGATGGCCGGGTTTTGGTTTATGAAAAGGATGAATTGAATGAAATAAGTCTAGCTTATGCTCTTTCGGTTCACAAAGCTCAAGGCAGTGAGTATCAGGCGGTAGTTATTCCTTTAATGACTCAACACTACATTATGCTTCAGAGAAATCTTTTCTATACGGCTTTAACTAGAGCTAAGCGGTTGTGTGTTATCGTGGGCACCTACAAGGCTCTTCATATCGCCATAAAAAATAATAAACCCATTCTTAGAAATACCCGATTGAAAGATAGATTGATTCTCTGGGGAGAAAAGCTGAACTGAGGTTTTTCTAGCTGGAGGGTTTAAGGTCTACCTTAACCTAACCATCCGTTGCCAATGGAAAATCATTGGGTTAAACTATAATAAATATTAATTGCGCCTGTAGCTCAGGACGGATAGAGCAAGGGATTCCTAATCCCTGTGTCGCAGGTTCGAGTCCTGCCAGGCGCATTTTTATTTTTCCCCTTAGATGTCCTCTGTTTTAAAAAGCAAGGGCAGGGGTGAAGAAAAAAATAATATTCTTATCTTAAAATAGGGCTCAGCAAAAAAATCCCTGAAAGGCTCTTCTTGCCTTGTTTGTATCTATTTTTTAAGGTTCAGAGTCTTCGCCCTTCACAAATCAGAAATTTGGAGTCAGGTGGGTCCAGATTTTAACTTTTCACTGTTGAGGGAAAGGAAAGGGAAAGGAGTAAAACTCACCAAATTCAAGGGATAATCTTTCTATATTGTTAAATTCCCACCAAAGGCGAAAAGTAAAAACCTGGTCTCAAAATCTATAGCCTCTCTCTAGAGGGTCGTCAGAACCATGGACCTGAAATTAATATAACTCCCCAGCCCTAGACTCAGGACGATATTTTGGTAATCTTAATTAAAAAATTTTCTTGACAGGTTGAAGGGTGAATAATTATAATTCACGCTCTAAAATAGAAAATGTTTAATTCGAGTGAGAAAAGTAAATCCCCTTTCCCAGGGATATTTTTAATTCCCTCCCCATCCTTCTGGTCTTTCTGGTGGGCGGATTTTTCCGCCCAGTAGTCTAAATATCCCCCCATTTCTATATTTTCTTCATTTTTACCCTAATCAATATTTTTATCAGGAGGATAAAATGAAACGATTTGCTTCTCGAAAATCAGAATTTCTTCCCAGAAATTTTTACAATTTAAAGGCTGATTTGCCTGAATTACCGCCGCCTCCTTTAAACCCCCAAACGAAAGAAGTCTTGGCTCCAGAGGAACTAGAAGTAATCTTTCCCCAGGGATTTATTCAGCAGGAAGGTTCCCTTGAGCCCTATCATCCCATCCCCGATGAAGTTTTGTCAGCCTACGAAGTTTACCGCCCCACACCTTTAATTTATGCGGCCGGATTAAAGGAGGAATTAGGTACTCCGGCCCATATCCTTTATAAATATGAAGGAGTAGGACCCACTGGAAGTCATAAAAGCAATACAGCTATTATGCAGGCCTATCTAGCTGCTCAAGAGGGAGTGGAAGTTTTAACCACAGAAACGGGAGCTGGTCAGTGGGGTTCGGCTCTGGCCCATGCCGGTTCAATTTTTGGGCTTAAAGTCAAGGTATTTATGGTCCGGATTAGTTATCGCCAGAAACCGGGCCGAAAAATCATGATGAAACTTTTCGGGGCAGAAGTAGAGGAAAGTCCGAGTCCGAGCACTGAAGCCGGTCAAAAATTCTATCGAGAGAATCCTGACCATCCGGGAAGCCTGGGCATTGCTATCTCGGAAGCAGTCGAGATGGCCGTCAAACGGAAAGAAGCCAAATATTCTTTAGGTTCAGTCCTTGACGCTGTTTTAATGCATCAGAGTATTATCGGCTTAGAGGCCATCAATCAGATGCAAGAGTTAGGGTTTGAACCCGATGTAATCGTGGGTTGTGTTGGCGGAGGCTCCAATTTTGCGGGTTTGGCCTTTCCTTTTGTTCGAGAACATATTAAAGGTAAAAAGAAGATCGAATTTATCGCTGTGGAACCAGAGATTTGCCCTACCTTGACCAAAGGAAATCTGCGCTATGACCATGGAGACACCGCTGGCTTGACGCCTCTTCTATATATGTATACTTTGGGTATGGATTTTGTGCCGCCGCCCATTCATGCTGGTGGTTTGCGTTATCACGGTATGGCTCCTTTGGTGAGTCACTTGGTCCGATTAGGAGTGGTCAAAGCTCAGGCTTATTCTCAAAAGAAAGTCTTCGCCGCGGCTCGACTTTTCTTACGGACTGAAGGAATTTTGCCCGCCCCTGAATCTTCGCATGCTGTGGCAGCTGTTATTGATGAGGCTCTTCGGGCCAAGGAAGAAAAAGTAGAACGGGTGATTCTGTTTAATCTTTCAGGTCATGGCTTTCTGGATATTTCAGCTTACGAAAAGGTTGAATAAAAAATAAAAATTTCTCTCTGAAGGCCCGAAAGGTGCAGTGTTGAGCTGATTTGTTAATGGTCAACGTTCATTTTGGTTTTAGTTCCGTAAGGAGATGTCTGGATAAGGCGCGCTTCTTTGCCGGAACGGAGTTTTTCGAGAAAGGTGAGGGAGAAGCTCGCCTTTCTTTTTCTCCACGAAACTAATGAAGCAATTCGGGAATAAAGTTTCATTGCTATTTAGGAAGGAATTGTGGTATAGATTTAATTTCAAGGAGTTGGAGAATGAAGAGGAAAGAACGTCACCAATTAAAAGAAGATGAATTAAAAACAGCTCTTTCCCGGCTTTATGCCTGGGCTCGAAAATATCAACGTGAAATTTTTGTCGGGCTTGTTTTTGTGGGCTTAGTGGCTCTGGTAATCTTGGGAGTTAAAGTGATAAAAGCTCACCAATTAAGGAAAGAAAGTCGCCTTTTGACTCAGATAATTGAGTTAAGACAAAGTTTAGAAAAAGGCGAAATGGAGAAGGTTAATCAACTGGAGCAACTGAAGGGCTCAGGTCGTTTTTCTCGTTTAGCTTATCTTGAATTAGCCAGTTATTATTATGATCAAGGACAACTGGAGAAGTCGTTGGTTTACCTCGAAGAATTCCCCTCTCGTCCCAAGGATGTCCTCTGGGTAAAAGCTTTGGATTTAAAAGCTCAGGTTTTGAGAGCCCAGAAAAAATATGAAGAAGCTGTGAAGATTTATGAACTTTTAGAGAAAGAAGGGCCGGATGATTTTCCTGAAGATATAATTCTTTTCCATAAGGCCCAGATTTTAGAAGAGTCAGGGGAGATTAAAGCAGCTATTGAACTCTATACCCGCTTAAAAAATGAATTCAGTCAAACTTATTTTGGGTATGAAGCCAGCCAAAGATTGACTCAATTACAATTAGGAGGATAGCTAGTTGGCTAAAAAGTTCGGCCTTAACTGGTGCGAAATGAGGGGCAAAAGAGGAGTCAGAGAGGAAGCTTGTCAATCCTTTGGAAAAGGATATAATAAGAATTTAATTTAAATCGAGGAGGACAAAGATGGCTTATATGATTACTGAAGAATGTATTAATTGCGGTGCTTGTGAACCCGAATGCCCGAATCAGGCTATTACTGCTGGAGATGAAATTTATGTCATTGATCCAGAAAAATGCACCGAATGTGTGCCTGTTTATGATGAGTCTCAATGTGCTGCCGTCTGTCCCGTGGATGCCTGTGTGCCTGATCCAAATCATAAGGAGACCCGGGAAGAACTTGAAGAAAAATATAAGGCCATTCACGGCGAATAAAAATTTTTCCTATTCAATTTGTTTTTTTGAGAAAGAGGAGTGATAAGCATCACTCCTCTTCTCTTTTTTGAAGATGGGCGAATTTAATCAGGCGGGGGAGAGATTAAGTCCATCATTTCCTGATTATAAACCCCAAAAAGCCAAGATTTGGATTAATATTGTTCTCTTTGTGGTTACTTTTATTTCGACTTATATAGTTGGTTTAACCTGGAGCGCCAGCTTTATTTATGCTGAGGCTGTCAATGAGCTTTCTTCTCAGGGAGAATTAGGAACCGCTATTTTTTTTGAGCCGAGGGTAATGATTTTGGCAGGTCTTTATGTGTTGGTGCTTCTAGGCATCTTATCAGCTCATGAATTAGGGCATTTTTTAACTTGCCGTCACTATAAACTCCAGGCTACCTGGCCTTATTTTATTCCCGCACCAACTTTAATCGGCACTCTTGGCGCTTTTATAAAAATAAAATCACCCATTACCAGGAAACAACAACTTTTTGATATTGGAGTCGCCGGGCCTTTGACCAGCTTTTTCCTTTCTTTGCCCGCCTTGGCTTATGGATTGTCTTTATCCCGGGTTGTGCCTTCTATCCCCAGTGAAGGGAGTATAGTTTTTGGTGAACCCCTGATTTTAAAGATTATTACTCGCTTGGTTTTGCCGGATATTCCGCCGGGAAATGATATTATTCTTCATCCTATAGCTTTTGCCGGATGGGTAGGGATTCTCGTCACTGCTTTTAATCTTTTTCCAGTAGGTCAGTTAGATGGCGGACATGTAATTTATGCCCTCATCGGACCACGAGCCCGACGGATAGCTCCTTTAATTATAATTTTTTTCTTGATTATGGGCGTATTTTTCTGGGTGGGATGGTTAGTTTGGGCCCTGATTATTTTTTTTCTGGGGTTGCGCCATCCTCGCCTTCTTGATGAAAAAGAGCCTCTCTCTTCGAGCCGCAAATTAATAGGTTGGTTGACCCTGGTAATTTTTCTTCTTTCTTTTATTCCTGATCCCATTAAAGGTTATACTATTTTTGATCTAATCTCTTCCGCCAGTGGGTGACCTTTAAACTTCTCTATTTTCCTTTCAATTTTATTTCGAATTGTCCGGAAGAGCTCTGTTTAGCTTTAATTAAGATCCGGGAAAATATTAATCACCAGAGAGGCGAGTTGTTTGAGGTGTTAATTTTCACAAATTTTGTGGAAAAATTGTGGAAAAATAGCTAACCGAATGATCGGAAATAATTCCATTTCTTAAAAATATGACATATTGCACAAAAAATTGTCATCTTTGTAATTTCTTTAATATCAGTAAGTTAGATGAAAATTGTTTATTTTAAAAGGGTTAATAGATTGGCCTGATTTTTTGGGGAAAAATTTGAGTTGGTCGGGCAGAGAGAGGCTCTAGAAAACGCTTTGAACTAGCTAGAAGAGGCTGACTAGAAAGAGGTTTAACTCAGCGACTATTTTTTCCTGGAAAAATGGGTTGAAAGAGAAGGAGAATGAGGCTAAATTAGGGGAGAGGGAAAAGTGATGGGGAAAGGGTGACTTTGAGGATGGATTTAAATGAAAAAAGAATTTAATTTTGCTGAAGTGGAGAGAGAATTTCAGTTTCTTCGTCGTCAATATAGATTAGGACTTATTACTTCTGAGGAATATAAAAAAAGATTGAAACAACTCCGGATAAAGGATTACCAAGGTCGCTGTTGGACTTTAGGGGCTCGCTCAGGTAAATGGTATTATTACAATGGACACCAGTGGGTGGAGGCCCAGCCACCTTCATTAAGCCAAGGGAAAGCCATTTGTATATATTGCGGCTTTGAGAATGACCTAAGCAACGAAGTTTGTGCTTTCTGTGGTAGTGAGATCAATCCCGAAGGAGAGGGAGACTCTAATCTGGCTTCACTGGAGGTAAATGAAAAGATAGGGGAGGAAGAATATCCTGAGCGAAATTGGTCGGAGACTAAGGAGAAACCTCTTATCCAGGAGACTCAAAGTTATGTGATAAAAAGGATTGATCTTCTTTCTTTTGCCTTTTTTTGGGGAATTATAGGCACGATAGTGGGTATGGTGGTGGGTATTTTAATTGGAGTAATGAATTTACCGCTGAGTTTTGTGGCTCGTTTTCCCTCCTTTTTCCAGGGGATTCAAGGAAATTTATATGGAGGGATTTTGTTTGGGTTGAGTGGGGCTGTGGTGGGTTGGTTGGCCTTCGGTCTGTTGGGAGGGGTTGGTGCTGCAATTTTCAATTTTAGTTTGGCCTTAATGGGAGGCCTGCAAATCAAAGGGAAAGCTTCCTAGAAAGCAAGAAGAAACTTAAACTGGCTGAGGGCTGGTATCTTTTTTATTTTTTATTTTTTCTTCGGTTTATTCAAGTAATTTAATCCGTAGGCAATCTGTCCTAGGGAGAGAGATTCATCATTAGGCGAGTAGAGCCGGGAGCGAAGGATTTGGAAGCCATTTTCTTGGAGGAGGTTCTCGACTTTCTTCAATAAGAAAGAATTGAGAAAAACTCCTCCACTGAGAACCACTGTCTTGATGTTGAAGTGACGATGTACTTCTTGGGCTATCTTTTGAATCAACTTCGCTAAAGTGTTGTGAAATTTAGTAGCAATTAAATTTGGATTTTTTTCTTTGGTTATATCTTCCAGAATTTCTTTAAACAAGGGTTGAAATTGAATAATCCAAGGATGACTCTTTTTGTTTATTCGGAATGAATAGCTAGCTTCAGAAATATTGTCTTGAGTGAGAGCTTCCAATCTCATTGGTGCTTCGGCTTCGAATTCGATTTCTGGGGGGGCGACACCGCAAAGGAAAGCAATAGCGTCGAAGAGTCGTCCACAACTGGAAGTCGGCGGGCAATGGAGTTGATTGGCTATCATTTGCAGCAAAAGCCGCTTATCCCTGGTGGGAATAGTTTGAAGAGAGGGAACTTGGGGTAGCTCGGAGCCGAAATAGGTGGTGAGGTAAGCCAGAGCCATTCGCCAGGGTTGTCGGGCGGCCGTATCTCCTCCGGGAAGAGGCATTTCTTCAAAGTGGGCCAAGCGAGTGTAAGAAGAGTAATTAAACAGAAAAAATTCTCCTCCCCAGGCATGACCATCTTCACCCAGTCCAAATCCATCCCAAGCTACTCCAAGAGCTAATTTGTTCTGACTATAACCATGTTCTAAAAGGGGAGCTAAAAGATGAGCGAAGTGATGCTGAACTCGAAGATGAGGGATTGATTGTTTTTCAGCATAACGGGTGGTTTGGAAATGGGGATGGAGATCAGTTATCAGTAATTGGGGGTTATTGAGGCTGAAAAGTTTTTGCAAATGGTGGAGAGTTTCTTCAAAGTAAATAAAATTTTGATAATCATCGAGGTCACCCAGAAATTGGCTGGTAACTACATACCCTTTCTTAAAGATGGAGATGGTGTCTTTCAGCTCACCTCCGAGAGCAATTATCGGTGGAGAGTGAGCAAGAAAATCAGGGACAGATTGGGGGTAAGGCACGAATCCTCTAGCTCGACGGAGGAAAAGAGGCTGGCCATTAACAATTTTCATTACTGAATCATCGGCTCGCATGTGGATGGGCCGGTTATGAGTTAAGATGAAATCGCAGAGAGGATCAATTTCTGTTTCCTCCTTCATGATAGGAGCATCTTTTCGATTGGAACTGGTGGCGATAACCAATTCAAGTTCATCAAGCAAGAGATAATGAAGTGGAGTGTAAGGAAGCATAAAACCTATTTCTTTGAGATGAGGAGCAATCCCCGGAATGTCTTGCTTTTTTCGGAGGAGTACTATCGGTCGGCGAGGAGAAAGAAGCCATTCTCGTTCGTTGGGCTGAAGATAAGCGTAGCGTTCAATGACTTCTAAAGAGCGAGCCATTAAAGCAAACGGTTTCTTTTGTCGTTGCTTAATTTTTCTTAATCGTTGGACAGCTTGGGGATGAAAAGGATTGGTAATAAGATGAAAACCACCTAACCCTTTGACAGCCACTATTTGACCAGCTTGAATAAGTTCAGCAGCTTTTTTTATACCGCCTTGAAGGGGGCTCCGAGAGCCAGCTTGAAGAAGAACTACTTGAGGTCCACATTCAGGGCAGGCAATGGGTTGAGCGTGATATCTGCGGTCGAGAGGGTTTTCATACTCTTTCCGACAAGCAGGGCACATAATGAATCCACTCATGGTGGTAAAAGGTCGATCATAAGGAAGTTGTTGGACAATAGTGTAGCGGGGACCACAATCCGTGCAATTGATAAAGGGATAATGATAACGGCGGTCACTGGGATCATACATTTCCTCTAGACATTTTTCACAAACAGAAATGTCAGGTGAAATAAAGACGAAGCTTTCTCCTTTTTGAGAAGGATGAATAGAAAATTTGGAGCAATTCTCCCAAGGGGCTAGAGCAAATTCTATTTTTTCTATCTGGGCCAAAGGAGGGAGTTCTTTTATCAATTTGACGAAAAATTGATCATAAGACTCTGGGTTCTGACTTTCTAAATGAAGTCTTACTCCGAGACCGATATTCTTGACCCAACCTTTATATTGATGTTGGTAAGCTAGGCGATAGATGAAAGGCCGAAATCCTACTCCTTGAACGATGCCAAAAAAAGTAGCTTCTAGAGCTTGTTTTTCTCCAAGATGGATCTTTTTAAAGAGAGATTGAAGATCATCAAGCTGGTTATCTTTGACTATAAAGACAGCCACAGTAGTTTTGTCGATATAATCCATATTGGCGCGATAGTTCAACACTTTTTTTGAAGCCATTTTTTTTCTTAAAATCTGCCTCCAGAAAATTTATGCCCCATTTTTTTCCTAGCATCCGGCCGATGTGATTAATCACCGCTGCTTTTTTCCAAGGACTCAGGGTTAAAGTTGTAGTGAAAAAATCAAAGTTTCTGGAAGAAGCCACTTGGGCTGTTTTAGCTAATCGCAAGGCATAGCAAATATCACAACGCCGGCCTTTTTCCGGTTCATTTTTGAAGTGAGCTGTAGCCTGAAACCAGAATTTATCTTCATACTCACCACAGATAATTGGAATCTGGAGAAACTGGCCTATTTTGAGAGTTTCTTTGAGGCGAAGTTGATATTCTTCAATTGGATGAATGTTGGGATTGTAAAAATAGCCGGTGACCTGATAATGAGTTTGAAGAAGTTTTAACACATAGAGACCATCAGGTGCACAACATATATGGACTAGAATTTTTGGCAGCATAGCTTTTTATTTTAAACTAACTTGGGCAAAAAGACCATGGTCAGGCCTGCCAGGATTTATTGAGTTAAGAAAGGAGAAAGAAACCAAGTTAGATTTAATCTTCTGGTTGACAATCAGCTAGAAATTGAAAAAAATATTAAAAATTTATAATGGACTTACAAGTATTAGGTCACCAGGTTGTCCAACTGGAGTCTAATCCACGCGCTGGTCTACCTTATTGGATTTTTTGGTTTTTGGTCTGCGTTATCCTTCTTCTGTTGGTTTTTATTTTTCTGCGGGATCGCAATCTCAGACGTAAGTTAAATGAATTCTTTTTTGGCGCCAGGCGACGGTTCGCTAAGTTGCGGCTTCAAGTGAGAATCCGCCTCGAAGAGAAAAAAAAGACCCAAGTTTTAAGGGAACTAGGGGAGGAAATATGGCGGGGGGATTATTGGCCCCAAAAAGGCAAGGGTCTCCGAGGAAAATTGGCGGCCATTGAGAGGAAGAAAGAAAGGATAAAAGAACAAACTCAACAGATTGAGAAGAAAATATTTATGTACAAACAAAAATTAGAAGAAATGGAACATCATTTTCAATTAATTCAAACTGAGGTGGAACAGGAACTAATTCCTGTAAAAGAACATCTGTCAGCCCTTCAGGAACAAGAAGAAGAAATATTGAGAGAGATAACCGGACTCCATCATCAAGAAGAAGAGTTAATGCGACAAATCAATACCCTTCGCCAGGAAATTAGGTTAAAAGAGGAAAACAATTCTCAGGATGAATCTGCAGTTGGAGTGAGTAAATTAGAAAAGGTACTTACTCAGTTAGTGGAGAAGAAATTAGCCACCAGAAAGTTAGTTCAATTAAAACTGGACCAGAAGGAAGTATTAACTGCCAAAAAAGAATCATTAATGGCCAAAGTTGAATCGTTGGAAAGGAAGAAGGTCGATCTTTTACGAGAACTTAGCCAAAAAAAAGAAAGCACATTACAAGAGATTTCGAAATTGGAAGATAGGAAAGAAAAGTTATTAAGAGCATTTGAAAAGTTGCAGCAGGACAAGCAGCCTCTATTTATTTCTTTAGGAGAACTTTTTGAAGCTGAAGTGGCCACAGAAACTGCTTTAATGCTTTACGCTCATCAATTGGAGAGGATAAACCGTAATTTGCAGGAGATGAAGCAACAAATGAAACAGCTCTAGTGAGTGATGGGACTTTCCCCGATGTTTCGATTCTTTAGCCACCAGGAGCAAGAAGGAGAGGTAAAAGCGGTTTGGCCTTGAATAGCCCAATCTATTAGAAAAAGAGCGGCCGGCAAATTTTCTTGGAATATTTTTTGGATATCAGCTTCTGCGTTGAAAAACCCTCCTCGAAAGCGATCAATCGGAGGAAGTTCGATAGTAAAAGCAGGAATACCAAATTTCCCAAGAGCCCAATCAGTAGTGTCCCCATTAGTCAAGTAAAAAGATGCTCCGGATTGTCCATAGGAATATTTAGTGCCAAAAACAGCTTTCATTTTCTGAGACATAGTTGAAGCGAGAAATCTAAGGAGGTCATCTAGATGACTCGGCTTGTTAGTATACCCCCAGGGATAAAGGATCACTTGACTGTAACTGTGATAAGAGACCAAAGCTTTTAAATGAGGGTGAAGTTCCATGAATTTTTTAATAGCTTGGGATTCAGGTTCGGAGAAAGGAGATGGCCCTCGATAGACATTGGAGGATGGGTCCGGACTGGACCCGATATCATCTCGTCCCCACTGATAATCATAATTGCGATTAAGATCTACCCCAAAAAGTCCATGACCCAAATTGCGGCGGTTTTTTCGCCAATAACGATAGAAATAAATTGAATATTCCAGACCATCTGGATTGACTAGGGGGATAATCCAGATTTCACTTCGATCGACCAATTTTTGGATTGATGGATCGCGCTGGTAGTGTTCAACTAGATATTTTGCTAGAAGGAAGGGGACTTCAACTGAAATCCATTCTCGGGCGTGGTGACAGCCAAGAAAGACTACCCCTGGTTCATTTTCCTCTAAGGCAGGATTATCCGAAATTTTCAAAGCGTAAATATTGCGCCCTTCGACGCTTTGACCTAAGTTGACCAAGAGACAGCATTCAGGATGAGTTTCTTCTAAATTAAAAAGGTCAGCTTCAAGTTCAGCATAAGAATGATAGGCTCCATTAAGGCTTGTTTGAATAGAGCCCGGAGAATCAGGATTATTTGCCGGCTCAAAATTTTCCAGGGAAAAGGGGATGTCTAAATTTTGAAGAAGTTGCAACTCTTGGGGATTGACCACCAAATAGATTTTATTTTCCCACTCTAAAAGATAATCTAAGGAGTAAGGCTGGAGCCGCTTCAAATACTCTGGCTTTTTACTCAGACTGACAATTAAGGAGTCCCCCCAAGAAGAGGTAGTTCCAGAAATCGGGGAAGCAAGAAGGAGAATTAGCCATAGGCCCCACCAACCAAAAAGCAATGAATTTGAAAACTTGCTGATGATTTTGTCTTTTCTCATTTTTTATCCTAGCTAATAATTATAAGAAATAGTTACCCCAAGCTTACCAAGGTGTAAACCGGACTCGTTGCTTATTTCTTTGGCGATAGCTAACCCTAGATCCAAATGAAAATGAGACCAATGTACCCCAGTCCCTAAGGTAATTCCCAGATAGGCAGTCTTCTCACTTTTCGTGGGCTGAGGGTCGAAAAACGAGCCCAATCTTAGGGGGAACTCTGTTGAGACTCCGAAAAGTTGAGAAGTTATGGGGTATTCTAAGCCCATAGACAACTGAATGGTGTCTTTGAAGTTTCGCCCCAAATTTTCCTCGAAGAAATGGGCTTGATAATCTGACCAGCGGAAATAAGTCAGCTCGGCTAGAAGACGGCCAGGGGAATTAAACTCCCAGTAAAAGCCGGTGCCCAAAACTAGAGGTTGCTGATAAAAATTGTTAGCTTGGGCGGAAATAGTGATATTAGTTTGAAAGAGGGAAGCCCTGTAGCTCAGTTGACTTTCAGCGGTGGCCTTTTTTTTGAAAGGAGTCCGGAAGGCTAAACTAGCCCACAGATGGTCGTTGAAAAGAAAGGTTAGTCCTCCATTAAGATAAAATCCCCGATAGTCTTCTTGTCGATTATCTTGAATAATTATTTGGGAAATAAGCCATTCTTCTTTTACCCTTCTCTGCCAGTTTCCCTGAACAAGATTAAAGCCCAGCCCGACCAATAAATGGCGGCTGAGGGGGCGAGCCAGAGCCAAATTGAAATTTCGGAGTAGACCCTGTTGATTGTAATTTAATTTATAATAGATTCTTCCTTGGTAGTCCTTTTGCAAATCTACCCCAGGTCGGTCGTAGTATTCAAGAAGCCCTATACTAATCCCAATTGTCCAGGCTTTTATTTTAAAGGAGACTCCGCCATAATCGAGAGCACTGATATTGTTGGTCACGTTTTCTTGGGTTAAAAGCACTCCAGTGTTCACCAGCCCATAACGATGAAGCGAGGTGTGAAGAAAAGATCCATTAAGAGTGAAAGTTAAGTTGGCTAATTTGACCAAGAGAGAAGGGTTGGATAAAGAAATTGAATTATTTAGAGGCAGAACAATCTTGCTTATTCCCAGAGCTAGGGAGGCAGCTGTGGTCAAACCAAAATTATTCCAAGATTGTAAAGGAGCTTCATCTTCATATTGCCCCAGGTTGGTTTGAGCCAGTCCGGAAGAAGTAGACCAGGTAAGAAGGAAAAGCAGGAAAAAAATAATTAAAGATATTTTTTTCTTCATCTTGATCTTCCTAAATTTATTTAAAATTTTATATCAGAGAATTTTTTCTTTCAACGGACAGATGGAGAGGTGTTCCGTTAATTATCCTGGCCAAGGAGAATATCTCTGAACTTCAAAGCATTTAATTTGTTGAGTGACCTATAAAAATTTAAATAGCCCTCATTTTTTGTCACTTTTTTAAATTAGGAGTCGAACTTTTTCCTAGTTGGGGGGAGGCTGAAGAATGTCTCTTGAAGTTGGACTTTCTCTCTACCCAAAATTGATTTGCAAAATTGGGATATCTGTGCTATAGAAAACAATTTAAAAAGAGGGCGAGAGAGATGAAAATAAAAAGAATTAAAATTGTGGGTACGGGATTCTATGTGCCGGACAAAATTCTGACCAATCAGGACTTGGAGAAGATGGTTGACACCTCAGATGAATGGATTGTGACCCGCACTGGTATTCGAGAAAGACATATTGCCTCTGAGGAACAAGCTACTTCAGATTTAGCTGCGGAGGCGGCCAGAAGAGCTCTTCAGGATGCTGGACTTACGGCAGAAGAAGTAGATTTAATCTTAGTGGCCACTTCCACACCTGATACAATTTTTCCCTCCACAGCTTGTCGGGTCCAACATAGTTTAGGAGCCGATCATGTCCCGGCTTTTGATCTTTCAGCGGGGTGTACCGGATTCCTTTACGGTATGATTGTCGCCGAAGGGCTTATCCTTAATGGCCCGGCACGCCGGGTCTTGCTAATTGGGGCTGAATTATTGACGAAGATTACTAACTGGGAGGATCGTTCAACCTGTGTTTTATTCGGTGACGGCGCCGGAGCAGTGATTTTGGAAGAAAGTCAAGATGATTCGGGTATGCTTTCTGCTTACTGGGGGGCGGACGGCTCTTTGGGAGAATTACTCATTCTTCCTGGAGGAGGCACTAGGATTCCGGCCTCTCATGACTCGGTTGACCAAAAGTTGCATTATCTTCAAATGAAGGGCAATGAGGTCTTTAAACATGCGGTGAAAAGGATGGGAGAAGCAGCCGTAGAGGCTTTGAAAATAGCCGGATTAAAAAAGAAAGATGTTGATTTTTTAGTACCTCACCAGGCTAACATTAGGATTATTGATGCCACGGGTCAGCGATTGAAACTTCCACCCGAAAGAGTCTATACTAACATTCAAAGATATGGGAATATCTCCGTGGCCTCGATCCCGGTGGCTATTCATGAATTAAAAGAAAGTGGCCAATTGAAGAAAGGTGATATTTTAGTGTTTGTCGCCTTTGGCGCCGGTTTCACTTGGGCAGCTGTAGTTTATCGATGGTAAGTGAGTAAGTTAAAGTTGGAGTACCTGGCCAATTTTTTCTCTTGAAGTTAAATAAGGCTAAGATTTATGATGAAAAGGTGAATTTTAAATGGAGGGGTAATAAGCATGAAAAAAATTAGTAGAGTTTGTTTTTTTCTGATTGGGATATTTCTTGTCTTTAATCTGGGCTGCCAGAAAAAAATGGAAGAGGCTGATTTGGCTTTTATTAATGGTCAGATAGTGACCATGGATGAAAAGACGCCGGAGGCAGCCGCTGTAGCTGTTAGAGATGGAGTGATTATAGCCGTGGGCTCAAGAGAAGAAATTAATCATTATATTTCTGATAGAACAGAAGTAATTGACCTGGAAGGCAAAACTTTAATTCCAGGTTTTATTGATTCTCACGCTCATTTTATGGGGATTGGTCGCTCCAAGTTAACTCTTGATTTGAGGTCTTGTCGCAGTTGGGGCGAAATTGTGGAAAAGGTTAAAAAGGCGGTAGCCCAAGCTCGGCCGGGAGAATGGATTTTAGGTCGGGGATGGCATCAAGAGAAATGGCAGGCAACACCCCAGCCGAATATTGATGGTTTACCCTTTCATCATCAATTAAGTGCTGTTTCCCCTGACAATCCGGTCTTTCTCACGCATGCCAGCGGCCATTCGGCTATTGCCAACGCCCGGGCTATGGAGCTGGCCGGTGTTACTTCAAAAACACCTGATCCTGAGGGAGGAGAGATTGTTCGGGATAAACGAGGCCAGCCGATTGGAGTTTTCCGGGAAACAGCTCAGGGATTGATTAGCCGAGCTTATGCCCGTGATCAGGCGAAGAAATCTCCTGAAGAAAGAATAAGGGAATTGGAGAAGATCGCTCTTCTTGCAGCCGAAGAGTGTGTGGCCAAAGGAGTTACTTGTGTTCATGATCCAGGAGTTTCTTTTGAGACCATTGACTTATATAAGCGCTTAATTGATGAAGGGCGGTTGAAAATAAGATTATATGTGATGATTAATGAGAGTAATGATCGCCTAGCTCAAAGAATAGATGAGTACCGTCTTGAGGGTTATGGCCAATATCATTTGACTGTCCGAGCTATTAAAAGATTTATGGATGGGGCCCTGGGGGCTCACGGTGCCTGGTTACTGGAACCTTATACGGATTTGCCCACTAGTACCGGTTTTAACACCACTCCTCTTGAAACTATCCGTCAGACAGCTTTATTAGCCATTGAAAATGACTGGCAGCTTTGTATCCATGCTATTGGTGATCGGGCCAATCGGGAAGTGTTAAATATTTACGAGGAAGTCTTTAAGACGCATCCTGAAAAGAAAGATTTACGTTGGCGGATTGAACATGCCCAGCATCTTCATCCGGAGGATATTCCTCGTTTTGCCCAGTTAGGAGTAATAGCTTCCATGCAAGGAATTCATTGTACTTCTGACGGTCCTTGGGTCACCAAGAGGTTGGGAGCCAAAAGAGCTGCCGAAGGGGCTTATGTCTGGAGAAAATTACTCGATTCAGGAGCCCTCATTTGTAATGGTACCGATGCTCCAGTAGAGGATGTCGATCCAATTAAGTGTTTTTATGCTTCTGTAACCAGACGGTTGGATGATGGGTCGTTCTTTTATCCCGATCAAGCAATGACCCGGGAAGAAGCTCTCCGCTCTTACACTCTCAATGGAGCTCTGGCTTCTTTCCAAGAAAAAATTCTTGGTAGTATTACCCCCGGAAAATTGGCTGATTTCGTGGTGCTTTCTCAAAATATTCTTACCTGTCCTGATGACCAGATTCTCCAGACAGAAGTATTGATGACTTTTATTGGGGGCAAGCTGGTTTATAAAAAAAAGTAAAGAGTTATTGCCAAAAGAGGGGAAGAACCCTATAATTATCATCTAAATTCTATAATTAGGAGAAAATGATGAAGAAAGTGCTCTTTATTTCTTTACTCAGCTGTTTTCTTTTAGCCTGGCTGTGGCCATCACTGATAATAAGTGCTGAAAAGGAATATCCTCCTGCCCCTGATTTTACTTTGACTGATTTAAATGGTCAGACTATTTCTCTGGCCGATTTTGAGGGCAAGGTTATTTTCTTAAATTTTTGGGCCACCTGGTGCCCTCCCTGTCGACAAGAAATTCCTGGTTTTATTGAAATTTATGAGAAATATAAAGATAAAGGAATGGTCATTATTGGTATCTCAGTTGATCGAGGAGTAAGCAAAGTTAGAGAATTTGTAAATGATACTCATATTCCCTATCCAGTGGCCATGTTTACCAATGAAATTATTAAGGCTTACCAACCTGGCCGTTTTATTCCCACCACAATTATTATTGACAAAGAGAAAAAAATCAGAGACAAGCATGTTGGCTACATGGATAAAGAGACTCTGGAAAGATATTTTTTAGATTTAAATAAATAAGCCAACTTAATTCAACATCCAATGTCTGGCACAGAAAATATCTCGGTTTTTGTAGCTTTTTCAGCTGGATTACTTTCCTTTCTTTCCCCCTGTATTCTGCCTTTAATTCCCTCCTATCTGGTTTTTATTACTGGAGTTTCACTGGACGAGATGTCTCATGAGGAAAACTTGAAAAAAGTCAGAAAGATAGTCATCGGGAATTCCTTGCTTTTTATTCTCGGTTTTTCCCTGGTGTTTATTTCTCTTGGAGCCTCAGCCACATTTTTGGGACGTTTTTTGGCCGAGAATATCCACTGGCTGGAAAGAATAGGTGGGGTCATTGTTATTATTCTGGGACTCCATTTTGCTGGAGTTTTCAAAATAGCTTTTCTGGAGAGAGAAAGAAAGTTCCATCTTCAAGAGAAACCATTGGGAATGCTAGGCACAGTCATTGTGGGAATGGCTTTTGGAGCGGGTTGGACTCCATGTGTTGGCCCCATTCTAGGAGCTATTCTAACTATGGCCGCCTCTACTCAAAGTCTAATAAAAGGCATTATTCTTTTGGCGGTTTATTCCATCGGGCTAGGTCTGCCCTTTCTTTTAGCCGGTGTTTTAATTAATAAATTTTTTGAGTATTTCCAATCTATCAGGAAGTATTTTCGAATTATTACCATTGCTGGTGGAGTGTTATTGATTTTGATTGGAGTATTGCTCATAACAGGTTACTTCTCCTCTATGTCGGCTATGTTGCAGTAATTATGGCTGACTTTCAGTGAAGGAGATAAATTCTGTTCTTATTTTTAAGAAATTGAGGTTTTGCTCATAAAAATTTTAAGTCGATTTCCCTGCTGAGGGTTATTTCCTTTCAGCAGAATTAGACCAAAAAAGTAAGATTATTTCGAGTCTATAAGGGAGAAGTTTCTTCATACTTCAGAAGCCGAGCCCAACGGCGATCAACTTCTTCTTGAATAAGGGCAATGGCTTCAGCTGTAAGATGGCGAAATCTTCCCTGGCGCATCAAATATTCTTCAACTGGCTTTTTCTCTCGAGGTTTAATATTTATTTTCCAAGTGCTGCCTTCCTCTACTTCGAAGAGGGGAAAAATACAAGTTTGAACAGCCAATTTACCTAATTTTATTGTGTCCTCGGGTCTTGTTTTCCAGCCGGAAGGGCAGGGGGCATAAATATGAATAAATCGAGTTCCTTTGATATTTTTGGCTTTAAGAACTTTGCGGTAAAGATCTTCAGGATAGGAAATATTCGCTGTGGCGACATAGGGAATACGGTGAGCTGCCAAAATAGCATCAATATCTTTTTTAGGCCGGTTCTTATAATGCTTAACTGGAGTCGTGGTGGTCCAAGCTCCAAAAGGGGTAGCCGAGCTGCGCTGAATCCCAGTATTCATGTAGGCTTCATTATCATAACAGACATAAATGATGTCATCATTTCTTTCGGCTACTCCAGAAAGAGCCTGGATGCCAATATCAAAGGTGCCTCCGTCTCCTGCCCAAGCTACTACCTGTGTTTCATGATCGCCCACCATTTCTAAACCAGCTTTAAGTCCGGCGGCAGAAATAGCCGCGGTTTCAAAGGCGCAGTGAAATATGGGGACATCTAGTGAAGAATAAGGAAAAGGTCCATCGATGACAGACCAACAGCAAGCGGGGATACAGAGGGCGGTTCTTTGGCCTAAGGCCTTAAGGACATACCTCATAGCTAAAGTAGCCCCGCAGCCTTGACAGGCAAGATGCCCTGAATGCATATATTCTTCAAGGGGAAGAGTAAGACGCATTTTATTCTGTTTCTTTTTCTGGGGATGATTCATTTTTTCACTCCTATCCAGCTGATCCTTTCGGGGGGAGTCTCATTACGCTGGGTTTCTTCAATTATCTTCTGGAAGGTATTTAGGGTGATATCGCGGCCCCCCAGACCGGTAATATAACCAAAAACAGGCACGGAAGAATTTCCATAGAGAGCCGATTTTACTTCTTGGTAAAAAATACCGTGGTGGCCGTAAGAAATATTGCGGTCAATAACCGCTACTTTTTTCGCGTGAGAAAGGATAGACTGGACTTTCTCAAAGGGGAAAGGACGGAGCACTCTGATTCTCAGGTTGCCCACCTTCAATCCTTTCTCACGGAAATGATCCACGGCCACTCGGGCTGTATAGCCGGTGGTGCCTGAAGTGACTAAAATAATTTCAGCATCATCGCATTTATAGGGATCAACTAAGCCTAATTTGCGGCCGAACAACTCCTCGAATTCTTGACCTGTTTCTTCGATAAGAGCCGGGGCTTTCTCCATATCTTTCTGAAGTTTATAGCGAAGTTCGAAATAATGTTCAGGAGAAGTTAATCCACCGAAAGCATGCGGCTCATCTGGTGTCAGGCGAAATTTAGGTTGAAAGGGGGGCAGGAATTTGTCTACTTTTTCTTGATCCGGAACATCGACTATTTCATAAGTGTGAGAGAGGGAAAAAGCGTCGAGAATAATCATAGCTGGGATATGGAGTTTTTCGGCTACTTTAAAGGCTTGGATGACACTATCCAAAACTTCTTGATTAGACCCGCAGTAAAATTGCATCCAACCTGTATCTCTTTGAGAAAGACTGTCATTTTGATCAGTCCAGATACTCCATCCCGGAGCCATGGCTCGATTAATATTGCCCAGGACGACGGGTAAACGTCCTCCGGAAGCCCAATGGAGAAGTTCATGCATAAGGGCCAATCCCTGAGCTGAAGTGGCGGTAAAAGTTCTGGCCCCGGCTAAAGAAGCCCCTAAACAGGCCGCCATAGCTGAGTGTTCAGATTCTACTTTAATAAACTGGGCGTCCAAAATTTTCTCGGCGCACATCTCCGAAAGTAATTCTACCACCTGGGTTTGAGGTGTAATGGGATAAGCGGCAACGACTTGAACCCGGGAAAGCATAGCTCCGTAAGAGAGGGCATGATTACCCATTAGAACTTTTCTCATTTTTCTTCCTCCACCATGGTAATGCATTTAACAGGACATTCTTCAGCACAAAGACCGCATCCTTTACAGTAAGTGTAATCTACCACGGGATATTCGTTCTCAATGTAAATAGCTACGTCGGGGCAGAATTTCCAGCAAATACCGCATTGAATACAGTTTTCCAAGTTGATTTCAGGACGAATATTTCGCCAGGCTCCTGTGCGATTATGAAGCATGGAGCCAAGGGAATATGGAGCCAGAGGCATCTCTTTTTCTGAATGAAAAATAATTTTTTTTGTGGGTTGTTGTTTTTTCATGGTTCTTTCCTTATTAAGAGTGAAAGACTACTGATTCATAAGCCTCTTTGGCCGCCGCCGCATTTTCTTCGGGTTTAAGGGGAACTCCTTCTTTGACTGCTTGAATAACTGACTCTAAACGGGCTAAATCCAAGACTTTGACCACTGCTCCCACAATAGCGGTATTAACGATAGGAGTGGCCCGGGTGCCCAATTGATGTTTAAGAGCGATGTGAGTGGCGTCAATAGTGGCAACTCGGTATTTGGTTGGGAAAGCCAATTCTTCAGGTTTTTTATCGGTGTTGACAATAATCCAGCCTTTTTCTTTGAGGCCTTCGGTGACGTCAATTGCTTCGATCAAAGTGGGGTCGAGAACAACGATATGGTCAGGGGAGTAAATCCGACTTTTGTCAAAAATGGGAGTCTCATCAATTCTAATAAAGGCATAAACTGGAGCTCCCCGACGTTCCACTCCAAATTCAGGGTAAGCCTGGACAAATTTTCCTTCTTTGTTAATGGCATCGGCCAGAATTTTGGAGGCCACTACAGTTCCTTGACCTCCGCGGCCATGAAATCTTATTTCAACCATTTTAGCTCCTCTAATTTGTAAAATCCAAAGAGATTCACTCCGCTTTCTTTTTGAAACTCATCCTTTTGAGTGAAAAAATTTTAAGTCAAAGGAGTTACAGCTCAAAACTTAGCACTCGGTGAGAATGGCACTGAATGTTGACTGCTGCTGGCATGGAAGCAATATGGCAGGGAAAAGCTTCTACATGAACAGCCAGAGCCGTGCAGCGTCCCCCCATTCCTTGGGGACCAATACCCAGGTTGTTTATTCTCTCCAAAAGTCTTTTTTCCATTTCAGCGTAGAAGGGATCAGGATTAGGTGTGCCTAAAGGACGTCGGAGGAGAGCTTTTTTAGCCAGGAGAGCGGAGTACTCGAAGTTACCACCCACTCCTACCCCGATAATTATAGGAGGACAAGGATTAGAACCAGCTTTATCCACTGTTTCCACCACAAAGTCTTCAATGCCTTCCAACCCAGCCGCGGGGGCAAACATTCGAATAGCACTCATGTTTTCAGCTCCTCCCCCTTTAGCCACAAAGGTGACTTTAAAGACATCGCCGGGGACTAATTCCCAATGGATGAAGGCCGGAGTGTTATCACCGGTATTTTTACGACGAATGGGATCTTCAACAACTGATTTTCTTAGATATCCCTCAGCATAGCCCTGCCGGACTCCTTCAGTAATGGCTTCATGGAGACTGGTTAAATTATCATCATATTCCAATTGGACTTGTTCGCCTAGTTCCACAAAAAAGACAGCTAGACCAGTATCTTGACAAAGACCTAATTTTTCTTCTCGAGCAATCCGGGCATTTTCCAGAATTTGTTCTAGAACTGCTTGACCGGCGGGTGATTCTTCTTTTTCCCGCCATTCTTGAAGAATTTTTAAGACATCGTCCTGAAGCTCGAAGTTGGCCTGCTGGACTATTTCTTTAATTTTATCTCTGACAGTGGATAGACGAATACGCTTCATGAATTACCTCCAGATAGTAAGACGTTATATAATGGGGCATATTGATATGGCATGAAGCTTTAGTTTATGTCTTGGTGATTGTTGTGTCAAGTTTAGAAACTTTTCTTCTTCCTGCCTGGAGCGTAAAGGGAAAAGAGTTTCCTAGGGGGATTTTTGCGGGCAAGTTTTCCTTCCACGAAAATATGTCTAGTTTAAGATAGGTTGACTTTGGAGGAGATTTAAAGGGGAAAATAAAAATTATTCTCTCCGGAAAAAAGACTCCTTCTTTTGTATTTGGTTTAAGCCAATAAGCCGGATTATAATTCTGTTTTGAGATTGACTACCATTAATTTAAGTTCGGTCATTTCTTCAATGGCGTACCGGAGACCCTCTCGTCCGAAACCTGATTCTTTGACTCCACCATAAGGCATATGGTCAACTCTGAAGGTGGGAATATCGTTGATGATTACTCCTCCGACATCAAGTTTTTCAAAGGCTTGGAAGGCCTTATTTAAGTTATGGGTGAAAACACCGGCCTGGAGACCGTAAATGGAATAATTAACATTCTCCAAGGCCTGCGAAAAATCGTTGTATTTGTAAATCACCACCACGGGCGCAAAGGCTTCCAGCCAGGAAATTCGCAGCTCAGGTTTCACATTTTCCAGAATAGTGGGTTCAACTAGGTTTCCTTCTCTTTTGCCTCCAGTGAGAATTCTAGCTCCTTCTTCTACTGCTTCCTGGATCCACTGTTCGATTTGCTCGGCTGCTTCCAGAGTAATCATAGGCCCCACATCGGTTTCCTCCTCAAGAGGATTGCCCACTTTCAATTTTTTGGTCTGGGCAATGAATTCGTTGAGAAAGCGATCATAAATTTTCTCGTGGAGGAAAATTCTTTGGATAGAGATACAAATTTGACCCGCATAAGCAAAAGCTCCTAAAAGACATCGGGAAATAGCATATTCAAGATCAGCATCAGGTTCGATGACTACAGCTGCGTTACCCCCTAATTCGAGAGTAACTCTTTTTTTGGGAGCTTTTTTCTTCAAGGGCCATCCTACAGCCGGGCTGCCGGTGAAAGTCACCATTTTCACTTGTTCCTCTTCGAGCAGGGCTTCAGCTGCATTATAACTGGAAGGCAAAATATTTACTCCTCCCGGAGGAATGTCGGTGGAGTGGACAATTTCTCCTAAAAGGAGAGCAGTTGGGGAGACTTGAGAGGCTGGCCGAAGGATAAAAGCATTGCCCGAAGCGATAGCCGGGGCCATTTTGTGGGCTACCAGATTCAAGGGGAAATTAAAAGGTGTTATCCCAGCAATGACTCCCAGGGGAAAACGGCGTACAAGTCCCCAGCGATCTTTGGTGGCTGGTGTTAAGTCAAGAGGAATAAGTTCTCCATAGATTCTTTTAGCCTCTTCAGCGGCAATGAGAAAAGTGTTGACAGCTCTTTCCACTTCAGTCCGAGCTGAACGAATGGGTTTGCCGGCCACCAAAGCAATGGATTGGGCGAGTTCTTCCTTTCTGTCGGCAATAGTCTGCGATATTTTTTCGAGAATTTTATAGCGCTCATGACTCGAGAGAGATTTTGTCTGCTGAAAGGCGTGGGCGGCCGAGTCAATGGCTTGTTGCATTAAAGCTCGATTGGCGAAGTGGACTTTAGCTACAGGTGTACCATCATAAGGAGAGAGAATTTCCCTAGTTTCGAAACCATCAACCGCCTGTCCGTTTATCCATAATTTGTATTCAGTCATTCCTCCTCCTTAGAACAGAGTCTTTTGGAATGAAAAAAAGTTCATTTTTCTTAAAGAATAAGACATTTTTATTATTGGAGCAAGATTAAATCTAAGTGGATTCTTCTGGCTGCCCGATTAGAGAGCTCCAGGGGAGAGACTGCCAGGCCAGGTTAAATCTAGTTTGTAATTCACCATAAAAAGTCACTAATTCAAGGTCAGGTTCAATGGGAGAAGGGATTTTTTTGACCAAGTGGGCCGTGAGTTCTGATAAAGAAATAGCTTCACCCTGTTCTTGAAGATAGGTCCAGATACTTTGCAAAGCGGCTCCATAGGCCGCGGCTTCATTTTCAGCGAGGGTGAAAAGAGGACAATTAAGGATAGAAGCAGCTATTTTAAGCCAGGTCTTATTTTTAGCTCCTCCGCCAGTGACACGAATCTCGGAAGGATTGAGTTGCAATTGTTTCATTCTTGCCCAGCCATAGCCCAAATTAAAGATGGTTCCTTCGAGGACTGCCCGGACAAAATATTCTGGTGAGAAATTATGCTGAGTTAGACCGATGAAGGCTCCTTTCCCAAATGGAATTTCCGGAACCCTTTCTCCATTAAGAAAAGGAAGGAAAATCAACCCACCAGCTCCAGGGGGAGATTGATTAGCTAGAGATTCAAGGTTCTGATTGCTTAATTGAAAGAGTTGTTTGATTTTTTCGGTGGTATTGGTGACGTTCATGGTGCACAGTAAGGGCAACCAGCCTCCCGTACTATCACAAAAGGCGGCGATTTCTCCTTGAGGATCAATGATAGGCTGAGGAGAGTAAGAAAAGATTGTTCCTGAAGTACCCAAACTAAGAGTAGCCAACCCCGCCCTGGTGTTACCGGTGCCAATAGCCGCCATCATATTGTCGCCTCCGCCGGCCGCTACCAGGACCCTATCCAGATTGAAATCGTCTTTTATGCGCCCGGTAACATAGCCTACTGGCGACCTGGGATGGGATAAAGGAGGAAGTTTTTCCTCCAAGTTGGTGTCAATGACGTGCAATACTTCTGGTTGCCATTTTCGTTGACGGATTTCCATCAATCCCGTTCCCGAGGCGTCTCCATACTCCATATGGGCCACTCCAGTCAGAACGAAATTTATATAGTTGTGGGGAAGGAGGATAGTTTTCAGCCGTTTGAAATTAGCGGGCTCATTTTTTTTCAACCAGAGAATTTTAGAGGCGGTATAACCAACTGCCAGATGAAGGCCTACTTTTTCGATGAATTTTTCTTTTCCTCCTAGAGCTTGCCTGATTGCCTCGGTTTCGTTAACCGTGGAGGTGTCATTCCATAATTTGGCTGGGCGGAGAGGTCGTCCTGATTTATCCAAGGGAACAAAACCATGCTGTTGGGCCGAAACGCCTAAAGAGACAATTTTTCGGGGAGATAGACCACTCTGGTTAAGAGCCTGGTGCCAGGCTTTCTTCAGGGCCTTGATCCAATCTTCGGGATTTTGTTCTTTTTCTCCAGGTCGGCGACCAGTAGGTTCAGGGTGAGGGGCATAACCGCGGGCCAGGACTTCCCCTTTGAAGTTAACCAGAAGAACCTTAGTCCCTTGAGTGCCAGAGTCAATCCCGACGGCCACTAAATTATTTTGAGCCATGATTAGTTATTATATCTAGCTTAGAAAGAAGTTAAAAAAAATTTTTAATTTTTCTTGGCCTAAACCTATTTTTTATCTGGCTTGACCTTGTTTTTGCCCAAAGGATCAAGTTTTATGAGGCTAGAGTTATTTTTTCTTAACACTGAAAGATTTTGACGGCTGGGCTTAGTTGATTTGAGAAAAAAGGATTCTTTGTTTAGAGTTGGATTTTAAGAAAGGCAAGGATGATTGAATTAATGTGGGGTCCCAGAAAAGGACTAAAAGTGAAAGAAGAGGGGGACAAGAGTACAGACAATAATCCCATAGATAAGAGCTAAAGGAAGACCCGTCTTGAGGTAATGATGGAAGCGATAATTTCCAGGACCGTAAATCATTAAATTGGTTTGATAGGAATAAGGTGTGAGAAAGTTGCTACTGGACCCGTAAGCAATGACCATAATAAAAGGTAGAGGATTTACTCCGAGGGAAAGAGCAGTAGTGTAAGCAATAGGGAAGGAAAGAGCCGCGGTAGCGTTGTTGGTAATAAAAAGAGTTAGTACTTGAGTTAAAAGAAAAACTCCTATTAGGTTTCCCCAGGGGCCGAAGGAGTTAAAGACGGATAAAATAAGATTAGCTATGGTTTGGGCAGCTCCCGAATGAATCATTACCTCAGCTACCCCAATGGCTGAGCCAATAAGGGCAATCAGTTCAAAATGAAGATTCTCTTTTATTTCCTCTAGAGAGAGAAACCCGAGGAGAAAATAAGAAAAAAGAACTATCATTAGTGATTTAACCAAAGAAATTACGCCCGTGGCACTAAGAATAATGGCTATTAGAAACAAGCTTATTGCTACCAGGCTCTGTTGGACATTAAGTTTTTTGGCTACAGGGAGAGGGTGAACGAAATAGAAATGGCTGCTTAAGTCTTCTTTTTTTCCAAAGTCGGTGCCCACAGCCAGCACCAGACTATCTCCAGGTTGTAATTTAATCGAACCGATTTTTCCTGATAATTTTTGCTCTCCTCTCTTGACGGCCACCGCTACCGCATCGAATCTAGCCCGAAAGTTAACCTCTTTGATACTTTTGCCGATAAGAGTGGAGTTATGAGAGAGGATGACTTCTACCAAATTTTTTTCCAGAATTTTCCAATTTTCTTCTTCGAAAACCTGAAGTCGATCGAATTTTTCAATATCTTTGATTTGGGAAACTTCTCCTACAAAGACTAAGATATCTTCCTCTTGAATTATTTCGTCAGGAGTTACCGGAGAAATTAATTTACCTTGACGGATTATTTCGGCTAGAAAGAGGCTTTCTAAATTTCGGAAATTGTTTTCTTGAACGGTTCGACCTATATGGCGCGAACCGGATAAAACTTTGGCTTCCAGAAAAAAACGGGAAGGCTTGGGCCTTTTTTCTTTAATAGTGGGCAGGAGATGAGGGGCTCCCAGACTTAAATAGATAATTCCGGCCAAAAAGAGGGGAAGGCCTACATAAACGAAATCAAAGATTCCTAGGGGCGGAAGTCCTTCTTTGATAACAAAACTATTGACAATAAGATTAGTAGAAGTACCGATTAAAGTCAGTGTTCCTCCCAGGATGGCGCTATAACTAAGAGGAATTAACAGTTTGGAAGGAGGGAAGCGCCGATTGGCTTTAATGGGACCGAGAAAAGAGGCCACCACAGCTGTGTTGTTAATAAAAGCGGATAAACCACCAGCTAAGAAACTCAAACGAAAAATGGTTTTTGGCAAAGAATGGTTCTTGATAATGAGCCGGGAGAAGTAATCATTAAGGAAGGATTTGTTTATTCCGTAAGCAATGACTAAGAGAAGGATAAGAGAAACAAGCGAGGGATTGACAAAGTTCCCGAGCATATCTTCCACTTTGATTAGATTCAAGAGAAAGAAAAGAAAAAGAAGTGAAGCAAAAAGAAGAGAAGGATGGATTTTTGTTTTAACCAAGAGGATAAATAGACCAGCAATTCCTACGAGAACAATAACTGATTGGCTCATCTTAGTAAGTCTATTGCCTCTGAATTAAGAAGTCAAGAGTAATATTGTAGTTTTATTAGGTTATTATTGGAGTATAAAAGATTTTGTTTTAGAATTCGATGATGAGGCCAGAGTGGTTGCCCCCTAAGAAGTCTTGGATTGATTTTGATAATATCTTGCCAATTGAATTATTTCTAGAACTTGTTTTGCCTTAATTGGCTATAAAGAGAAGAGTTATCTTTTATTCAAGAAATTTAAATATAACCGGAAAATTTAAAGGTGAGGGAAGACAAGTTTTTTCCGAAAGGTTCAATTAATTTTAGCTATATCTAGAAGTTAGGATTACTGCTTTAGTCCACGTTCTAGGTGTGCTAGAAGACCTAGGTTCAATTTTAAACTACCAAGACCATAGGGCCAAGTGTACATCTCTTTAATTATTTATTGCACATAAGTTAACCATCTCTCAAATTTTTTATTTTTCCCTTGGACTATTTCCAGAAAACTTTGATAAAGATGCAAAGTAATTTCTCCAGGTTTTCCTTTTCCAATGAGATGTTTTGTTCTCTCAGTTCCTTCTTCATTTTCCTCCCAGACCGAAACTATAGGGGCGATTTCTGTGGCTGTACCAGTAAAAAAAGCTTCATCAGCCTTGAACAATTCATTTTTAGTGATTTTTCCAATTTCTACTTGATACCCAAGGTCTCTGGCTATTTCGATAATGCTTTTTTGGGTGATGCCCTCTAGAATTGATTCACTTTTAAAATTTGTTTTGATGACTTTATTTTTCACAATAAATATATTTTCTCCTGAACCTTCGGCTATATTCCCTTCCAGATTTAAAAAGATCCCTTCATCAAAGCCTCTTTCCTTAGCATATCTTATGCCTATTTGGGATTGGACATATAATCCCCCCAATTTAGCGGAGGGAACAATTTGGGAATGGTGAAATCTTTTAACTGGCAGTATTAAAACTTTAGCTCCTTCTTGACGAATTCTATCACCAAGATAGATGTCCCACTCCCAGGCAGCAATTACTACTTCGACCGAACAATCTTGGGGCAAAAGGGCCAAAGTTCCATAAGAGAAAAAGACAAGGGGTCTAATATACGCTGAGGTTAGTTCGTTCTCTTTTATAGTTTCAACAATTGATGAAGTAATTTTCTCTTTGGAGAAGGGAATTTCTAGGCCGAGAACTGAGGCGGAGTAAAATAATCTGTCTACATGCTCAGGCAGCCGAAATATGGCTGGTCCCTTAGGCGTAGAATAAGCCCTTATCCCTTCAAAAACAGAAGTGCCGTAATGTAAGGCATGAGACATACAGTGAATAACTGGTTTATTCCAGTCATAAAAGTTTCCCTGGTACCAAAATTTTTTTGCTCCTTGAAAATGCTTTTGGTCATACATGAACATCTCTCCTTTATAATGATTTCAAATACTCACAAACCTGATCTCCAATCAGAGAGGTTTCTACAGGGTTTATTTTTCCTTTGGAAATATCCGGAGTTCTGAATCCATTGTTGATGGTCATTTCCACTGCTCGCCAGATAGCTTTAGAAATAGACTGCATCTTAAAAGAATATTCAAACATCAGGGCTAAGCAGAGAATTTGAGCCATTGGATTAGCCACCCCTTTTCCGGCAATATCAGGAGCGGAACCACCAACTGGTTCATAGAGATTTATTTTGCCTATCGAAGCTGAAGGGCAAAGGCCCAGAGAACCAACTAAGGCCGCTCCCTCATCGGAGAGGATATCTCCGAAGAGATTGGAGGTTAAAATTACATCAAATTGTCCTGGATTTAATATCAGTTGCATGGCCGCATTATCAACATAAAGGTGATTAAGGGTCACCTCAGGATAATCATGGGCCACTTTTTCCACTACCTCTCTCCAGAGCATTGAACTATAAAGGACATTAGCTTTATCTACCGAGGTAACTTTTTTTCTTCTTTTAGTAGCGATTTTGAAAGCCAATCGAGCGATTCTTTCAATTTCTGACCTTTGGTAATGCATTGTATCATAAGCCTCTGCCTGGTTAAGAGCCCGGGGGTAGCCATAATATATTCCGCTAGAGAGTTCTCGAATGATAAGAATATCAATTTCCCCTTTTAAATTTTTGTTGGCGAGAGGGGAAATGTCTTTTAATTTTTCAAAAAGAATTATCGGTCTTAGATTGGCATAAAGTCTGAGGAGGTTTCTTAATTTTAAAAGTCCTCCAATTTCAGGCTTTTTTTCTGGCGGAAGATCATCCCATTGCGGGCCACCGATACTACCTAAGAGAACCGCTTCAGCTTTCAAACAAATATTTATTGTTTCTTCCGGTAGAGGGGTTCCATATTTATCAATGGCTACTCCTCCAATCTCGCCATATTCAATTCTTATTTCAAGATTATATTTTTTTTCAATTAAATTTAGCACCTTTAGACATTCGTTCATGACCTCCTGACCAATTCCATCACCCGGTAAAACTGCTATTCTCATCTTTCCTCCTTGGTCCCTAATGTTTTTAAATAATTGAGCCATCCCCCGCTGATTATTATTTCTTGCAGAAAAGGAGGGTAGGGTTTAATTTCAAAAGTTTTCTGGGTTCTCCTATTGACAATTTTTCCAGAAGAGAAATTAATCTCTATCTCATCTCCTTCTTTAAATTCATTTATTAGGGATAGCTCGCCAATAGGCAGTCCGATGTTAATGGCATTTCTTAAAAAAATCCTGGAAAAAGATTTGGCCAAGACGCACTTAATACCAGCTCCTTTTATAGCTAGAGGAGCATGTTCACGAGAAGAACCGGAACCAAAATTTTCTCCAGCAATGACGATACTCCCTTGAACATCATTTCTTTGGCCAAAACCTGGCCTTATATCCTCAAAGCAATACTTGGCTAATTCTTGGGGGTCGGAGGTGAGTAAATACCTGGCCGGAATGATTAGGTCAGTATTAATGTTATCTCCAAAAATAAAAACTTTGCCCTTAATTTGCATTTTAACCTCCAAGTTTTAAAGGCTTTCAGGACTACAGATGAAGCCCTTGAGAGCACTAGCACTGGCCACCGCTGGAGAGGCAAGATATATTTCACTTTCTGGATGGCCCATTCTTCCTCTGAAATTCCTGTTGGTTGTGGCTACGGCTCTTTCTCCTTTAGCCAACACTCCCATATGTCCCCCGAGACAAGGTCCACAAGTTGGTGGAGACACAACACAATTTGATTGAATAAAGGTTTCGATCAGTCCTTCTTGTAAGGCGGCATAATAAACCTTTTGCGATCCAGGGATCACAATGCATCTGACATTTTCATGAACTTTACTCTTTTTCATTATTGAAGCGGCTATTCTTAAATCTTCTAAGCGGCCATTAGTACAGCTGCCAATGACCACTTGATCAATTTTTATTTTTTCTTTCTCAATTTCTTGAATATCTTTTGAATTAGAGGGTAAACAGGGCCGAGCCACCTGGAGATTAATCTCGTTAAGGTGAAATTTGTATATTTTTTCATATTTGGCTGAATTATCAGGCAGCAGCGGTTCAGCTTTGTAGCCTCTTTCTTGAGCATAATCAATTACTTTTTCATCTACTGGAAAAATGCCAGTTTTTGCCCCGGCTTCAATCGCCATATTGGCCATGGTAAATCTGGACGCCATAGACAAATTTTTCACTCCTTCACCACTGAATTCCAAAACTTTATAGTTGGCCCCCTCAGTTCCCAAAAGGGAAATTATTTTTAAAATTATATCTTTCCCCGAAACATATTTTTTGGGCTTGCCTATTAATTCAATCTTGATGGTGGGCGGAACTTTGAGCCATACTTTTCCCGCAAGAAAGACACCTGCCAAATCTGTCGAACCAACGCCTATAGCCAGGGAGCCGAGGGCTCCATAGGTGCAAGTATGAGAATCCGCCCCCACAACCAGATGGCCGGGCTTAACTATTCCTTCCTCGGGTAAAAGAACATGCTCAATTCCTCCTCGCCCTATTTCAAAATATTTTTTTATTTTCTGGGTCTTGGCAAATTCCCGCATTTGTTTGGCTTGCTCAGCCGATTTTATATCCTTGTTGGGCGTGAAATGATCTGAGACTAAGACAATTTTTTCTGGGTCATAAATTTTATCCCCTCCTGCCTGATAAAATTCTTTAATAGCCAAAGGGGCAGTGATGTCATTGCCCAAGGCCACATCGACCTCTAGTAAAAGGAATTCGCCGGGTTCCACTTTTCGGCCCGTTTTCTTGGCCAGTATTTTCTCGGCTAGGGTCAAACTCATATTTTTGCCTCCTAAAAAAACATTTTTTGCCAATAATAACGATTTATGGCCCTCAGATAGGCCAGAGCCGATGCTTCCACAATATCAGTGGAAATAGCTTTCCCGTTAAGGCATTTTCCTTCAATTTCGATAGTTAGATTTACTTGTCCTTGGGCATCTTTTCCTTTGCCTATGGCTTGGATTACGTACTCTTTAAGTCTTGGTTTGAGATTAAGGGCGGAATCGATGGCTTTAAACAGAGCATCAACTGGGCCGTCTCCGGTGGAAGCTGAGATGAACTCGTTTTCTCCTTTTATAATTTTCACCGTGGCCGATGGAATTAATGAATTGCCGGTGTAAACATAAAAGTATTTCAATTTGTATCCGTTGGCTTCTTTACCTAGAATAGAGGAGACAATACTTAATATATCCTCATCATTGACTTCTTTCTTTTTATCAGCGATCTCAATGAACTTTGCAAAGGCCCTTTCAAATTCTTTTTTATTTAAAGAAATTCCGTATTGCTTTAACTTATTGCGGAAAGCATGTCTGCCTGAATGGCGACCCATGACCAGAGTCTCGACCACCCGGCCGATTGTTTCTGGTTTCATTATTTCATATGTTTCCTTTTTACTGATTACGCCGTGTTGATGGATGCCCGACTCATGAGAAAAAACATTTTCTCCAAAGATGGGTTTGTTGCGGGGCAAGATGAAACCAGTTATATGTTGAAGTAATTTAGAAGTGGGATAAAGCAACTCGGTCTTAATGTTCGTGTGAACATCAAAGATATCTTTTCTAACTTTTAAACTCATGATTAATTCCTCGAGAGCACAATTGCCCGCCCGTTCACCAATACCATTTAAAGTAACTTCTACTTGAGTTGCCCCACTCTGAATTGCGGCCAAAGAATTAGCTACAGCCAGACCAAGGTCGTTATGACAATGGATAGATAAAGTAAAGTCTTTAGTCTTCTTTAAATCTTCAAAGATTTTTTTTATAAATTGACCGAATTCGTGGGGGATGGCATATCCAACAGTATCAGGAATGTTTATTGTTGTGGCGCCATTTATTAAAGCTGTTCTTAAAATTTGAAGGAGAAAGTCCAACTCAGTTCTAGTCGCATCTTCGGGAGAAAATTCAATAAAATTAAAGTAATTTTGGGCATATTTTAAAGTTTCTGTGACTGTCTTGATTATCTCTTTTTTGGATTTTTTCAATTTGTATTTTCTATGAATAGGTGAGGTAGCGATAAAAAGATGGAGAACACGATTTTTGTTGTCCCTTAAAGCTTCATAGACAGCCTTGACATCTTCTTTGGTACATCGACTAAGTCCAGCAATTTTGGAATTCTTGACCTTTTGGCCAATTTTATTCACGGCTTCAAACTGGACAGGAGAAGAAATGGGAAAACCGGCTTCAATTATATCGACTCCTAGTCTTTCTAGAGCTAAAGCCATCTCAATTTTTTGATTTACGGACATAGAAGCGCCAGGTGCTTGTTCCCCATCTCTCAGGGTGGTATCGAAAATAGTGATTTTTTTAGCCATTTATTACCTCCGATTTTTCTTCATCTTTGACCAGTTTGTAGATAAAAGCCTCAGTCAAGGCTATCCAAGAAGCTTCGATGATGTTCTCTGAAACACCCACAGTGCCCCAATTTTTTTGACCATCTGTTGAATAAATCAAAACTCTGGTGACAGCCCGGGTGCCGGCTTGTTCATTTAAAATTCTGACTTTGTAATCAGTGAGCTTGACTTCTTTTAATGATGGATAAAATTTTTCTAGGACTTTGCGCAGGGCTTTATCCAGGGCCTCAACAAGTCCGTTTCCGTCAGCCGAAGTATGTTCGATAGCTTCCTCTAAATGACGAGCTTGGGCAATTTTTTCCGGAACTTCGATTTTTATATTTACTTCCGCCCAGGCACTTTCATGGGAGTTTTTCCAGGTCAGGACTCTAAAGCCATGCAAAGAGAAATATTCTTTGAGCTGGCCGAGAACTTTTTTTAACAGTAGTTCGAAAGAAGCTTCGGCGCCTTCAAAATAATACCCGTTGGCCTCGAGTTGCTTGATTTTTTCCAGCAACTCACGGTAAAGAGGGGAGTCCAGATCGATTTGATAACCCAGTTCTTTTATCTTTTCTTTAATGTTACTTTTTCCTGAAAGTTCTGACACGAGGATAATTCTTTTATTGCCCACCTTCTGAGGATCTATGTGTTCATAAGTTCGAGGATCTTTTTGGAGGGCAG
>QMPV01000009.1 GCA_003648765.1 Candidatus Aminicenantota bacterium
CGTTACGGTGTGATCGCCGCCCAAACTTTATTGGATCAAGGTAAAGAGGAAGCGATCCGCGATCGATTAGATATTCTGGTTCGAGCTTATGATCCCTGTATCAGCTGTTCCGTTCATCTGGCTGAGGTAAGGAAGGTGGAAGACAATAATTGGCAAAAACGCCTCCAAGAAATCAAATCTCAAAAATCACCTCTGTTCATCGGCATCGGTAATCCGAACGAGGGTGATGATGCCGCCGGACCGGTCTTAATTGCTTCTCTTAAAGAACTAGGTTATCCAGCCCTCTTAGCGAGTGAGTTGAAAGAAAAAGAACTTCCGCAAAGATTAAATTCAGAGGAAATACTTATTTTTGTCGATGCTGTCAACGCTGGTAAAAAACCTGGGGAAATAGTGCTTATTCCTTTACTAAGTGTTCTCCACAGCTCCACCCTCAGTCACCGTTTTATACCTTTTATCCCTCACCAGATGAGCTATAGCCAATTAAAAAATAGCTATGTCTTAGGCATCCAACCCAAACAGCTAAAGCATCGCTCCCAGCTCTCAGCTGAAGTTCGCCAGGCTCTTCATAAAATTACTGAAATTCTAAAAAATTAATCAAGCCCGAGGGTAACTTAAATTTAAATAAATCGTCCAGTGGGTGAAGAAATAAGTGATTTATAAATAATCACTTCCCGCCTTAAAAACTTCCTGCATCAATAAACTTCTTCCCCCTGGACGATTTTTTTATTCGAAATTGAGAAAAAGCATCTGAATATTTAGTAATTGTTTTTATGGAAACGATAATTATAATTAAAATAGTCTAAAATAAGTTGTGAATTCTTGGAAAATATTTGATATGCTCATATCTTTAATCCTTGATTAAAGGAGGAAATAATGAGTGATAGCCAGGCTCTTCCCACTGGACGAGACCTCTCTCTCGGGATAGCCCTCTCATCTCTAGGCATGATCATTTTTGCTCTCTTGACTATTAATCATTTCTTCGCGGCTAATTTTCCCGAAACAATTTTCAAAGGTTCTTTTTGCGACTTTAGTGCCTTCTTTAACTGTGACAGTTCAGCCTACTCTTCCTTAACCCATTTCTTTGGTGTGCCTCTGGGATATTTAGGTCTGGCGGCCGGACTATTCCTGCTTCTCGGGGTCATTTTTCCTTCAACGGCTATGAAAAAAACTATCCGCACTCTGGCCCTGGTCAACTTTCTAGGAGTGATAGCCCTCTTTCTGTATTCACTTCTTGGTCAAAAAAGCCTCTGCCTGCTTTGTTTGGGTTACTATCTATCCTCCTGGTTGGCTTTCCTTTTTCTCTGGCGAGAAACGCCGTCCGATCGAGCCAAATTAAAGTATTTCTTCTCCCCCTCCTTGAAAATCACCGGCGTAGCACTGGTTTTTCTCCTGTGGGGAGCCTACGGCTATCATCAATACTTTCAGGCCAAAACCGCAGCCCAGCGGGGAGGAGTAGCAGCCAAAGTCGTCAGGGAGTTCTATAGTCTGGAAAAAGTGCCCAATCCCAGCTTTATCTCTCCCTTTTGGACAGCCAAAGCCACTGAAAATTTCGAAGAGGCGCCGATTCGCATTGTTGAATACGCTGATTTTCTTTGCCCTGACTGCCTTTACCTTTTCTACCAACTGGAGCAGTTGAAGAAAGAGTACCCCGGCCAGCTCAACATTGCCTTCCAATTCTTTCCCTTAGAAGCCAAATGTAATCAGGTGGTGGATAAAGATTTCCATCCCGGTGCCTGCGAGCTCAGTTATATAGCGGCTTATGACCCCCAGAAGTTTCTGGCTATTCATAATGAAATTTTTCTCAACTTCAAGAAAGCCCGCCAACCCGAATGGCGCCGAAAACTGGCCAAAAAATACGGGGTGGAGAAAGCTTTGACCGACGAAGCTACTCACCAGCTAGTGGCGAAGATAATCAATACCGGAGCTGAGTATGAAAAAACTTCGGCCCGTTACGCCCACGGCATCCGTTCCACCCCGACCATGATTATCAACAATCGAATGATTATCGGCACTTTACCTTATCCCCATTTGAAAGCTATTGTCGAGGCTCTGCTCGAGGAACAGGCAGCCCAAGAAGGCCCGCAACGGTTTCTGGAAAACTGGGTTAAGAGGAAATAAACCAAGAAATTAAGGGTAATAATTTTACTTCCTTTGGAAAGAGAGGAGATCTTCAGCCTCCGTTCCCTGACGTTTCCAGGCCTTAATAAAAGGTAGCTCTTCTTTATCCAGGCCGCCAAAGAAAATAAAATGGGGAGAAATTCCCAGAATCCAGAGCTTAGTCTCAATTTTGGCTAAAACTTTTCCTTTAGAATTCAACAGCCAGTAAACAGCTTTGGAGTTGGTGGCTTCTCGATTGGAACTCACCAGAAAATTTCCCTGGGCTGTCCGGGTCAAAGAAAAAATATTAGGTTTATAAGCATAAATTGACTTGCGATATTTTTCAATAACTCGACCGAAGCGGGCCCACCAATCCGGATTGCGGCCAGCTATTCTCTCTTTCCGCTCTTGGCGCCACCGGGCCAGATCTCGGCCAGTTACTTTGGCAGGAGGAGGTAAAAGAGTTCCAATTTCTTTGACTAAATGTCCGGCCAAATCGTAAACCTGGAACTTACCCCCCCAATCCTTCCGAAAAAAGAACTTTCCCCGGCTCATAAACGGCCCAAAGGAAAAGAGGAGCGAAGGGCAAAGGAGAATCCGCCCCTCCTTCCAGAAAAGATATCCGGTTATAATGCTCGGTTCGGTGGCCTCGAGAGACAATCTTCCCCTGGTCATCAATAAGAATCAGCTCATGAACTGAAGAATGGTAGAAATAATCTTTTTCTCTTTTGGGCTGGCCGATAAAAACAAATTCCACCAGAAATTTATTCCCGCCCATTTCGGGGAAAAACCAGTTCTCCTGCCCCTCCCGCAGAGCCGATCTGAATAATTCTCTCCTCTCCGCTTCGGAGAAAAGTTAGAGAAAAAATTATCATGAAGAGAAAGATTAAACATCTTTTCCTCTTCCACCTCCTCTCTCCTAGGCCATTATTAATACTGCCGTTATCCGTCATTTATTCAACTCTCAAAAGGCACTCTCGGCCACCCTAAATCTCTCATTAAATAGGTGCCCCGGGTGGGGGAGACAAAGGCGGGGTCAATTTTAATTGGTCAGGATTCTTTTCAAATATATCCAACTGACGCCACGCTGCGAGCCAGTGAGCTTTGGTCTCTTCATTCCGGGTTTGAGGCAAGACTTCCGCCAGCCATTCCTTTAACTGCTTTAATTTTAGACTGGCCACCGCCCTCACCTGGGGGAGAACCCCTTCATCAAGAGCCAACCGGAAAAGGTGATAAAGAACCACATCATCCACCACTCGTTTGACTTCAGCTAGAGGCGCTGAGGGAGTTTCTTTCTTCCAAGTGACAGCCAGTACCCGGTCAATAACTTCCCCTAATCCCGGACTTTGAGAATTCCGACTGTGATATTCAACCAATCGGCAGGCTCGTTGAGGATTGAAGAGGACGCTCAGAGTGAGGTTGGCCGCAGCTTCAGCGGCTCCTAAAGAATCAAAAGTTGGGCCGGTCCGACCAGCAAAAGAATCGCGGGTTCTTTCCCACCCACTGGGGCGAGGGGGAATAATCCTCCAGATATGGTCGGGTACAAAAAGAAATTCAGGTTGAATAGTCTGGAGAAGCATCTCCAGAGCCTGGCGTTGCCACTCGGGATTCACCATCTCGGGCAGAGGCAAAGAGTCTCCTCTGATTTTATGAGCATAATTCAGCCCAGCCAGAACCTTGACCGCGGCTTCCACCTGATAACGATGAAAGAAATAGACTGGCACTAGGATATCTTCCAAGAGGGCCAAAGGAGAGCCCCAGGGGATTCGCTTGGCAGAAAAGTTCTGTAAAGCTACTTTTCTAATCTCCATCACTCTGGCCAATTCCTTTACCGGGTCTACACCATTGTCCCACTGGTGAGCTAAAGGATGGGCAGCTCCCGGAGCAGTAGCATCACGATCACTGAGATATAACAATCCCCGTTGAAAGGCTGTAGTCAAAATTGCTTGAAGAGCTTTGGTCTCATCTACGCCTGGAGGAAAATCTTGATAACCATAGGCAATACTGACTTTGTCCCATTCCCCTATACCAGTGGCGTAAGCCTCGGCCAGATCTATTTTTCCCTGGGAGTTTAATTTAATCAGTGGATGGGGATAATCCATCACTGAGGCTCGGTCATTCACACTAGAAGCATAGTTATGAACTAACCCCAGGGTGTGCCCGACTTCATGGCAAGCCAACTGGCGAATTCTAGCCAGAGCCATCTGCTTCAAAAGAGCTGAATTATCCTTTTCTTGAGTGAAATTTCCTACTAGACTTTGAGCAATTAAGTAATCCTGACGAATTCGAAGTGAACCTAAAGTAACGTGACCCTTAATTATCTCGCCAGTGCGGGGATCAATCACCGCTCCCCCGTAGGACCAACTCCGACTCTGCCGGTGAACCCAATTAATGACATTATATCTAATATCAAGAGGATCAGCTCCCTCTGGGAGGATCTTTACTTGGAAGGCATTGCGATAGCCTATGGCCGTGAAAGCCTCATTCCACCAACTGGCTCCCTCTATCACTGCTGACCTAATGGGCTCAGGGATACCAGGGTCAACATAATAGATCAATGGCTTTACCGGATCGCTTACTCTAGCTGTCGGATCCTTCTTGCTCAGCCGATGACGACAAATATAACGCTGGACTAAAGATGCTCCCAATGGGGCGGAAAAATCAACCACTCTAATGGCCATGAAACTTGAGCGAGGGTCATACTGACGGGGTCTATATCCCTCTTCAGGGAGCGCTACGAAAGAATGATGAACCTGAAAAGAAATGGCTGCCGCATCCGGAGTAACCCAGCGTAAGCCACCAGCGGGTTGGGAAGAAGTGACTGTTAGGAGGACCTCAACCTCAGTATTACGGGGGAAATTCTTACACTGGTCAATTAAAATGGCGGAGCGATTCCGGTCAAGAACATATCTGGCCTGGGTCCGGCGCGACAGGCGGGAAACTAATCCATGACTATCCCTCAGAAAAAAATCAGTGGCTTCTACCCATACCCGCTGACCTTCCTCGGCCACTATTTCAAAGCCCCAAATTATTGAATCAGCAAAAGATTCTTGGACTACTTTCCGCTCGGCCTCAGTTCCGGAAATTGCCCGAAAATTATAATTAGGTTGGACTAAAAAAACTTTGGAGCCCACTCGTTGCCATTTGACGAGCTTTGTTCCCCCCAGTTGATTCCGATCCAGACCAATGGAGGTGCTGCCGAGTCCAGTCCGCAATGAAGTAATATAAAGAAATTCTCTATTCCACTGGCCAATTTCCAACCAGATCCGACCTGACTTCACTTGAGTATAAAAAGGAATAAAACCTGGAGAAGCCTTTAATCCCTTGATTTGCTGGGCCCAAGGAAGATCTGCAGATTTGGCCATAGCAGAATAATTTATCACCCAGATACTGGCCATTAAAAAAAGTAGAAACCTTTTAAAGCGCATAAAGACCCTCCTTGAAAGTAATATTCTTTAAGCTTAAAACAGGAAAATAAAAAATCAAGTTTTTTGCCTTTTAACCTCCCCCCAGGCCTATAAATTCAATCCTGAAAAATTGTTAAAGAGGGGCTTTTTCTTACGGGAATAAATAGAACACCTCTGAGGAATATTTCCCCAGATAATTTCCTTAATGAAATACAACCAGAAGCATTGAGCTCTTTTTAACTCGCATCTTATTGATTATCAACAAATTAAATGCATTTAATTCCAAACAAATTTTTTTTCTAAAGCTGGCACATTACTTGCACATTAATTAAATCCTTTAATGAGGTCAGGTCTATGATGGAAATTGAACGGAAGATTCTTTTAATTGACCCGGATCCACGCGACAGAGAAATCTTGGCTGCTTTACTCCGAGAAGAAAATTACAGCGTGGAGACAGGTAAAAGCTTAAAAGAAGCTTTAGAAAAATTGGCTCAAGGAGGATTTCACTGTCTGGTAATGGAAGTCCATTTACCAGAAATGAAAGGCTATGAAGCTGTGCCTATTATTAAAAACCTGGATCCCAATCTGAAAATTATTATGATGACCAACAAAAACAGCCGTCAACTTGAAGCCAAAGTTAGAGAACAAGATATTTTTTACTACTTTATAAAATCATTTGGCCAAGAGGAATTAATATTGGCGATTCGTAACGCCTTTAGTCAATAAAGGAGGACTAAAATGGAAAATCCCAAAGGAAAAATCCTGGTTATCGATGATGACCCTGATTTTCTCGAAGCAGTTTCCGCTATTCTCCACTCAGCTCTCTATGAAGCAATTACTGCTCGCAATCCAGATGAAGGCAAGAAAAAGCTCTTGGAGGAAAAACCGGATCTAGTTCTTCTCGACATCATGATGGACAGTTTATTCGACGGCTTCTCTCTTTGTCACGCCATCAAAACCTCAAAGGAATTCAAAGAGGTCAAAGATACTCCCGTTATTTTCGTCTCAGCTGTCAAAGAAATGACCGGAACGCGCTTCCAGTTCAAAGGAGAAGAACAAGGTCTAGTTGGCCCCGATGATTATCTGGACAAACCAGTTAAACCTGATGAACTCATCTCCAGAATAGAAAGGTTATTGAAAAAATGAACGGAGAGATTCCACCCAGTAGGACGAAAGCTTTTATTAAGGAAAAAGACAAAAAACTCATCGATAGTTTTCTCCTCCAGGTAGAAAACATACCTGGAGGAGAAAGCCTCAAAAAATGTATTCAATGTGGGACCTGTACGGGTTCATGTCCGGTCAGCTATACCATGGATATCACTCCCCGAGAAATCATCGCCCTTTTTCGAGCCAAGGAAATGGAGACTATCTTAGCCAGTCGTACTATTTGGATTTGTGCTTCCTGTTATGCCTGTACAGTTCGTTGCCCGCAGGGAGTGCAAGTCACTGATTTACTTTATGCTCTTAAACGACTAGCTATTGAACATCACATCTTTCCCCGCCGATTTCCTGTTTATGCTCTTTCTCAGTCCTTTGTTAATCTAACCAATCGTTATGGGAGAAGCTATGAACCCGGGCTAATCTTCGCCTATTATTTACGGACCAAACCGTGGCAACTCATTGGCTTGATTCCTCTCTTTCTTAAACTTCTTGCCCGGGGACGAATCAGCCTCTTCCCAAAAAAAATAAAAAACACGATGAATTTCTCCCGAATTCTGAAAGAAGCAGAAATTATGGAGTTGATTGTCCCGGCGAGGGAAAGCTGATCTACCCAGGCTGACCCGACTCCCTCTAGGTTCCCTTCTTCTCGTTAATGGAGATTAATATAGAGGAGGCCAAAATGGATTATGTTTATTATCCAGGATGCAGTCTGGAAACTTCCGGGAAAGCTTATGACGAATCGGTTCGTTTTGTTTTTCAACAGCTTGGTCACAATTTAATTGAAATCGATGATTGGAATTGTTGTGGCGCTACTTATTACATGGCCACTAAAGAAACCATTTCTCTGGTTATCTCGGCCCGAAACCTAGCTCTAGCCGAACAAATCGGACAAGATCTCATTGCCCCTTGTAGTTCCTGCTACACTATTCTTTATAAAACCAATAAAATTCTCCAATCTAATCCTATTCTTAAAGCCAAAGTTGATCAGTCTTTACGCCGAGACAACTTAGAATATCACCTTTCTCTCCGCATCCGTCATCCTCTCGAAGTCCTAGTCAACGATATTGGCTTAAACACTATCCGAGAAAAACGAGTAGTTTCTCTCGAAGGTCGGCGGATTGCTCCCTATTATGGCTGCCAGATAGTCAGGCCTGACCGGGGAATCGACAATAAAGAAGACCCTCAGATGATGGATGAGCTTCTCCGGACTTTAGGCGCCGAAGTGGTGCCTTTTCCGGCCAAAGTCCGCTGTTGTGGCGGTATGTTAATGACCACTTATCCTGATGTAGCCTTGGAGTTAAATTTGGAGATACTGGCCTGTGCTGCCCGGGCTCAGGCGGAGGTAATAGTCACCACCTGTCCACTCTGCCAAATTAATCTGGAAGCCTACCAAAATAAAATCAATAAGAAATTCAACACTCGGTTTCATCTGCCCGTTCTCTATTTCACTCAGATCTTAGGCCTGGCTTTAGGAGGAACCCCCCGACAAGTGGGACTCCATCGGCAAATCATTCCTTTCCATTTTAAGGCTATAAACCAGGAGGAAGCAAGATGAACCACCATCAACCTCAGCCAAAAATTGGTGTTTATGTCTGTCATTGTGGAACTAATATTGCCGGGACTGTAGATGTGGCAAAAGTGGCCGAAACCATGGCCCAGGAACCTAATGTAGTAGTCTCCCGGGAATATAAATTCATGTGTTCTGAACCCGGCCAAAATATCATTATCCAGGACATCAAAGAGCATCACCTCGACCGAGTGGTGGTGGCTTCCTGCTCTCCTTTAATGCATGAGCCTACTTTCCAGAAAGCTTGCGAAAAGGCTGGACTAAATCCTTATCTCTTTCAAATGGTCAACATCCGGGAACAGTGCTCCTGGGTGCACCAGGATCGGGATAAAGCGACAGCAAAAGCCATTGCCCTGATTCGAGCCGCGGTCGGCCGAGTCGTTTATCAAGAACCTATGGAAAAAGTCAAAGTAACCATCAATCCTCAAACTCTAATTGTTGGCGGCGGCATTGCCGGCATTCAGGCCGCTTTAGAAATCGCTGATTCAGGGCATAAAGTCTATCTTGTAGAAAAAGAATCCACCATTGGTGGCAAGATGGCCAAATTTGACAAAACTTTTCCCACTCTAGACTGTGCCGCCTGTATCTTAACTCCCAAAATGGTCTCTGTAGCCCAACATGAAAATATTGAACTCTTGACTTACAGCGAGGTGGAGAGTGTCACCGGCTCGATAGGAAATTTCACCGTAAAAATCAGGAAAAAAGCTCGCTACGTCAAAGATAATTGCACTTCCTGTGGAGAATGCTCTCAGGTTTGTCCCGTCCAAGCGCCTAACCCTTTTGATGAAAATATGTCCCTCCGTTCAGCTATTTATAAGACCTTTCCCCAGGCTATTCCCAACACCTATGTGATTGACAAAGAAGATCGTCCACCTTGCCGGGAAACTTGTCCCATCGGCCAGGAAGCCGCTGGTTACATTGCCTTAGCGGCCCAAGGTCGTTTCCAAGAAGCTGCCCGCCTAATTCGAGAACAAAACCCCTTACCTCTTATTTGCGGGCGGGTTTGTTACCATCCTTGTGAATCCGAATGTAATCGGGCTCTAGTCGATGAGCCAGTGGCGATTAAGAATTTAAAGAGGTTTATTATTGACTGGGAATTAGCTCATGGGGGACCATATCTGCCTAAACCTCCCACCGAAAAAAAAGGTAAAGTCGCCATTATTGGCTCAGGGCCAGCTGGTCTAGCCTGCGCTCATGACTTGGCTCTTAAAGGATACCAACCCACTATCTTTGAAAAATTGCCGGTGGCCGGTGGGATGTTAGCCGTTGGTATTCCTGAGTACCGTCTTCCTAAAAAACTTCTCCAGCAAGAAATAGACGGCATAAAAAAGCTAGGCGTAACCATTCAGACCAATATGGCCCTGGGCCGAGATTTCAACCTTTCTGACCTTTTCAAACAGGGCTTCCAAGCAGTTTTTATCGCCACCGGAGCCCATAAAAGTTTAAAAATGAACATTCCTGGAGAGGAAGACTTTAAAGGGGTCTACCACGGCGTTGACTTTCTCCGCCACGTCAATCTCCATCAGCCTCAACCAATTGGAGAAAAAGTGGCCGTAGTGGGCGGAGGCAATACCGCTATTGATGCGGCCCGAACAGCTCTCCGACTGGGAGCTAAAGAGGTCACAATTCTTTATCGCCGAACCAGAAAGGAAATGCCCGCTGAGGAAGCCGAAATTGAGGCGGCTGAGGCAGAAGGCGTTAAGATTGAATATTTGATCGCTCCAGTTGAAGTTCTCGGGGAAAAAGGGCAGGTAACCGCTCTGAAATGCACTCGAATGGAGCTAGGTGAACCTGACGCCAGTGGCCGACGTCGACCTGTACCTGTGCCTGGCAGCGAACATCTCAAGTCCTTTGACACGGTTATTATCGCTGTCAGTCAGTCTCCAGAAATCGACTTCAACCAGGGCTCGCAGACTCTTAAACTCACCAAATGGAACACTATTACTGTGAATCCTGAGACTCTGGAAACAGGTATTCCTGGCGTATTTGCGGGGGGAGATGTGGTCACTGGACCTGATACGGTCATTACGGCTATGAGTGATGGCAAAAGAGCTGCCGAAGCCATAGATAAATATTTGCAGGGTGAACCTCTGGAAAACTTTAAAACTCATCGTTCCCGCCAACTTGCCCCGCGGACGCCTGATGACCGGCCTCATCGATTCGCCCCTCGTTTTAAAGATACTCCTCGTCAACCCCGCTTACGGATAAAAGAACTTGACCCTTTGGAACGTCGCACCAATTTCCAAGAAGTTGAGCTGGGCTTTAGCGAAGAAGAAGCTATTCAGGAAGCCCGCCGCTGTCTCCATTGCGGACTTTGTGTTGAATGTCACGCCTGTGAAAAGGTTTGCGAAGCTCAAGCTATAGACCACTCCATGCAGGATGAAATTATAGAAATAAAAGTAGGTCAGATTCTCATCGCTACTGGATATCAAACTATGGATCCCAAAGATCTAATCCCTTATGGATATGGCCGCTTCCCAGAAGTTTATACTAGTCTAGAATTTGAAAGATTGGTTAATTCTGCTGGCCCAACCGGTGGACGAATTCTGATGAAAAACGGTCGTGAACCTCGGTCTATTGCCATCATCCATTGTGTCGGCTCACGGGATATCAATCATCATCCCTACTGTTCCCGCGTTTGCTGTATGTATGCTCTAAAATTTGCTCACTTAATTAAAGATAGAACTTCAGCCGAGGTCTATCAATTCTACATTGACATGAGATCCTTTGGGAAAGGATATGAAGAGTTTTACTCCCGTATTTTAGAAGAAGATGTTAACGTCATTCGGGGAAAAGTGGCTGAAGTTGTGCCTCTAAGTTATAACGGAGACCAACAACTCCTTATTCGTTGCGAAGATACCTTAGCCAATAAATATCGTGAAATTCCGGTGGACATGGTCATTCTCTGCAACGCTATTGAACCTCAACCAGATGCAGATAAAATCCAACGTCTCTTTTCTATCAGTCGGAGTCCTGACGGATTTTTCTTAGAAAAACATCCTAAACTTGATCCCACGGCCACAGCTACCGATGGGATCTACCTAGCTGGTTGTTGTCAAGGGCCAAAAGACATTCCGGATACCGTAGCTCAGGCTAGTTCAGCAGCGGCTCGCATTTTGGCCAACATTTCTCGAGGAGAAATTACCATTGAACCTATTCAAGCAGCTATCAATCCCGAACTCTGCGCTGGCTGCCGTCTGTGTATTTCTCTCTGTCCTTATGGAGCTATCACTTTTCTTGAAGACCAAGGTATTTCTCAAGTCAATGAAGCCCTTTGTAAAGGTTGTGGCACTTGCGTTTCGGCCTGTCCTTCCGGGGCTGCCCGAGCCAAACATTTCACTGACGAAGAGATATTTGCTGAAATTGAGGGAGTTTTAAGGTAGAATAGAAAGTTAGTTAAGAAATAATTCAAAAAAACAACTTCATCTTGGAATTTTTAGCTAAGGAATATTAATGAGAAAAGAAGCACCTCTTATCCTCATCATCGATGATGAAGAATCAATGCGGGATTCCTGTAGTCTTATTCTGACCAAAGAAGGCTATCGCACAGCCACTGCTCCTGATGGAGAAACGGGACTGCAACTGATTCAGGAGCTTAAACCAGACTTAGCCTTAGTGGACTTAAAAATGCCTGGCATTAGTGGCTTTGACGTATTGGAACGAGCTAAAGAGATTGACCCCCATATTGTTCAAGTGGTCATTACAGGCTATGCCACGGTGGAGTCGGCCGTGGAAGCCATGAAAAAAGGAGCATATGACTTCCTCCCCAAACCTTTCACTCCCGATGAACTCCGCATCATTATCCGGCGAGGCTTGGAACGTCGCCAGCTCACTCTGGAAAAGGAAGCGCTGGAACGCGAAAAAAGGCTGATGGAAGAAAACTTCATCACCATGGTCTCTCACCAACTCAAAAGTCCTCTTGTAGTCATCCTCCAGTATTTCGAAGTCATCCTCAATGGAGTGGTTAAAGACGAACAGCAAAAATTAGAAATGCTTAAAAAAGCTAAGGAACGCCTGGAAGGCCTCTTGAAATTAATCAATGATTGGCTCGATATCGCTCGCATGGACAAAGGACATATTGTTGAGAAGCGCAAACCTTTGGCTCTTCATCCTCTCCTTCAGGATATTCTAGAATTTATGCAGCCCTTAGCTAAAGAAAAACAGGTCTCTTTATCGCTTTCTCCAGTGGCCCAAGAAGATACAGTTTTGGGAGATGAAGAAACCTTAAAAGAAGCTTTTTCCAATTTAATTCATAACGCCATTAAATATAATAAACCCCACGGAGAAGTACGGGTAAGCCTTAAAACAGAGCCTCCCTGGATCAAAGTGGATATCGAAGACACAGGTATTGGTATAGCTAAAGAACATCTGCCTCTCATCTTTGAACAATTCTATCGCGTCAACAATAAAGACAGAAAGAAGAAAGAAGGTTCGGGATTGGGTCTGGCTATCGCTAAAAAAATTATCGAAGCTCACGAGGGTCGAATCGAAGTCACTAGTGAAGTTTCTCAGGGGTCTTGCTTCTCAGTTTACCTCCCTCAAGCCCCGCTCACTTCCAGTGGAGAGCAAACAAAATAATTAGATAAGTAATCCCATGAAAACTCTTATCTTAGGCCTAGGGAATGAACTTTACGGAGATGATGGAGTTGGCCTGGAAGTCATCCGCCACTTAGAAAATCATCCTGAATTAAAAAAGCTTAACCAGAAACATTCCATTACTCTAGAAGCTTCTAATCTAACCGGCTTGAAACTCCTGGATATAATTGTCGGCTATGATGTCTTGATCATCATTGACACTATTAAAACCAATCAGCCTCGCACGGGCCGCATCAAAGTCTTGGAAAGCAGCGAGCTCCGTCATATTCCAGGACCATCTCCCCACTATGTCTCCATTCCCCAGATGATCAGTTTAGGTCAGGAAGTGGGTCTGCCTATGCCGCGGCTGGTTAAAATTATCGCTGTCGAAGCCAAGGATATTTATCATTTGGGAGAAGGATTAACTCCTGAAATGCAGGCAGCCCTTCCCCATATTATTCAGACTCTGATTGAAGTCCTAACCGAGGTGTTACCATGAGTCCCAAAAAAGAAGTTTTGGTTTTAAAGGATTTACTAGGATCCAACAAGAAAATTGCCGGAGAAATTCGAGCTCATCTCGAAGAGAAAGGCATATTAACCCTCAATCTTCTTAGTTCTCCCGGTGCAGGTAAAACCACCTTACTCGAAAAATTAATTGAGCACCTTCACCCTACTTATCGAATAGGAGTCATTGAAGGTGATATCGAGACGACTAGAGACGCCGAACGTATCCGGGCCAAAGGAGTCTCCGCTTGGCAAATTACCACCGGGGGCGCATGTCATCTCGAAGCTAAAATGGTGGGTAATCTTTTTTCTCAGATCCCAGCTGACCTTGACTTCCTCTTCATTGAGAATGTAGGCAATCTAGTTTGTCCAGCTTCCTATGACCTAGGAGAACACCTCCGCTTGGTGCTACTTTCCTCTCCTGAAGGCGATGACAAACCCAAGAAATACCCCAAAGCTTTCACCACAGCTGATGCTTTAGTCATTACTAAAATCGACTTGATTCCCCATCTCCCTTTTGACCCTCAGCGGGCAGCTCAAGAAGCCCGGGAACTTAATCCCGAGCTAAAAATCTTTACAGTTTCTTCTGTCACTGGGGAAGGAATTCAAGAATTGAGCTCTTTCTTAATAGAAAAATTGAAGGAACTCCGAACCATCCATGCATGAACTCTCAATTGTCGCTAATCTCTTTGACCTTCTAGAGGAACAGGCAGAAAAGGTAGGAGCCAAAAAAATAACTCTAGTCAAAATAAAAGTCGGTGTCCTCTCTGGAGTAGTCCCTGAACTCCTGCAAACTGCTTTTGATATTTATAAAAAAGACACCCTGGCTTCAGAGGCAGAATTAATCATTGAAAAAGTGCCCCTCCGCATGGTCTGTCGCCAGTGCCATCAGGAAACAATTCGAGATGACATTATTCTCTCCTGCGCTCATTGTGGCTCTACTCAGCTGGAAAAAAAAGAAGGAACTGAGTTAATCCTAGAGAAGGTAGAATTGGAAATTGACGAATGAACTTCAGCCTGAGGGCCTTAATGGGCCCCTTTAATCCCCGAAATAAAGTCAGGTAAATGGCCAGCCAATAACCCAATCATTCAAAAAATTTCTCCTTCGGATATATTCTTTCTATAAAAATGATATAATTAAGGGCACCAATTAAAATGTTGGCCCTATGACAGTCAACAAAAAAGGAGTTTAGTTATGGTTAAATCTCTGGAAGAAATAGCCAGAAGCTCTCCTCTTGATATGGAGAGTTTGAAAAAAATAGAAGAAATAATCCTTCGCCATAGTCAATTCTGTCTGGAAGCTATCCGTCAGGAAATAGACGTTTTCTGTACTCAGCTAGGGATGAGCGATTACTACTTCCAGACAACTCCCTTACGAACAATAGCGAGTCATATCGAGGCCCTCAAAGCCGCGGAGATTATGGCTGCTTTTGGCGAAGAAAAAGAACTGGAGTTAGACTTTGCCACTGAGCGAAAAAATCAGGCTATTTACTTAGTCGATGATGAACATTTCCGGGCTCTGGCGATAGAAAAAAGAATTGAGGAAAAATATCCTTTCTTCCGTCTTCACTCTTACCGCACCAAGAAAAAGGTAGCCGGTTTAGAACATCTGCGAATGTATATTGTTAATAAACCCTCTTTTTCTCTAGAAAAAATTAGACCCACCGAAACAGATATCCATAAAATAGGGGATAAAACTTTTTTGGCTACTTCTACTCCCGAAACCATTGCCCGGTATCAGGCTATCTTAGAAAAATCCCACGGTTTGGAAACACCTTGGATTGAAGTTACTCAGAGTAAAGAATCAGGCGAACTCCGCATTATGGTGGCTCTGGAACGAGAGGCCAGCCGAGCTTTCTTTACCAATGTCTCTGATGTCTTTCACTCTCACAATCTAATTTCCAACCGCAAATACATCGAACAGTTTGCTAACGGCAAAGTTGTCTTTGTTTTTTACTTGCCGCTCATCAAAGACAAGGCTCTTATCCAAGATCTTGTTGACGATATCAGCCTTATCTATGTCATCCCCGAAAGTCCCCTCTCCGAGTTGTTTCGTTCAGGTCAACTAACAGCCCAAGAAATGGTCTTTGGTGTTTCCGCTTGGAGCTTTGCTCATCAATTTTTGACCAGCCATAACGAAGAATATTTAAAGTTGGCTGATCATCTACGTGATTCACCTGAACTGCTTGGTATCCTCCGCGATATGAAGTTTAGGCTAGCCAAAGATACTTATACTGAGCAACGCATCTGGGAAACTTTTCTTACCTACCCAGACTTTCTAAAAAAACTCTTCTACGTATTTGATAAAAAATTCAATCCATCTTCGCGGCAGAGAAAGATAGAAAGTGACTTGGCTTCACTGCGAAATGAATTAAAGATGGCCATCCCTACTGAAATTGACCGAGATATCTTCCGCTCGGTGCTGGTCTTCATAGAAGTTATCCAGCGGACTAATTTTTTCAAGAAAGACAAAACCTCTCTGGCCTTCATGTACCGGCCAGATTTTCTCAATCCGATAGATTATCCCGAAAAACCTTACGGCATCTTTCATCTTATTGCCCCAGAGATGCGTGGCTTTCACATCCGTTTTCGGGATATTGCTCGGGGTGGTATCCGCATTGTTCGCTCGGCCAACCTTGAGAATTATCTCTACAACTCCGATTTCATCTTTGACGAAAACTATAATCTGGCTCGCACTCAACAGCACAAAAACAAAGACATCCCTGAAGGTGGGTCCAAAGGCACCATCCTCCTGCGGTGGGGATTCAACAATCAAATGGAGACAGCTTTCAAAAAGTATATCAATGGCTTACTAGACATTATTCTACCAGACAGCTCGGTGGTAGATGATTACGGGCAGGAAGTTATCCTTTTCATCGGCCCCGATGAAGGTACCGCCGAGCTCATGGAATGGGCCGCTCTTTGCGCCCGACGGCGCGGTTACCCTTACTGGAAAGCTTTTTCCACAGGAAAACCGGTGACTATGGGTGGTATCCCTCATGATCTTTACGGTATGACTACCAATTCTGTTCATCAATATGTTTTAAATATCCTCGCCAAAGAGGGCCGCCGGGAAGAAGAGATCACAAAAGTCATGACCGGCGGGCCAGATGGAGATCTGGGGAGTAACGAAATTCTTATCTCTAAAGACAGAATCTTGGCCATCATTGACGGTTCTGGAGTGCTTTACGATCCTGAAGGGATCAATCGAGAAGAGCTAACTCGTTTGGCTAAAGCGAGACAACCTATCGCCTTTTTCCGAAAAAAATTCCTCTCCTCCCAAGGCTTTCTAGTTCCGGTGGAAGCCAAAAATATTACCCTCCCAGGAGGAGAAAAAATCGAAAATGGTCTAGAATTCCGGAACACTTTCCACCTTGACCCCCGTTTCCAAGCTGATTTGTTCGTTCCTTGTGGAGGCCGCCCTGCCTCGATCAACATCAACAACTGGCGAGCCTTTCTCAACCAAGATGGCCAACCCCGTTTTAAATATATTGTTGAAGGAGCCAATCTCTTTCTCACCCAGGAAGCCCGGCTTCGCTTGGAAGAACATGGAGTAATCATTTATAAAGATGCTTCAGCTAATAAGGGTGGGGTAACTTCTTCCTCTCTAGAGGTCCTGGCTGCCCTGGCCCTCAGCGATGAAGAATATGACCAATTGATGTGTGTTAAAAAGGGTCGAGTACCCGAATTCCGCCAAAAATATGTCCAAGAGATTATCTCAATTATTCGAGCAAATGCCTCTTTAGAATTTGAAGTAATCTGGCGAGAAAACGCTGCTCGCGGCATTCCCCGCTCTATTCTTTCTGATCGGCTAAGTGAGAAAATTAATCAGGTTACCGACGCCATTTACAACTCGGAACTTTGGCAAAATGAAGAACTCTTCCGCAACGTGATCCAATGTTGCTGTCCTCAAGTCCTTCTGCAATATATTAAGCTCGAAGGACTTCTTCAACGAGTACCAACCACCTACTTGCGGGCTATTTTTGCTTCCAGCCTAGCTAGCCAATATATTTATCGCTATGGGTTAGAAGCTCACGAAATCCATTTTTTTGAGTTCTTAAAAGAATATCAAAACTAGACTGCCTAACTTTTCACAAAAGCGGCTGTAAAAACAAATTGCCTGATACTGGCTAGACAGAAATCGTGATCATCACACTACAGGCGACAAGTTTCATCTGTGTCAGATTATTTTCTTCCTTAAAATTCATTTGAATTTTTTCAACATAAGTAGTTCTCCCCTTAAGTTATTCCGCCTATCACCAGTCAAATGAGGCCCCTGCAGTGACAAGGCCTAAAGAGAAGATTATCCATAAGAAACTGGCCCAATCTTGCCTACCCGAACAATCCGGACTTTGGCGGCTGGCTCTGTTTCTTAAAAAATCCCTGACTATGATTTACCCACAATTTGAGATCCTCTGGTTGACAAGCCCTTTATCAAGGTGCTAAATATGGGATGGCTTAAAAAGGAGGCTAACCATGATTATCCGCCATCACAACGATCAATATTTCCTCTCTTTTCATCCCCAAAAGCAAAACTATCTTGCCTGGTTATCAACTATTATATTATTGGCAATCTGTTTTGTTTCTCCATTATTAGGAGCTACTTCTACCACCAAAAAAATAACCTTTGAACAGGCTTATCTTAATGCTCCCCCTCGTTTGTTTAAAACTTTACCTTCCATCCGGGGTTGGCTGGATGATAATCATTATCTTCTTTTTGAACAGGACAAAAAGAACAAAACCTCCCGTCTGTATAAAGTCAACGCCCGAAGTGGGAAAAAAATTCTTTTTATTGATTATGACCAAATCCAAAAGTCATTACCCCAGGGGCTAAGAGCCTCGGCTCACTGGACTCAAACAGCTGATTATAAGATTCTAATTTATATTTTTAAAAATGATCTTTACGCTTATTTTACTTCTCGAGGAGAATTTCGTCGTTTAACTGCCACTCCTGCTCCTGAACACAATCCCAAACTTTCTCCGGACGGCCAATTCTTAGCCTACACCCGAGAACATAATCTCTTCACTCTTGATTTGCACAGTGGACTAGAATACCAACTAACCTCAGATGGTTCAGAAACAATTTATAATGGTTGGGCTTCTTGGGTTTATTATGAAGAAATACTAGGACGAAGGTCGCGATATGCAGCTTTTTGGTGGGCCCCCAACAGTCAACAGCTGGCCTTCCTTCGCTTCGACGATAGTCCAGTGCCCACCTTTCCCCTCTTTCGCTCAGGAGGTCCTCATGGCCAACTCGAAATTGAACGTTATCCCAAAGCTGGGGATCCCAATCCTTACGTCCGTCTGGGAGTGGTCTCGCGCCAGGGAGGTCCCATTACCTGGGCTGATATTAGCGAAAAGGCTGACCACTATGTGGCTTGGCCCTTCTGGCTACCTGATAGTCAGGCGCTTACTTTTCAATGGATGAATCGGGAGCAAGACACCCTTATCATTTACCAAATGAATCTCAAAGATGGCCATCTTCAAAAAATTTATGAAGAAAAACAACCCTCTTGGGTAGAGTTTCTGGAGAATCTCTACTTTTTCCGTGATGGACGAGGCTTTCTAGTCCACAGTGACCAAGACGGCTGGGCTCATCTTTATCTTTACAGTCCCCAAGGAAAACTTCAAAGACGGCTGACTCAAGGAGAATGGAGCGTTACCCAAATTCTACTGGTAGACGAAACTCATAATCGGGTCTTCTTTTTGGGCCGACAAAATCCCACCACTGAATCCCATCTTTTCGTAGTTAATCTAGATGGTACGGGTTTGAAAAAATTAACTACCACTCCCGGTAGTCATCGAGTTATGGTTTCTCCCCAAGGCAGCTATTTTATTGATTATTTCTCCAACGTAAACACCCCTTCTCAAGTTAATCTCTATGATACCCGCGGTCAACTCATTAGGAAATTAGGCGATAGCGCCACCAAGATTCTTCAGGAATACAATCTGCCCCAGAAAAAGCTTCTGACTGTGCCGACCAGTGACGGCTGGAAATTGCCGGCTTACTGGATTCTGCCGCCTGATTTTGACCCTAATAAAAAATATCCAGTCCTCTTCATGATATATAGTGGACCGGGTTCTTCTACAGTGTCAAACTCTTATCCCTCTCTTTCCTCGCTTTATCTAGCCCAAGAAGGGATCATTATCTTCAGTGTCGATCACCGGGGCTCAGGTCATTTCGGGAAAAAAGGCATGTCGTTAATGCACCGTCAGCTGGGCAAATGGGAAATGCATGATTTAATTGAAGCTGTAAAATGGCTTCGACAGAAACCCTTCGTTGATCCTCAGCGTATCGGCATTACTGGGGGCAGTTATGGTGGTTATACTACCTGTCTGGCCTTGACTTACGGAGCCGATTATTTCACCCACGGCTACGCCCGCTCTTCCGTTACCGACTGGCATCTCTACGATACGGTCTACACCGAAAGATACATGGATCGACCGGCGGAAAACCCAGAAGGATACAAATCAAGCTCGGTGCTTACCCATGCAGCTAAACTCAAAGGGGTCCTATTTATGGCTCATGGAGACATGGACGATAACGTTCATATGCAGAATACCATCCAACTCATTAGCCGTTTCATGGATCTAGGAAAACAATTTGAATTCATGGTTTATCCTGACCAACGGCATGGATTTCGGGGGAAAAAACGGACCCACTCCAACCGCCATTTTGTCAATTTCTGGTTCACACATTTCCTGAATAAATAAAGATCGAGAAATAACTTTGAATGATTGGCATTATTTCCAAAGTTGTCCTGTCTGTTCCGGAACAAAGCTCAAAATCTTTAAAAAAGGTTCTCTTCATCTTCACCAGTTGGAACCCGCTACGATTAAAATAACCGATAGTCACTACGGACAAACTTGGAACTTATCTCAGTGTTCAGATTGTGGTCATATTTTTGCCAATCCCTCCCCTCCAATCGAGTTGATTAATCGGCTCTATGCCCGAATCGAAGACCCAGAATATGAAGCCGAGGCGGCCAATCGGGCTCAAAATTTCATCCCCATTCTAAACCAGTTGGACCAAATGTTTCCCAACCGGGGCAAAATTCTTGATGTCGGGGCGGCTACAGGCATTTTCCTGGCTTTGGCCCAAAAAAGAAAATGGCAGGTAACTGGAGTTGAGCCAAGCACTTGGGCTGTCCGTCTCGCCTCAGAAAAATACAATCTCAATTTAATTGAAAATACTTTCGAAAAAGTCAAGCTGCCTGCCGGCAATTTTCAAGTCATTACCATGATTGATTTCATTGAACACATTCCCCATCCAAAAGAAGCCGTCCGGAAAGCAGCCAATTTACTTCAACCTGAAGGAATCTTGGTGATCGTCACGCCTAATATTAAAAGTTTAGTGGCTCGTCTGGCTGGAAAGCGATGGTGGCACTACCGACCTGCTCATCTAGCCTTTTTTACCTGGTCTAGCTTAACTACTCTTCTCGAACAAGCCGGTTTTCAACTATTGAAAAAATCGACTTACATCTGGACCTTCAGTCTCTATTATCTCCTCTCCCGCTTTGACTCACTCCGAGCCTTATGGAGCCCCCCAAAATTAGCTTTGTTTTGGAAGAAAGTTCAAGTAAAATTACCCCTTGGTGATTCTTTTGTTATATTTGCTGCCAAAAAAAGATGAAGATACGACCTTATTGGCAAGCCATGAGACTCGAGCGGTGGCCTCGCAGTCTCGCCATTCTTGTCGGCACCGGGGCTTTCTTTTTTCTCCACTGGCCAAGCCCTGATAATCCCAGTCTCTTCGAAATACTCTTAAAAGCCTTCTTAGCCTTTGCTCTCACTTGGGGAATTTCCACTGCTAATTACATAATTAACGAAATCGTCGATGCCCCTTACGATATTCATCATCCTACCAAACGTCTTCGACCTTATGTCAGAGGCGAAGTGCAACCTCTGATTTTTTTAAGTTGGCAAATTTTTCTGACAGTCTCATCATTGATGGGAGCTTACTTTCTTTTCTCTCCCGCCTTTTTCTTTTCATTGCTTATCCTTCTTTTCGCCGGATTCATCTATAACATTAAACCAATCCGGACCAAAGATATTCCTTTTCTCGATTCTATTTCCGAATCCGCCAACAACCCAATTCGTTTCTTAATTGGCTGGTTCGCCTTTGCTCCGGCCAATCTCTGGCCACCAATAAGTCTTTTACTTGCCTGGTGGGCTTTCGGTAATTTTCTGATGGTGGCCAAAAGACTATCTGAATTCCGCTTTCTTAAAGATAAAGCTGGGATGTATCGAGCCTCTTTAAAAAAATACTCTCGAACCAAGCTGTTGGTAGGCATGATTTTCAGTATCCTAGCTTTCTATGCCTGCTTTATTTATTTTGCCCTTCAGTACCGACTGGTTTCTTTCACTATTCCTGGTCTCCTTCTGATTTTTTTTGTGGCGGTAATTTTCAAGAAAACCCTCCGGGAAAAAGGAGTGATGGAGGAGCCTGAAAGATTGATCCAAGATAAGCGTTTTCTGGGCTTACTCCTTCTAATTATGGGTAGCTTTATTCTGGTTATTCTCTTTGAGCGAGGAGGCCTCTAACATCCACCCAAATTTTTATATAACCCCACCCTAACTTTATTCCCCAGAACCTCTGTTCCCCAGACACAATTTGCCTGCAGTTCATAATTATGTTAAATTGAGGCCGAATGAAGTCGGGGAGATAGAAGATGGAAGTGCTGGAGATAGCTTTAAAACTCCTTCTGGCTGTGGGTTTGGGAGGACTTATTGGCTTGGAAAGAGAATCAAGTCATAAACCAGCTGGATTCCGAACTAACATTCTCATTTGCCTAGGAGCAACAATGATGATGATTCTCTCGACTTTACTTTTGGGTCAGGAAAACGCCCGGACCAGTGATTTAACCCGAATTGCGGCCGGAGTTATTACGGGCATTGGTTTTATTGGAGCCGGCACAATCATTCACGCGCGAGGCATGGTCATCGGGTTAACCACAGCGGCCACTATCTGGGTAGTAAGTGGTCTGGGTTTGGTCATTGGCGCTGGTTACTATTTAGTGGCCCTTATTTATGCTGGCATTGTCATCCTCACCCTCATTATTTTTCGCCAATTTGAAGAACATTATCTCAAAAAAAATAGATTTACCTATCTTCTCAAGACCAAACCTCTTCCTCAAATATTATCTAAATTAAGACAAGTGGCCTTTCATGAAGGGATTAGATTCAGCGAAATCGCTTTAAAAAAAGAAGGCCAACTGCAAATAATAAAATTAAGTTTCAACACTTCTGAAGAAAAAGAACAACAATTTAACCAAAGCATCCTCCAGCTGGAGGGAATAGAAGAAATTTCTATTGTCTGATGGCCCAACTTACCCTTCTCCTCGCCTCTCATAATCAAGGAAAAATTAGAGAAATAAAGAAATATTTAGCTTCCTTACCACTCAAGATTACCAGCCTATTGGAAGAAGGAATAAAAGAAAAATTCCAAGAGGTAGGCACATCCTTTGCCGCCAATGCCCGGGGAAAAGCCTTCTTTTATGCCCGCTTTTCTTCCGGACTTACCTTAGCTGAAGATTCCGGCCTGGAAATTGAAAACCTCGGAGGAGCGCCCGGAGTCCATTCAGCTCGCTTTGCTGGAGAAGAAGCTAATGATGAGGCCAATATTGAAAAAGTCCTGACTCTTCTAGAAGGAGTCCCTCTGGCCCAGCGGAAAGCCCGTTTTGTCTGCTGGATGGTGCTGGTCAAAGACCGGCAAATAATTACTGAAATCAGCGCCGAAGTAGCTGGTTACATCTTTGAAGAAAAAAGAGGGACTCACGGTTTTGGTTACGACCCTATATTTTTCTATCCCCCTCTCAAGAAAACTTTCGCTGAACTCACTCCTGAAGAGAAAAACAGTTTGAGTCATCGCGGGAAGGCTCTTTTTCAGCTAAAAGAATTCCTCAAACAATATTTAGAAAAAATATAACCTATTGCTTTAAGAATAAAAAACGGGCCCCACTGGTGAGGCCCGAATTTTTCCTCTGGAAAAAATGACGACGAGAGCTCTAAAGAACCATATCCTTCAAAGCTCTTCAGATGACTTTAAATTACACCTATTTGCCTGAACCAACCGTAATCTTGTCTTTAATCACCTCGAAGACCTTTTCACCGATGCCGCGGACCTTCATAATCTCTTCTATTCTCTTGAATTTACCATTTTTGCTTCTAAAATCAACAATTCGCTGCGCAATCTGAGGTCCAATACGAGGTAAGGTCTGCAATTCTGCCACTGAGGCAGTATTAATATTGACCTTCTTCGCGGGAGCCGAGAGCAAAAAAGAAGTCAATAAACTCCCGATCATAAAAAACAAGAGGAGCTGAACCGAAAATGACTTAACTAAAAATTTTTTCATAATAACCTCCTTTCAATTTATGAGGAATGCAAATTTAACACCAACCATTCTAGACTTCTAAAATTTGTTAAATCAGATAGATAAGCAATTGTTAGGAGTCCTAACAATCAATAATAGTTAACACCTCTCTCTTTTTGATGACCACTAAAGGAGACTACTCAATCTCTGGGGGGAAACTCCACCCGACTTCTTCTGTCATTTTTGCCCAATGAATAAGCGGAGCGGTGGCCGCCCTCAGACCAATGAATTGATCCCAGCCCCTTCCTTAACTGAGGGGTTGGAGGCTAATGGCTTCCTGGGGATATTGTGGGGATAAGACTTCCCTTTTCTCTTTGAGGGCCAGTAAAAATTTATTGGAGAGATAGCATGTAATTAGTCCATGTGAAAGGTGAAGATCTCCCCTTATTTCGGCTCATTTGGACCATACCTCTTCTTGTTAGGAACGAGGATGACTTTTACTGTAAACCTCTAAAAGCCTCTTTAAATCGAGATGAATATATTTCTGGGTGGTCGCCAGACTGGCATGACCCAGTAATTCCTGGATGACTCTTAAATCAGCTCCCCGACTCAAAAGATGGGAAGCAAAGGAATGACGGAGGGAATGCGGGCTTATTTTTCTCCTTAAGGCGGCCCGCTTAATGGCTTTATCCACAACTCGCTGGACCGACCGCACTGACAACCGACGACCCCGATAATTTAGAAACAAGGGTTCCGGCTCCACCTCACCTCGATTAATCTGCCAGCGACATTTTAAATAATTCCTTATTTTTTTCTCAGCTTTCGTGCCAAAAGGAACCAGTCTCTCTTTTTTTCCCTTGCCTCTAACGCGGATAAACCGATGGCTTAGATTAAGATCCTCTAAATTAATCCCCACCAGCTCGCTGACTCGAATCCCAGTGGCATAGAGTAATTCTAAAAGGGCCTCATCTCTTTTGTCCAGAGGGCGTGTGCCTGAGGGACGATCGAGAAAGCGGTTAATTTCCTCCTCAGTTAAAAAAGTAGGTACTTTTTTTTCTAACCGAGGAGAAGCCAGTACTTCGGCCGGATTATATCCAATAAATCCTTGGCGTTGACAAAAGCGAAAAAAAGAACGAAGAGCCGCCAACTTTCTAGCAATACTCGATTTCTTTAATTCTCTCTCATAAAGAGTCGCCAAATAGCTACGCAGAAAAGTTGGCTCGACCTTCTTTAAAGAAACCTTATTTTTCTGGCAAAAAACAGCGAATTGTTCCAGATCACGTCGGTAATTATTTATTGTATGAAAGGAAGCATTCTTCTCATGCCTTAAAAATTCAAGAAAAAGTTCAATCTCCTGGATCACCTTCGGCCTCCTCATTCTGAGGCAACTCTTCTTCATAGGAACACTTCGGATTAGCACATTTAAGAATTATTTTTCCTTTAGTTTTCTTTTTCAAAAGAACCTTACTCGAGCACTTAGGACATGTCTGTTGAATTGGTTCATCCCAGGTAGCAAAATCGCAGCGCGGGAAATTACTGCAGCCATAAAACACCTTGCCTCGTCTGGACTGCCGCTTGATCAAAGTTCCCCCACAACCCAGGGGACAAGGAAGACCAGTATCTTGAGTTTCTTTCTTAACATAATGACAGCGAGGATAGTTGGAACAAGCAATGAACCGGCCATACTTACCTTTTCGGACCACTAAAGGAGCTCCGCAATCCGGACATTTTTCTTCTAGTTGTTTCACCTCTTTTTTTATTAAACTCTCCCGATAAGTACATTCTGGAAAACCCGAACAAGCTTTAAAGCGGCCAAATCTTCCCTCCTTAATCACTAATGGACGCCCACAGACCGGACATTTTTCCTCTAGAGGTATTCCCTTCGCCTTAACACTTTCTAACTGGCTGGCTCGGGCTAAATCTTCGGCTAGCAGCTGATAATAACTTCTTAAATAATCCCGCCATTCCCTCTGCCCCTCACTAATCCGATCCAATTCTTCTTCCAAACGAGCTGTAAATTGAAAATCCATTAGGTCAGGAAAGTTCTGAATAAGAAAATCAGTCACATACATTCCTAAGTCAGTGGGGATAAATTTGCCCTTTTCTTTGACGACATAAACTCTATCTTGAAGAGTAGCGATGATAGGGGCATAAGTTGAGGGGCGGCCAATTCCTCGGGCTTCTAATTCTCGAACTAAGGTTCCTTCGGTATACCGTGGCGGAGGCTGGGTGAAATTTTGTTTCGATTTGAGATCCAAAAGCTGGAGCCTCTCTCCTTCTTCAACCGGCGGTAGATTTTCAGGAAGGTTTTCTTCCCGAGACTCACTCGTTTTCTCCACTGGGGACGGCTCTTTTTCCTTTCGGTAGAGAATCAAATATCCATCGAAGCGAACTACTTCTCCCTTCGCCTGAAATTGATACCGACCTGCTTCAATTTCGAATTCCGTCTCCTCTATTTGAGCCGCACTCATTTGGGAGGCGATAAATCTCTTCCAGATAAGCTGATAGACTTTAAATTCTTCTGGTTTGAGATAAGGCCTAACTTTCTCCGGAGGTAAATCAAAATAAGTGGGACGGATGGCTTCATGGGCATCCTGAGCCTTTCTTTTATTTCGGTATATTCTGGCCTTGGGCGGCAGATATTCGGGAGGAAAATTCTGTTGAATGAACTTTTTGGCTCCGGCCAAGGCTAAAGGCGAAACCCGGACTGAATCTGTTCTCATATAGGTGATTAAACCTACCCGACCTCGCTCACCTACTTCCAGTCCTTCATATAAACGTTGGGCAATAGCCATGGTTTTCTTGACAGGAAAGCGAAAGAGACGGAAACAATCTTGTTGAAGGGTGCTAGTGATGTAGGGAGGCGGGGGGGTTTTCTTTTTCGCCTTGACTTTAATCTTTTTCAGGATAAAAGGTAACTTCTGAAGTTCATTAACTATCTTTTTGGCTTCAGCTTCATTAGGGATTTTGGCCTTTTTGCCTTCAATTTTCACCAGATTGGCTGAAAACGAAGGCGGTTGGCTCGCCCTCAAAACAGCCGTAATGGACCAATATTCCTCGGGAACAAAATTCTGAATTTCTTTTTCCCTCTCACAAATAAGGCGAAGAGCAATGGATTGAACCCGGCCAGCACTTAAACGTTGACCAATCTTATCCCAAAGCAAAGGACTGATAAGATAGCCTACCAACCGGTCAAGAATACGCCGGGTCAACTGGGCTTTGATTTTATCCTCATCCAAGGCTTTAACTTCCTGAAAAGCCTGGGTTACAGCTTTTTTTGTGATTTCATGAAAAAGCACTCGATGAATATTGGGATTAGTTTTTTTCAATAATTCAGCCAGATGCCAACAAATGGCTTCCCCTTCCCGATCGGGGTCAGCCGCTAAAAAAACAGCCTGGCTTTCCTGAGCAGCTTTTTTAATTTGTTTCACTACCCTTTGCTTTTCCCGGATAATAGTAAAATAGGGCTTGAAATCGTTCTCAATATCGACTCCTAGCTTCGATTTGGGCAAATCCCGAATGTGACCCATCGTGGCCATTACTCGATAAGAGGAACCCAAAAAACGATTAATTGTTTTGGCCTTCGCCGGTGATTCTACCAGAACTAAATTTTTCATTACTTATTTCCTTCGGACAAAATATTTTCCGGCTAGAGGTTGGACATAGCCCTTTAATTCTAAATTAAGCAAGAGGGCCAGTAATTCTGAAGCCGAACGATTGGTTTCTTCAATCAACTCATCCACATGCCGAGGCTCATCTAGATAAAGTCGACTATAAATCATTTCCTCTTCTGACGTCAAGGGTGGAAACTCTTCTGGCTGATGTTGACTTGTTTTAATCATTAATTCACTTCGCCAGGGCTCCGGTAATTCTTCTACCACATCTTCCCCTGTTTGGACAAGTTTTGCTCCACTGCGAATCAACCAATTGGTGCCCTGACTTGTGACTGAAGTTACATTCCCCGGCACGGCCATCACTTCCCGATTTTGATCTAGAGCCAAGCGAGCAGTAATTAACGAACCACTCCGTTGAGCTGCTTCGATGACTACACAAGCTAAAGATAAACCCGCAATAATCCGGTTGCGGAGAGGGAAATGGAAACGCGCCGGCCGAGTTCCAAAGGGATACTCACTCAGAAGTAAGCCTTGTTCCGCTATCTTGGCTGCCAGAGAACGATTTTGGCGAGGATAAATCCAGTCCAAACTCGAGCCAAAAACAGCAATGGTTGTTCCCCTGCGCAAAGCTCCCTGATGGGCCGCCGCATCAATTCCTTTGGCCAATCCACTAATTATAACTACTCCCCGTGAAGCTAGATCTTCAGCTAACTCCTCAGCTATTCTTTGTCCATAAAGAGACGCTTGCCGCGTACCCACCAAAGCCACACCAGGCTGATGAAGTAAACTTACCTCTCCCTGGGCATAAAGTAAAAAAGGTGGGTCATAAATTTCTCTAAGCCGCGGAGGATAACGATCATCATCAATAGAAATCATAGTCACCCCCAACCGAGCGGCCTTTTCCATCACTCGAGATACTTTAGCCCTGAGCATAGATGAAAATAGCTTCTTTTTAACAGCAGATTCCAGTTGAACTGACTCAATTTCCTCGATTGTTAAAGTAGACAACAAACCTAGCCGGGGATATTTCTTAATTAATTTCCAAGCTGAGCGCGGATACTCGGCACTAATTAAACTTAAATAAACCCAATCCTCCAGTCTATTCTTTGGCACATTATAAAAGACGTTGCTTTAGGCTAATTTTTCAAAGTCAGAATATTTTTTATTTTTTATAGCAAGCCGGAGGAATAGCCCAGACAGGTACATTAGAGTAACTAATCACCTTTTCCGTAGTACTCCCCAAGAAAAATCGCTCGAGTTTGCTCTGAGTATAGGTGGACATAACAATTAAATCAAAATGATGGGTTTCAGCATAATCAACAATGCCCACACCCGCATTAATCGCCCGATAGACATCCTCATTCACTTGGAACCCTTCGGCTTGTCTCTTCTTTCTTCTCTTGAGCCTTTTCATCAAACTGTCAAATAAATCATCCAGTTCCCGGGGAGAGAACTCATAATCATGAAGTTCCAAAACATGAAGAAAGGTCAAGTCAGCTTGCAAAGTTTTAGCCAGTTCCCAGGCAACATCCCTCTCGAATTCCTCATATTCAGAAAAGTCAGTCGGGACCAAAATCTTTTTAAATTTGGGACGACCTGACTTCTTTTTGGTCACCAGCACTGGAGCAGGGGAACAATGTAGAACTCGAGTGGTGACACTTCCTATGAAAAATTTTTCTACTGCGGAGAGACCTCGTTTGCCCATAACAATTAAATCTACTTTTTCTGCCTCAGCTGTCTCTATAATTACTGAAGCCTCTTGTCCTTCTTTAACCATAATTTGATTAAGTCGGGGTGATGACTCTTTATACTTCTCTAAACGTCGGTAAATGTCCTGCTTAACCTGATTGACTCTCGCTAGAAACTCCCCTTTTATCACTACTTCCGTATCGTAAAATACTGGGGACAGATCCATCATCACATGAAGACCTAAAATTTCAGCCCCGTAAGGCTCAGCTAAGGTTTCAGCGTAGCGAAGAGCTTCCCTGGCTTCTTCAGAAAAATCGGTCGCCCATAAAATTTTCTGTAAAAATTTAGCCATCTTTATCCAATCTCCTCTTTTTATCCTCTTGTTTTCAAGTTTAAACTTATTTTATCAAGAAAAAGAAAAAACACAAGAAAAACCTCTCTCCTTGGGCTAAAAACAGCTCATCATCTTAACTAAACAGAACTCATCAGAAATGAACTATCCTTCACCAGAATGACTTCTCAGTCAAAAAAGGTTTCCTGCTTAATTAAATTCTTTCTAGAAGAAGACGAGAAGAAGAATTGGCAGGAAAGCCAGCTAAAAATTATTCTGATAATCATTATCGTTTCTAGTATTTAATCTAAACACTCCGATTTTCCCTAGGAATTAGAAAACTTTGCTAGTAAGGGTTCCTGGAAAGGAAAGGGGGTAAGCCTTCACCTGCTTTTTTTGACTTTAAGTAAAGTCAAGCCTCCTCAGGAAAAAACTTTTGGTTAGTTGCATCAAAACTCTCGCCCTTTTTCTTATTTTATTTGAGACTCTCCTTCGCAAGGACAAAAGACTGGCTAGGGGGAGAGTTTTTAAATTAGGTTGACTAAGAAATGAAGAAATATTTTGTTCTTCCCAGGGGAAAGGTAACGACTTGCCCCACCACCAGAAACTCATTATTCCCACGAATGCCTGAGAGATTTGGTTCATGTACTAATACCCACCTAATATTCAGGGTGTCAGACACCCTTTATCTTTGATAAATGCTTTAACATGGATAAAAGGTGTCTGGATGAGGGTATCTGACACCTAGAGTATGTGACACCCTGAGTATTGACACCCTGAATATAGCGCCGAGAATGCTTCATTAGGGACTCATTAGCACCATGAACCTGAGATTTGAAGAAAAATAGAAAGCGTTTATAATATAAAAGCATTAACCATAGCCACGTGAAGCAGACAAGGAGGTCAGAATGACTCAAGAGAAAAACACTTACATTTTAAGTGCCTTGGTGATAACTCTAATACTTATTGTGATCCCTGGCCTCCTTTCGGCCCGCCCAAAAGGTCCTCGCTTGGAACTCAAAGAAACTGCTTATGATTTTGGTCAGGTCAAAGAAGGAGACATCGTCACCCACGTCTTTATTTTTAAAAATATCGGAGATGAACCCTTAATGATCAATAGAGTCCGGACTACCTGCGGATGCACCGCCGTTCTCCTCTCCCAAAAAACCCTAAACCCAGGGGAAAAGGGTAAACTAGAGGTCAAATTCAATACTCGAGGTTACGAAGGCCGTCTTTCGCGCTACATTTATCTAGAAACCAATGATCCCCGCCAGCCAAAAGTCCAAATAACTATTAAAGCCACTATTCAAGTACCGCCTCGTCCCCGAATCGAGGTCAACCATTTCACCTTTGATCTGGGCCTTTTCTTGCAGGAAGAACCGATTTCTTTCCCGGTGAAAATCAGAAATCGAGGAGAGCGACTTCTGGAAGTGAGCTTTGCCCACAAAGAAGCTACTGTCTGGCTAGGTTCAACCAAAATAAACTCTCTTAAATTAAAACCTCGTCAGGAAAAAGAAGTAATAATTAAACTCCCTCCTTCTTCCCGGCCAGGCTTATATAGGCAGTACATTATCCTCCGTTCCAACGATCCTCTCCGCCGCAATCTCTCTCTTTACGTGAGTGGGTATGCTCTAACCAAAAAGCAACTCAAAGAACTTTTCCTCAAATATAAAGACCTTTTGAAAAAATAACCAATGATCTTATTAGCCAATTTTCTAATCGCTTCCTCCCGGGTGCTTCATCTGCTGATTGTTCTGTACACTTGGGTCATCATCCTGAGAGCAGTGTTATCTTGGTTTAATATCCCCTCTCTTTATCGACTCAACTTAGTCCTTTATTATCTGACAGAACCTGCTCTCCGGCCTTTAAGGAAATTCGTTCCTCCCTACAAATTAGGGGGGATTGATATCAGTCCGGTTATTGCGGTCCTACTCCTCCTATTTATCGACGCCTTCCTGGTCAAATCTCTGGCTCTCTACGGCGCTCGTCTACTTCACCCCGGGCCAACTCCTTTTTAAGCTGAGCAATTAATGGAAAAGAAAAGCAGTCCTCACTCTATCAAAAAAAGATATCTCCAAGTCAAGGTGTTCCCTCGGTCGAAAAACCCAGGGGTTTTTCCTCAAGAAAATGGTACATTTATTGTCCGGGTGACTGCCCCTCCAGAAAAAGGCCAGGCCAATCGGGAAGTTTTGGCAAGACTAGCGGCTTATCTCAATTTGCCCCTCCAACGAATCCAAATTCATCGGGGTCACACTTCTCGGTATAAAGTCATAGTGATTGATAATTCCTAATCCTTTGTTAATAAAACAATGACTCTTTTCTGACTTAAAAAAAGGAAAAGGGAGAATGGATATCTACAATTTAATCAGTGCTGGGGGATTAATTATCCTGCCTTTGGTGGCTTGGACTCTTTCTGAAAATCGTCGTGTGATTAACTGGCGAGTCATCGGGTGGGGTTTAGGCTTACAACTTCTCTTCGCTCTGTTTGTCTTCATTGCTCCGGTGGGCACAAAATTCTTCCTGTTAATCAACAAAGCCGTAGTAGTTGTCCTTGATAGTGCCACAGCCGGAACAAAATTTCTCTTTGGCAGGCTAGCGCTTCCTCCTGGCACCACCAATGAGGCCGGCGAAAGTTCCTTAGGTTATTTCCTGGCTTTTCAGGCCTTACCCACCATAGTTTTCTTTGCGGCTATGGTGAATGCTCTCTACTACTTGAAGGTCATGCCCCGCCTTATTCAAGGATTTTCCTATATTTTTACTCGATTAATGAAAATAAGTGGAGCCGAATCGCTGTGTGCTTCCAGTAATATTTTTGTCGGGATAGAATCGGCGCTCGTTATTCGGCCTTACCTCCAAAATATGACCCGCTCAGAACTAGCCACCATTCTCTCCGCCGGTATGGGCACCATCGCCTCCACCGTGCTGGCTCTCTATGTCTTTACTTTGCAAAACCAGTTACCGACCATCGCCGGTCATCTGGTTTCAGCCTCTTTCCTTTCCGTGCCGGCTGCCGTGATTATGGCCAAGTTACTGGTGCCGGAGACCGGTCGTCCCCTCACTTTGGGGGTGGACGTCAAGCCTTTTTATGAACAGGAGGATAACCTTATTGTTTCCATCATCAATGGAGCTCAAAGTGGCTTAAAACTTTTAGGAGGAATCGTCGCCCTTCTCCTGGCCTTTCTGGGATTACTAGCCCTCCTTGATCTTTTCCTGGGCTATGGCGGCGGTTTGATTAATAATTGGTTCGGTCTCCATCTCGATATATCCATCAAAGGAATCCTGGGTTACGTTTTCTATCCCTTCACCCTGATCATCGGGGTTCCTCCAAGTGACGCCTTAGAGATAGCTAAAATTATTGGTGAAAGAACTGTGGCCACCGAAGTAGTGGCCTACCAACATCTGGCGGAATTAATGAAAGCCGGGGCTCTCCATCATCCTCGTTCCGCCATAATTGCTTCTTATGTGCTCTGTGGATTTGCTCATATTGCCTCACTGGCTATTTTTGTCGGAGGGATAGGAGCCTTGGCTCCCGATAGACTAAAGGATCTCAGTCAACTGGGCTTCAAAGCCCTGCTAGCGGCCACCCTGGGATGCTTGATGACCGGCGCTGTAGCCGGGTTATTTTTTAGTCAAGCCACTGTTTTGTTCCATTAGAACTAAAAAAATTCAATTGTCCGGGAAAAAAGATTGACGGTTAACCCCTTGAATTAAGGAAATAAAGAGGCAGAGAAATAAAAATTATTAAGTTCAATCAAAAAGCAAACTCTCAGGGCCTTAAAAAAATATTATTTTTTTATACTGCGCTTGATTTTCTTGAGGTAAAGTTCGCCTTGGGCCTCCTCTCGTGGTTCGCTCAATGAGATGATTTGTTTGGCCAGCGGACCAGATAACGCCGGACAACCTGATAGCCCTCTTCGTTGTCTTCAATGGAAAAGACCCGGTCTCCCTGCCAATAAAAGGGAGTGGCTGAAGTCAGAGACCGGGCTAAAAATTTTCCCTGTGGGCTAAAAATATCCATCCAAGACTTCTTTTCCCGCCGGCCTTTCTCATAAGTCCCCACGTACACGCGGTCAGCCGGATCAACTGAAAGCGCTCTAATAGGCGGAAAATACTCAGAAAAAACCAGACTCTCCTTAATATTTACGCCCTGAGTGGTGGACATTTTGGCTAGAATCTCCTCTATATCCTTCTTGGTTATTTTCACCTTCTTATATTTCTTTTTAACCACCTGAAACAGCTTACCCTGGGGGCTGTAATATTTGATTTCATAGCGGTCGTTCTTGGCGTATAAAATGTTACCGCGGGAATCAAATTGATAAAAAGTCGCCAAGTTAAAGAGATTAATTTTTCCTTGTAAAGGGTTAGGAAATTCATATTTATCCAACTGGAAAACTTCGCTCAAATCAGGCCGGAACTTCTTGATTACAAAGAACATTTTCTTCTCTTCAACTACAATCTCCCGAGCGATAAAATTTCCTTCCTTGTCCAGCAGGAGATTCACCAGGCCGAGTTTGGTGGCCAATGATTTTTCTTCCAGAAATTTACCTTCCCGGGAAAAGAAAATTATTTTCCGTCTCAGGACATCTTCCACCATCAACCGGCCATCACTGGTAAGATTAACTCCTCCAGGCATGCCTAATTCTCCTGGCCCTTGCCCCTTTTGGCCGAAAGAACGGACCAATTTACCTTTCGGACTAAAGACTTTGATCTTGGCTGCCTTGGCATCAGCTACATATATATAACCAGCCTCATCAACTACTAGTCCGAGGGGTTGAGCCAAGCCTTCTTCAGGGTCATCACTTGCTCCAACCGTCAATTCCAGCTCAAAGACTACTGGTTTTGTCCAAACTGGACGGTCATTATTCTCAATTATTTTGACTCCTTTGACTGTCCTGACTTTTTGGCCCCCCAAAACCGGACAAAAAAGCACTCCAATTAAGAAAATAGTGACTAACATGTAAGGGCGTAAAGGCCTCATCAAACTCTCCTCCTAAATTACATGGTCAAACTTCAAAAGCTTTACTTATTATATGCTATCTCCCTGGACAAAAAAATAAGAATATTATTCAAGATAGACCTTCTTGTTTTGCTTCCCCCTGGAATCTGTTCTGCTTGAATAGGTCCAAAAATTATTTGCTCAGGCCAGAAGTTGATTTTCCCAACCCGCTAGTTTTGGCCGCTAACTCTTGTTTCCGGCCACAAAAGAAAATTTTGCTTTAGAGAATATCTTGAGAAAGATAATTACCTTTTCCTTCCTCTAATAATATTGCTAGAGGAAATCGAGAAATCACTCAACTGAGATTTTACTCGAAGGAGAGAACTAACCTTGACTCTCAGAAGAAGCTTAGCCTTGACTTGAGGCCAATATTTCCTCTAAGCTATTCCTCCCAGCCCCAAACTCTTGGAGCAAATTCTTCGGACCAAGCTGAGGATAAAACTAATGAAAAAATGGCTATTTCTCTGTTGCGGATTAATACTTATCTACTTCCTGGGAAACTGGGGGAAGGTTCGACGTTCATCTCATCCTCTATTAGTCCGAATTAATCAAAGCATTTCTTTAGTAGTCTGGATACTTCTGTTGGCTTATACTTTTTCCTTCATTTATTGGCTGGTAACTGAAGTCTTTTAAGGCCAAACTTAATTGTTGAAAAAGAGCGCAATAAACAGTCCCTGGAGGAAATTTGGCTTAACTTTGATTAATTAATATATTAATTTCATTGGGGAAGCAGAAAAATGAATCAAGAACTTTCTCCTCAACAAGCAGCCGAAAACATAATCACATATTTAAAACAACTAGCTGAACCTCATTTCGCTCATCAAAGCCAGCGCTTTTTCAAAACTCCAGTAGTGCTTTTAGGTATTCGAGCCGGCCAACTCCGCCAGGTAGCCAAAGAATTTTACACCCAAATAAAAAACTCCTGGACACTTAATCAAGTTCTCGAATTCAGTGAATATCTTTTTGGCTCTCCCTATGTAGAAATCCGCACTTTGGCTATTTTTGTTTTGGGGTATTATTCGAAATGGCTCAAAAAACATCATTTAAAATTAATAAAAACTTGGTTGGAGAAAAACTATTGCGACAACTGGGCTTTAATTGACTATTTTTGTCCCCAAATTCTCAGTCCCCTCCTCCTGAAAAATCCCGAACTAAGCCGGGAAATCCTTACCTGGACTGAATCGGTCAATAAATGGGTCCGTCGGGCAGCTGTTGTCTCTTTTATCCAGCCTGTCCGGCAAAGCCTCTTTCTCTCTGAGGCCTACCAAGTAGCAGAAAAGCTTTTTGAGGACAAAGAAGACCTCATTCAGAAAGCCATCGGCTGGCTTCTGCGTGAAGTCGGTAAAAAGAACATGGCCCGTTTAGAAAAGTTTCTCCTTCTCCATGGGCCAAGAATTCCCCGGACAACTCTGCGTTATGCCATCGAACGTTTCCCTGAAGACAAACGACGGATAATCCTGAAAGAAACCCGACTGAAATGATTTTAGGAAAAAGTAATTAGTTTTAACTAATTTCTTCTTTTCAGAAGGGACTCTACTTCCTCTAATTCTTTAGGCACACCGGCCGTTAAAACTTCACAACCTTCCGCCGTAATCAAAACCGTGTCCTCCAACCTAATCCCCCAACCTTTTTCTGGATAATAAAGAGCAGGCTCAATGGCAAAAACCATACCTTCTTCCAAGGGGATCCCTCGGGGACCAACATCGTGAGTAGCTAAACCCACATAATGACCAATTCCCCCTTTTAACCCCCGGGAATCCAGCCCTTTCTTCTTCAAGACACTCTGGACATGAGCTTGAACATCCCGACTGGTTACTCCCGGCCGATAAAATTCCAAACAGGCTTTTAAAACTGCCAAAACAATCCGGTAGGCTTCTTTCTGCTCGGGAGTGAACGCTCCGGACACGGGCCAGGTCCGAGTGATATCAATGCACATATGATCCAAATCTCCGCCGAAATCCATAAGGACTAAATCACCCTCCTTCATCCGGCGGTCGTTACGGTCATAGTGCATTACACAAGAATTTGGTCCAGAGGCAACAATTGGTGGGTAGGCAAATCCCCGGGCACCGTGGCGAAAAATAACAAACAGGGCAGCTGCTTCCAACTCATATTCAAAAGCCCCGGGGCGGGTGGCCAACATAGCTTGTTTGATGGCCTCGGCAGAAATTCGGCCGTTATGGCGAAGAATGGCAATTTCAGCCGGTGTTTTAATTAACCGGAGACGATCTATATAAGGAGTAACATCTTTGAAAACACAGGCCGGATACCTCTCCCGCAGTTTTTGGACCCGATAATTGTCTAAAGTTAATTGATCATTATAATGAAGCCGATGGCGACGACCCACAAAAATTCTTGTCTCCCACCGAGCTTGGTCAACTTCATCCCTAGGTTGAAGACGCACATAAAGACATAATCCTTGGCGAGGCAGTGTTCGGGCGAGAAACTCATCCAGATAGCTCACCGGATATATTTCAGCTAGACCAAGTTTAGTCTTAGCTCGCGGCCTCTGGAGAAGATTGGGGCCTTCAAATAAAATCTCTCGCTCTGTTTGACGAGGAAGAAAAAGATAGGACTTTTTAGCTTGAGGAACCATCGCTAAGACCGCGCCTGGGTCTTCTAGACCGGTAAAGTAGAAAAAGTCATTATCCTGACGAAAATGACGACCTGGCTGGAGCATTGGTTCTCCAAATAAAAGAATAACACCTTCTTTCACTTGAGCCATCAATCTCTGACGCCTCTGGATAAACTCGTCTGGAGGGTAGCCAATTCTAGCGGCCAAAATTACCCCTACGAGAACCAAGCCCCACCAGCAGCTAACCAGCAAAACTTTTCTTCTGAGCTTAAATTTATCTATCATTCAGTTCCCCCCTCAAACCAAAATTATATTAATAATAAATACCATTGTCAACTAGACTGCTTCAGGTATAATTAATTTAGAGAATCAAGTCAATCTTTAATCCTTAATCCTAGAGAAAAAAATTTATGTCTTAAAAAAAACCTAAAATTCCCTCTTCTCATTTCAACTGTCAATAA
>QMPV01000010.1 GCA_003648765.1 Candidatus Aminicenantota bacterium
CTCCGTCTCGTCTTTGTCGACTATTACGGAACAGGTGATTACAAATTGCAAACCAAACTGGAAATAACTCCCTTTTCCATGGTTTCTCCGGAATGGGATCCACCCAACTTGGCCAAGTATCAATGGATCGGAGAAATCGCTATGGATGAAAGACGGGCAGCGGATCTGGCTATCTTCGACTACAATGTGGCCGCTGAAGTTACTTCCTCCCCAGAAGGACCTTTAGCTCAAGTCAAAGTCGACATTCCTTTCGCCCGCTTGGATTACAAAAAAGAAGGAGAAAAATATATTTATGACCTCTCAGTGGCCGTAGAGATCAGGGATAAAGAAAAAAATATCATCACTCGCCAAGAAGAAGAAATCCGAGACTCCCTGCCTTGGGAACGATTAAAAAGTAATATTACTAATCAATTAACCATTCACCGAACCTGGTCTCTTGATCTGCCTCCAAAGAGCCATTTTATTTACATCAGTGTTACTGACAAAGTAAGAGGCAAGCGATTGCGCAAACTTCTGACTGTTTCTTTAAAGTAATCTAAAACTGAAAAAAGCTAACTTTTCTTCTTCGAAAGACTTAAATATTAATATTTCTCTAGGGTTAACTTTCTATTTTTTTATAAGTTCTTCCAATTTAGGAATTAAGTTGCGAATAGTTTCCGCTTGAGGGTCGTCAGGAGCCAATTCGATAAATTTTTTCAAATTCTCCACTGCTGGACGATAATCACCTTTATTTAAATAAGCATAACCAAGCTGTCGGTAAGGCGGAGCCCAATCGGGCTTAATTTTAATCGCCAACTGGTAATACTTAATGGCCTCATCGATTTGCCGCTCTTTAAAATAAATCTCAGCCACATTAAAAGCTAAGGTCTCATCTTGAGGAAAGATATCAACGGCCTGTTTTAAATATTCCCTCGCCTTAGTCAGATCGCCTTGTTTGATATAAACATGGCCCATACTAGCCAGAGCCCGGGCGGCTACTTCACTTCCTTCGTAACTGCCGCTGGTTTCTTTGACCTTATCTAAGACAATTTGATAATGTTTCAAGGCCTGCTCATAATCACCCAATTCTCGATAACAATTACCTAAATTTATATGAACGTGGAAAAGTGTTGGATTTTTTGACAAAAACTCCTCAAATTTGGGAATGGCTTCCTGGTATTTCCCCTGGTCAAATAAATTATTCCCTTCCTCAAAAATAGCCAGAGAGGCTTCATCTTCAATAGCTGGCGAATTAAGTGAACGGACCTGGATTTTCTTCAAAGTAAAATGAATGGGGGGATTATTACGAGAAAATTGACTGACCTTCATCTCGTGGTAAACCGGAGCGTAACCTTCTTTCGTGGCCGTGATCCGAAAATAGCCTGTACCCAGACCAGCAATGGCCCATTTGCCTTTTTTATCTGATCTAGACTCAAAGGTGGTATTGTACTTTAAATGCTGAGCCACAATTTTCACTCCCTCAAGAGGATTGCCTGCTTCATCCTTAACTGTGCCATGAATACGGCCCCGGCCTCTGCCTTGCTGGGCCCAGCTGGAAAAAACGAAAATTAAAGATAAACTGATAATTAAGGCGGTTATTCTTTTTATACTCATCTTCATCCTCCATGATTCCCATTTATATTCTAAACCATAACTCCCAGAAATTCAATCAATTAGACTTACTTCTTCTTTTTCAGAGTCTTCCCTCTCCGATTCATTTCAATATTATTTCCACAGGTTTAGGGGAGTTAGGAATATTTTGGGATTGGGCCTTTCCCTTTCGGTCAAAATGGGCCAGGTCTCCCTCCCTTTCACCTTTAAGTCAAGGGAAAAGAGAAGATATTATGATTGGAAAGAACGCAGGCTGGTCTTTCTATATTGACAGGTGCCTATCAAAAATTAAAAATTGTCCTCTTTCTCCCTGATTTCGTTTTTTAAGGAATAATTCTCTGGAGATCCTTCTCTTCTTGCCTCTTAAAGCTCAACCAAAAGCAACCTGTTCCAAAAAACCTATAGGTATCTACTTTTTCAAATCACACAAAAAATCAAACTCTGGCTTGGGGAAAAGATCAGCCAAAAGGAGAGGTATTTTCTTAGGTGAGTATTTCTCTACTTTAATCTTTAAACCCATTTCATCGAAAATCTGCTGGGCCTTGTCTTTTTCCCCTAAATGGAAATAACATCTAGCTTGATTCCTTTTAGCCTGGACATCCCGGGGATTATCTTTTAAAAGAGCTTCCCAGAGAGACAACGATTCTTGATATTGTTGCTCATTATAAAGTAAACAAGCCAGGCTCTTGCGGGCCAAAGGTAGTTCTGAGGAGAGCTTTTCCAATATCTGGCGAGCTTTTTCCACTTGTCCCTGATGATACAAAATGTAACCTTGTAAAAATTCAAGTTCGGGTTCGGGGTTGACCAAGAGAGGCTGGAGAACCTTTTCAGCGGCTTTATAGTCTTTCAAAAAACAATTGATTAATCCCAACTGCCGGCGGACTTCCTGAGGGGAATAGTTAACTTTCAACGCCTCCTCGAGGCGTTTCCGCGCATTTTTATAATCTCGTTTCTCTTTATACATAATAGCCAGAACATACTTCAATAGCCCCTTTCTTTCCTTGGAAAAAACCACTCCACCCCGCTGGGCTAAATAAAGATCTTCTTGGGAAAAAGCTTGCAGCCTTTTGCCTGCCTCAAGAGTGGCTCCAGCTTTAGCCAACTTTTCTGTCTCGAACTCAACTTTATTAAGAACATCAAAAGCTGCCTCCTTCTTCCCCAGAAAATAAAGAGCCACTCCCTTATAAAGATGGCAATCAAAATTGTTAGGGTACCTTTTGAGCTTTCTTTCTAGAAGCTGGAGAGCCTCTTCCGCTTTACCTTCTTGGAGAAGATGACAGGCTCGAACTTCTTCGAGATAGGCTTGAGCCAGAAGAGGCGATATTAAGCCCACTAAAAAACTGATCATAAAAAAGGTCCCGATAATTTTTTTGCTCATACCTCACCCCCTAATCTGAGCTATGAAAAAGACCATTTTCAGCTTTCATTAACTTTTTTCCAGAAAAAATCCTTTTCTCAGTTATTCATAATTTGAACTCAAGCACCTTGCGAAGATTTTCCCCACTTGTCTCTTCAGTCAAAACAGCGTAAATCTTACCTGGATTTAGGCGAAACAATCTGGCTTTTTCTGGATTGAGCTGAAATGGCACCTCAATTACAAAAGATTTTCCCCTCAATTTCGTCAACTCTTCCTCAGTTGTTTTTACCGGGTAGGATTTTTCATATTGCCAGACAATCCCTCCTCCCGCTTCCCTCAGTTCTAATTCAAGCTTGACTGAGGTAATAAGTTCATTTTCTTCTTCTTTAAACCAAAAAGAAGTATAAGGCACTTCAACTTGTACCATTACCTCGAGTGAGTTATCTTTTCCCAGCTCCTTTTTCACGCGCCATTTAAAATCAAATATCCGACTATCACCTCGAATCGTTTGCTGGAATCGAGACTGCGCCAGGCTCAACTCATGCATGTACATAAGATTTATCGACCGTAAAGGAGTTAAATCGTAAGTTACCAGACGGTAAGTTCCATTACAAAACTCATCTAAAAAGACAACGGGAAAGCCTCCATAATACCAAATCTCTTGGCAAGGACCACTGGGACCATAGCCCATAGGATAAGTCATCCTCTCTGTGGGAGGACCAAATAGAATATAAATCCTGCCTCGGTCAGTTAACCACCCGGGCCTTCCTTCACTGACAAAGAGCTCGTTGGCTCGCTCAATTCGATTGAAGTATTCCATCTTAAATTCATTTTCCTCAGTGGTGGGATCAGGATCCCGACGCTTCCAAAAGTCTTCCACAAATTTTTTCCTCTCTTCTTTGGGTAAATCAAGAAAAAGATGTTCTTCCTGTTTGGTGATAATATAGCGGACCTTGGATAAAAATTCAGCATCTTCAGGATCGAGCTTCTTCTCCAATCGATAGTAATGGCAGCTCACCAAACTGCTTATCAAGATCAATAAAATAACTGATATTAATACCCCTTCTAAGACCCTTTTCTTTGTCTCTTTGTTAGCCAAAATCATTCTTTCTCCTTCAAAGAGGCCAGTTTTTTCTTAATCTCCGCTTGGTCAGGATTTAATTCTAAAGACTTTTCCCACACTACGCGGGCTTCCTCCTTACGACCCAGCGCCAAATAACATTCCCCTAAGGCATTTAACAGGCGGGGATTGGTTCCAAATTGCTCGACAGCTTGGTCAAAAACTTCAATGGCTTTATTCCACTGCCCCAACCTCTGCCAGCTTTTGCCCAACAACTCCAGGACTTCATAAGAGACTTTGGCTTGACCAACCAGAGGACTGAGAAGCTCAGGAATGCGAGAGACATCTCCTAGTATCCAGCAAGCTTGAGCCAAGCCAAAAGCATAACTCATGTCTTCTGGACGACTATGATAGGCTCTTTCCAGATGTTGTCGCGCCAGCTGGGGTTGTCCATTTTTTAAAAATTGGGTTCCGATCAAATAATCATAAACAACATCGTCGGCTGGAGGCAATAACTTAGCATAAACCCAAGGGCGAGGAATAGAAGTAGAATAAGTTATATCAAATTCGTCACCTGATGAAATCAACTTTTGTCCCGCTAAATTTAAAGAAACTTCCACCGAGTAATGAGCTGGCGGAAAATCTTTCAGGGGAAAAGGAAGGACAAAATCCTGCAACTTGCCCCCCAAGGGCGCTGGTTTAACCTTTTGACTCTTAAAAATTTGGCCATCTTTAAGAAATTTTATTTCAATTTCTCCTTCTTTTTTAAATTGCTCGGTCAACCCTTTCACCTGGAAACCAAGATAAAGGACATCCTCCTGGAGAAAAACTCGATTTCCCTGAAAATAAAGTTGCTGACCATTCAAATAGAAAGGTCGAAGTCGTCCCTGAGGAGTCGTTTTGGGCTGAGCTTTATAAGCTAAAATCAAAGGAGAAAGACTTATTTGTCCTCCTGGAGGAGAAATAGAAACTGAAGTTTCCACTGAAGTGAATTCCTTTGAAATCTCATTTTTTAATAGGATAGAAAGGCGAAATTCGCCCGGAATCAGAGGAAACATATCTCTGATACTTAGAGGGCGACGACTGATTTGAGCCATTTGCTCTTCGGAAAACTCCAGCTGGATATTTTTCTCAAATTGATAGACCTGTTTTCCTTCTGCATTAGTGACGGTGCCATTTAATTTAAGAGAAGTGTAATATTTTTTCTGATACTGGTTAACCGATAATCTCTCAGGTTCTATGGCATAATGAATAAAATTAAGACCGGAGGGCGTTTGGAAAATCTTTATCACCGCATCACAATCAATATAATTAGTCGAATATTCCACCTCAACAATATCTTTATACTCCAGAAATTTACGAGCATATTTCTCTTCGACTGCTTTTAGAGGGGCCATCTCTATTTGTTGAAGGAGGACATCAGAAGAAAGAGAAGGTCGCCCGGCAATCATAGCTCGTTCACCAGGAATGAGATTGAGCGAAATATCAGCCAATTCTGGCGCAAACTCTCTTAACCGTTCATAGGCGGCCATATAATCCATAGGGTCACCGTAGTAGGAAGTAAGCAAAGCCATCGGGCCGTCTTTCAAAGGACTATAAATTTTGTATTCACCTGTCCCCCCTTCTTGATAGAAAACCACATAAAATCCAGGGGGCAAACCATATTTAGTCTTCCCTTGATAAAACCAGACTTCCGTGGGATAAACCTGAGTTTTTCCTTCAAAACGGGTAATATCATTAGGCTCGCCCAGAATGATATACACTCGTCCCCGGTCAGTTTTCCAGCCCGGCTTGGGAATCCCCCGACCAAAAAAATGGTTGGCATAATTTATGCGTCGATAATGTTCTTTTTTAAACTCATTCTCCGGCGTCCCGGGGGTAGGGTCTCGATGTTTCCAAAAAGCTTCAATAAACAGATCCCGCTCTCGATTTGTCTGGAGTTGGAGAAAAACTTCCTTCTCTACAGGGGTAATTATATAAACCACTTCCTCTTCCAACCACTTCCGATATCTCTCGGGTAAATCTTTGATCTTAACTTTCGCGGCCGCGAGTAAATTTGTGCCGACTAAAGATAACAAAATTCCTACCAGCAGCAGACTCAGCAATTTTCTCACCAGAGAGCCTCCTTGTATTGAATCTCTTATATCCTTCCTCCAATTATTAATTATACATCAATCTTCTGCCTTTGAAAAAAACTTCTCGCCTCATGGGTCAACCTCCTCATTCCCCGCCAATTGGAGTTAGGTCTTGGCCTTTCAACTTTGACCGGAAGATGATGAAAGATGACTTAAGGAAGGAATTTGGGGTCAACTTGTTGGAAATTTGACTCGCCTTTCCCTTGGTTTTGGCTATTTTTTGCTTGGGTCAAGCACCAGTTGGGAGGGAGGTCTTAGATTAAGCTCAGCTGACAACAGGAAGCAAGTCTTCACCTTTGACCTTGAAGATCAGCAATATTCATAGGCTCCCCTATGGTTAATCATTGTGGCTAATCCTGATCATTTATCAAAGGTGAAAGGTGTTGATCTGACCCCATGGTTTTCTTTAAGCTTAGACAAGGACAAAAATCTTCTCCTTTATCTTCAGACATAAACTACAAGAAAAAAATGCCTTTCTTTCTCGCAAGAGGAACAGTACGAATAGCATCAACTTTGCTTGAGCCCATTTGACCCCCAAAAAAATCAAGCCTAGGGAGAATAACTACCCTTCTGATTCAGAAATTAAAAAAAAGGTAAATTATAAAGGAAATATTGACCGCCAAGTTAACCCATCACCTCATTTAAATTCCTTCAAACCAATTATTCAAGTGTTAGGCAGAGCCAGGTGTTTCAACTCATTTAATTCTTCAGGAGAAATAGAGCTCCAGAGATAAGGAAAGAGAATTTTGTTATGTAATAAAGGATCAGCCTCAGGCGAAAGATACCCTGCCTGCACTAGAACACTCCACTCTTGGGTTCCAGGAACAGGCGAAAAGAAGGCCAACCGTGGCCGAGCCCCCATTTTTTTCACTTCTTGAATACTTCTCCGGACACTAGCCGCTTCTTGCCCAGGCAAACCAACCAGAAGATAAACATTTATTTCATCCCGGGCATAACCAGCTGATTGCAAAGCAGCTAAAGCCCTGGCCAAAGCTTCTGGCGAAGATTTGCGGGAACAGCGCTGGAGAATCTTGGCGTCAAATGATTCCTGACTTAGGAACAAAGAGCGAAACCCGGCCCGAGAAAAAAGTGAAGCCAGTTCTGGATCAATCTCCCGGACGTGAAGTCCGTTAGGTGTATGGAAAGCCACCTTCAATTGCCGGCGAATGATTTCCCGTAGAATTGCTTTTAAATGAAGTTCTTTATTCACCAACAGCGCATCATCATAAAAGACAAAATGTCGATTCCCGAATTGTTGATGACTAGTCTCCAGGAAATTCACCACCTCACTCACTTCTTTCTGATGAAACTCAGGATTTAGCTTTCGGCTGGCACAGAATGAGCAATGATAAGGGCAACCACGGGACGTTTCTACAGGAAGAACATCCCTGTTTCTCAAGAGCGAATACCAAGGAAAACTAAAGTCTTTTCTTGTTGCTTTCTCAAGAAATTCATCGATCTTCTCCCCCCACAATTGCTCCCAAAGAGACTCAAGTTTTAACTCAGCTGCTCCTTCTACCACTAAATCTGCACCTGAATAACGCCGGGCATGTTCGGGCAGAAGAGTAGCATAAATTCCCCCCAAGACAATGGGCACCGAGCCCAATTCTTGACGAATTAACTCCACTATAGTCTGGACACCTGGATACCAATAAGTCATGACACAACTGATCATTACTGCATCAGGTAATGGAAGCCTTCTTAACTCCTGGCGGACAACCTCAGGTGGCAGACCATATCGAGAAAATTTTCGGGGAATATCTCGGAGTACATCTGGTTTGGGGACTTCTTCTTTAGGGAAGGGACCCCGACCATCTTCTTTAACTCGCACTCGGGGACCAAGAGCCGGATGAAAACGGTCCAGACAATCTAAAAAAAAGAGCTCACAATGAGGAATTTTTTGTAAAAGAGAAGCCAGGCAGAGCAAGCCTAAGGGTCTTAACCAGAAATCATAAGCTGTAAAATCATATATCCAAGGATTAACTAGCAGAATTCTTTTCTTTTTAATCATCAAAGAAGTTAAAAAAAATGTGCGGAAGGTGGGACTCGAACCCACACGGTCATATTGACCATAAACTCCTGAGGCTTACGCGTCTACCAATTCCGCCACTTCCGCACGCTTAAGCAGATTAATTATAAATTCATCTCTTGCAGATGTAAAGAGCGAATCCCCCCTTGGAGAGCTAACGATTCCCTGAGCCGGCCTCCTTAAAAGGGCCTTATCTCTCCCTAGTAATAAGCTCTTCCTCCACCTTAATCTGCTCGGACTTAAGGAACTCAGTTTGACCTTCGCTTTTTTTACTTTCCCCCCAATAAGATTTCTTTTCATCAAGCCAGAGCCTCAATCTAAAAAGTAAAAGGAATATTTAAGGTCAAAATTTTTCTCCCTTTTCTTGACAAGCTTGGCTTGGGCAATTATTTTTTAAATACGTGGCTTCTCATCAATCAAATTTTTATTCCCTCAACTTTTCTCATAATACAAAACAAAGGAGGCTCAATGAAACTACTTAATCAGGCTCAAATCAGTGAGTTAGCTCTCTTCAAAAGTCCCCGCTTTTTTATTACTTCGGCTTACTTCGATACAGACAAAAGCCATCAAACTTATAAAGAAATAAAACTCCGCTTGAAAAATTTAATCAGCCGGGCTGAAGAGCGGTTAAAACACCTCTCTTTGCATAAAGATAAAAAAGAAGCTCTTCGGGAAGATTTAAGAAAAATAGAAGAATATTTGTTCCAAAACCTTAGCTCATATAATCATCCCGGTCTGGCTGTCTTTTCTTGCGCTCAGGAAGATTTTTGGCAGGAATTCATCTTGCCCGACCCTCCCCGCAATAGAATCGTCTTTGACCGGAATGCCTATGTCCGCCCTCTCTCAGCAATCCTTGACGAGCACAAAAAGATCGGACTCCTAGTGCTCAACCGGAAAGAAGCCAAATTTTACGAAGTTTTTATGGATGATATTAAGCTCATCGAAACTATTAAAGGAGAAGTTCCACCCCGAGTGCGAGAAGGAGGTTGGGAAGGATACGAGTCCAAACGAATCGAACGTCACATCGAAACTCACCTCCACGAATATTTCAAAAATTGCAGCCAGATGACTTTCGACCTTTTTAAAAAGAATCAATTTGAATGGTTTTTCTTGGGCTGCAAAGAAGAATACCTGCCCTATTTTAAGGAACATCTTCATCCTTATCTCCAACAAAGATTAAAAGGACAGATCAAAGCTTCCCCCCTAGAAAGCCCTGATAAAATTCTCCATAAAGTAGCCCATCTGGAAAAACTTCTCAAGGAAAAAGAAGAAGTCTCTTTGGTGGAAAGACTTATTTCTGAAATAAAGAAAGATGGCTTGGCTATTTCTGGGCTTGACTCAACTCTCGATTACCTTAATCGCTCAGCTGTCCAAACTCTTTTAGTGACTCGTTATTTTTCCCAACCAGGTTATATGTGCCCCAAATGCCACTTCCTTTACGCTTCCTATGAGACGTGCCCCGGCTGTAAGATTAGCACTCAGCCTCTAGTGGATGTTATTGATGAAGCTATAGAAATGGCCATGAATAAAAACTGTGTAGTTAAGCATATTAACCCTCCCACACCCCTCCAGGAATATGGCAATATTGGTGCCTTTCTACGGTTTAAACCTTAATCGGGTCAATTCATTTAAATTTAACTTTTGTCACTAGACTATAAATAGCTGGAATAACGAAGAGAGTCAAAAAAGTAGTGGCCGTTAAACCACCCATCACCGTAATAGCCATCGGGGCGCGGAAAGAGGCTCCTTCGGAAGTGGAAATGGCCATGGGTAACATGCCTAAAATGGTGGTCAAAGCCGTAATCAATACCGGACGCAATCGCACAGCGCAGCCTTGAAGGATGGCCTCCTTGGCTTCAACACCCCGTCTCTTTAATTGATTTATATAGTCAACCATGACAATGCCATTGTTGACCGCAATTCCGGCTAGCATGACGAAACCAATCAAGACCGGCAGACTAACTGGTTTACCAGCAATTAATAGGGCTAGAATGACACCAATTAACGACAAAGGTACAGTGAACATAATCACAAAAGGATGTAGAAAAGATTCAAACTGAGAGGCCATAATCATATAAACAAGCAAAATGGCTAAGAGAAAAGCTCCGGCCATAATCATAAAGGCATCCTGCATTTCTTCATACTGCCCACCATATTCAATAAAATAGCCTTGCGGGAGAGTGGTCTCCAAGTCTTTCAGGCGACTCTTGATATCTTTAATCACGCTCCCTAGGTCTCGCCCAGCAATATTTGCGGTCACCTTGACTTCACGGGCTTGATTCTCCCGGGTGATTTGAATCGGGCCCGAGCCTCTCTCTACTTGGGCTACCTGATTAACTCGGACTATCTGGCCGGTGGGGGCTAAAATGGGAGTTTTTAAAATATCATCCAATTCATCCCGGAATTCTTCCTTAAATCTCACCCGAATATCATACTCTTCGTTGCCCTCGCGATATCGAGTTGCCACTCTTCCCAAGGCAGCGGTTTGAATTGTTTGAGCTATTTGAGCCATCTTTATTCCCAAACGAGAAGCTTCATCTCGGTTAATGCGCAGATGATACTCGGGTTTGGCTTCGGACAAAGAATGCTTTAGGTCACGCAAACCAGCCACATCTTTAATCCGAGAAACAATGGTTTCCGCTATTTCTTTAAGGACTGGAAGTTCCTGGCCGAAAATTTTTATTTCGACAGGATTCTGGGCTCCTCCCATAAACATTTGTCCCAGGTCAATCATTTCAAATTTGACACCTTGGAGAGAAGGTAATTCCGAACGTATCTTTTCTGTAAGTTCCAGGTCGGAAAGAGACCGTTTTTCTTTGTCTACTAGGACGGCCCAGATGATGCCCTCGTGAGGTCCCGTAGGATTAAACTGTCCCGCAGCCTCGGTAGGATTATCCTCGACCTGAGAGCCGGCTTGGGCCGTAATTACCTCAACATCGGGTTCCTGCCTTAGAAGCTTTTCCACCATCTGGACAACCCGATCTGTTTCTTCTAGGGTGCTTCCTACCGGCAACTTGACGGAGAGAACGATCATTGAACGATCCATAGGGGGCATAAATTCGGTACCCATAAAAGGAATAATAACCAGAGAAATCACAAACAAACCAAAAACACCCACCAGAACCCACCGCCGGTGCCGCAAGGATTTGAGTAACCACCGACGATAAAATTCTCTCATTCGGTAGACCCGCTTGCCTTTTTTGCCTTGGTTAGAAAGATTATTTTTATTGTTTTTATTAGCCTTAAATAGTAAAGAGGCCACCATTGGCACCACCGTCAAAGCTACAAAGAGCGAGGAGATAAGAGAAAAAGCAATAGCCAGGGCTAAGCCTCGGGTCAACTGACCAGTTATCCCGCGGGCAAAAACCATGGGGAAAAAAACGGCAATAGTGGTTAAAGTGGAAGCGGTAATGGCCATACCCACTTCAGAAGCACCCAACTTAGCGGCTTGGTTTCGCTCTTCTCCTTCCTCAAGATGGCGGAAGATGTTCTCAATCACCACCACGGCATTATCGACCAACATTCCAATTCCTAGGGCCAAGCCGCCCAGCGTCATTAAGTTAATGGTGTATCCGGCTAAATAAAAGGCAATAAAAGTGGTAATTATGGATAAAGGAATGGCCAGAAATATGGTGATAGTGGGCCGCCAATTCCGGAGAAAAACCAGAATAAAGATCATGGCCAGCACACCACCGATGAGAGCATTATTGGCCGTGCGATTGAGAACTTTTTGAATCATATCCGACTGATCCATAGCTGTGTAAAACTCAATATCAGAAGGCAGATTCTCTCTAATTCGGGCGAGTTCTTTTTTGACCGCCTTGGCGGTAATCACCGTATTGGCACCAGAGCGTTTGCTAATAAATAAAAACACGCCTTTTTGTCCCTGAATACGGGCTTTATAACGAAAATCCTTAAGAGTATCTTTAACTTCAGCCACATCCCGTAAATAAATGGGCGCCCCTGTGGAGGTCAAGCCAACAATAACCTGGCGAATATCATCTAAATTCTGAAACTCACCCATGGTCCGAACCAAAAATTCCGTTTGCCTTTCGATAATTCGTCCTCCAGGCAAATTAAGATTTTCCAGACGAAGAGCAGCCATAATCTGGTCCAAGGAGAGGTGATAGGCCTCTAAAGCTGACTGGTCAATTTCCACCAGAATTTCTCGCTCTTCCATCGAGACAACCAACGCCGAAGCCACCCCTTCAATCCGCTCTAAACGCCGGGCCACTTCGTCTTCAATGATTTTCTTTAATTCAAAAGTAGGTCTGTCGGCCGTTATACCGTAGAAAATTATGGGAAATTGAGAAATATTAAATTTGACTACTAAGGGATCGCTAGCTTCTTCGGGTAAATAACTCCGGAATTGACCTAACTGTTCCCGGATGTCTTGGGCCGCAAAATCAAGGTTAGTCCCCCATTCAAATTCAACCATAATGACCGAAACACCTTCAGAAGTTATGGAATTAACTTTCTTGACATTGGCCACAGAATTAACCACCTGTTCCAGAGGACGAGTGATAGTATTTTCAATATCTTCAGGAGAGGCTCCAGAATAAGTTGTCACCACTGAAACAGTGGGAAATTCAAGGTCAGGGAAAAAATCTAATCCCAGGCGGGAATAAGAAATAAAGCCCAAGACAACTAAGATCATGGCCAGCATGGCCGTCGTGACTTTACGATTAACGGAAAACTCTGGAATTTTCATGGTCAATCTCCTTCAATCCTGACCTTGGCTCCATCAGTCAAACCAAAATTCCCGGCCACAACCACTAACTCGCCAGGTTGAAGGCCGCTTAAAATTTCCACTTTAGTCGAATTCTGCAAGCCAAGCTTAACCTCTCTCTTATGAGCCACTCCATTTTCCACCACAAAAACATATTTATCTTCAATAATAGCTGACTGAGGCACCACCACTGCCTCCGGATGGGGATTAACTTCAATGATTACTTGGCCAAAGGTATTGGGTTTTAACAAAAATTTGGGGTTGGGTACCCAGACTTCAACCCTGAATTTCTTGCTCAAAGGATCAGCGGTTTGATTGACTACCGCCACTTCCCCTTCAAAGAAGCGATCAGGATAAGCATCTACCCGGAGAAAAGCTCTTTGCTTCTTTTTAAGGCGAATGATATCCTCTTGAGAAACATCTATTTTGACCTTAACTTTGGAATAGTCAACCAAAGTCAGAACTCCGGCGTTAGGCGCAAATCCGCCCATCATCGGATTAATGACATCCCCGACTTCAGCATTACGCGAAGCCACCACTCCAGAAAAAGGCGCCCTCATCCGAGAAACATCTAGATTATGGCGAACAAGATTCAAGGCCGCTTGGGCCTGGTGTAATTGAGCCTCAGCTGCTTCATAAGCTAATTTTATTTTCTCATATTGCTGCTTGGAGACAGCTTTCTCGGCCATTAATCTCTCCATCCTCTCTAGATTTCGTTGAGCATCTTCCCAGTTAGCTCGAGCCACCGCAAGGCCAGCCTCGGCCTGCTTTAGTTGGAGTTCTAGCGTTTTAGTCTCCAATTCCGCCAGTAATTGACCCTGGCGGACAAAATCACCTTCGTTAACATAAATGCGAGCTACTTTACCCGCTATTTCTGGAGTTATCGTTACCTGCCGCCAAGCTTCAATTACTCCAGTATAAGAAATTCTTTCCGCAATCCTCTCCCGAGCCACTCTCACCACCCGGACAGGATTGGGAGCTGCTTCTTTTCGAGATGTAGTCTTCTCGGGAGCTGAAGAACGACAATGGCTAAAAACTGCGGTTAAAATCACAATTACCCCGAGAAAAGCAACTAGTTTAGTCTTCATAACATCCTCCTTTGTTTGACCTGAGCCTTTTAGAATTTTTCCTTTCATTATTTTCCTCCCAATGGTCCACCCATGGCTTTTTCCAAGGCAGCCTGAGCCATAACATAATCATAAAGAGCCTGAGAATAATTAGTTTTGGCTTGGGATAAAGCTGCTTGAGCCGAGCTGACATCCAGAGTGGTCGCCAATCCTTCTTCGTAATTCAATTCGGCTATTCTCAAGCTCTCGCGAGCCTGCTCAACATTTTTTTCCTGGGAAAGAAGTGATTCCTCGGCTTCTTTCAGGCGAAGCAGAGCTTGAGATACTTCAAATTTAATCATATTAATCAAGCCCTCTCTAGTCTTTTCCAGCTCTCTCAGCATAGCCTTCGATTGAGCTACCCGGGCTGAAGTAGCCAGCCCGTTAAAAAGAGGAATGGTCACCACTAAATTAACCGAATAATAATTAGACCACGTGTCTTTCTTAAAATTGAATCGATCCGCCCAATAGTTAAAATTCCCGGCCACAGCTACCGTAGGCAAACCAGAAGCCCGAGCTAACTTGACCATCTCGGCCGTGCGTTGCTTCTGAAAATTCAACTGTAACAATTCAGGTCGATGTTGCAGAGCTCGTCGGTAACACTCTTCTTCATTTATTTCAAAAGGTTGATATTTTAATTCTCCTTTAATCTCAATGGGAGTTTTCAAATCTAATCCAAGAACAGTTTTCAAACTAAGCTCAGCGATTTTTAAATTATTCCGAGCTCGGATAAGTTGGGGCTTTAAATTAGCCAATTGAACTTCTGAACGGAGCAAATCAAACTTGGAAGCTAGACCAACCTCATAAAGAGCTTTTACTCTTTGATAATGCTTCTCTGCTACTCCAACTGCCTCTTCGGCTACTTGGACAAACTCTTTGGCCAAAAGATAACCATAAAAAGCTCTCTTTGTATTATAAATAGTCTCCTGCTGGGTCTGACGGATTGATTCTTGAGTAGCTTTTAAATTGTATTGGGCCTGTTTGAAATTTGAAGTTAAACGTCCGCTGGTAAAAAGGGGTAAATTTAAGGATAAGGAAAACTGATAATCCCGGGTAAAATCTATTTCCACTCGCCGCGGCGGTTGTCCCGGGATGAAGGAGGGAAATTCAAGTTCCATTACTTTTTCATCTAAGGTGTGCATGCCCTGTGCATTTAAAGAAGGAAAAAACTGAGCGGCAGCTTCCCTAACTAGTGATTGAGCCGCCTTTAGTCTTTCCCGGGCTGCCTGTTGGTAAGGATTTTTACTCAAGGCTAACTCAACACTTTTTTCAAGGGTTAAGACTAATTTTTGGTCCGCAAAAGTCATTATTGAAAAAAGCAAAAGTGCCGCCAGAGTTAAAATCAAGATCTTTTTCACCATAATCAAACTCCTTGTTTAATCTTCAAGGTCTGTTTATTCTTGGCTATTCCAAAAAGAAAATATCGACTCACCAGTTCGCTGGCTCGCTGGGTGGAATATTCTTTCCACCGAAAAGGCCCTCGAAAAACAAAGCCTCTGATTAAACTTCCGAGAACAAAACTTGCGTCTTCTTCATCAACTTGGGTAAAAACTCCGGCTTTGATTCCCTCGCTAATGATGTCGCTTAAAGTCCGAGAAACATCCTGAAATTTCTTCCGAATAATCTGAGGAACTCGAGGAGGCTGGTTTTCCAGAACTATCTTCCGTCCTTTTTGAGAAATCATTTTTTCCAGGAAAAAAGCTCGCCCAATATTCTTCTTGTGGTGATAAAAGCGGAAAATACAGTGGACACATTCTTTAATCTTTTCTTCCGGAGTAATATTCTTTAAACGTATCTCAGCCAATTGCGAAGCCAATTCCTGAAGAGTTTTGAGAATTACATGAAAAAACAATTCTTGCTTTCCTTGAAAATAACGATAAAGAGTTGCTTTGGAAAACTGAGCTTCATGAGCAATTTGATCCATTGTTGTCTGACTATAACCATAACGAGCAAAAATCTCCTCGGCTACTTCTAGAATAAAATTACGATTTTGTTGATATCTAAGTTCACGCCGTTTCTTCCTCAAATCTCTCATTTTCTCACCTTAAAAATCAAAACTAGTAAGTATTAACATTAAACTAATTAGTTTCATTTTTGAACTGGCTAGTTAAATTAGCGCATCTTAATTTATTTGTCAATACTTAGCTTAAATTATCCACTTCCCCCTAAAATTCGCTGAAATTGCTTTAGCAAAAAGAAGCCAAATAAGAAAAAAGACAATTGCGAGAATTTTAAGTAGGCAGTGTGAAGATCCCCGAGGGAAGATAAACCTCTACCAACCCACCCAAACTTTTATTTAATCATCGCCCTGAAAAAAGACTGCTTTTTGGTCGCCTCATTAAATTGAGCAAGATTATTACCTGCCCAAAAATTTCTAGCGAGCAGGGATTCTCTTTTTTAATGCCAAAAATTCCCGGCCGAGATCCTTGGCTATTTAAGGCAAATACTTCTAAAATAAAAGTCAAAAATACAGGGTCACTTAGATGAAGGAAGGAGGATGTCCATGTGCGAAACTATAAAAGACTTCCAAGAATTCCGCGAAAAAATGAATCAGCGGATTTTAGCTAGTGGTCATCTGGAAATAAAACGTTTTTTCGCCTTAGACTCAGCCGCTTATCGAGACCAGGCCTTACCAGCCAAAACTAAGGAACTCTTAGGACTTGTAGCTTCTCTAGTCTTACGGTGTAATGATTGTGTCACTTACCATCTTCTCCGCTGTGTCGAGGTGGGGTATTCTGATGAAGAAATCATTGATGCCTTCAATGTAGCTTTGGTGGTGGGAGGTTCCATCATCATTCCTCATCTGCGATTAGCTTTCGCCCGGCTGGATGAAATTAGGCAAAACTCTAATTAACTAGATTTCAGGAAAATTCTAAAATATGGAAAAGTTGACTTGGTTAAGCCCGAGGATGGAATTGGTCATAAACCTTTCGCAAACGAGCTTGGGTGACATGAGTATAAATTTGGGTGGTAGTTATCTGACTGTGACCCAGCATTAATTGGACTGAACGGAGATCAGCCCCTCGTTCCAACAAATGGGTGGCAAAAGAATGCCTTAAGATATGGGGACTGACCTTAGTTTTTATTCCGGCTCGAAGGCAATATTTCCGGATAATTTTCCATACTGCCTGACGAGTCAACCCTTTTCCCCAGGAAGAAAGAAACAATTTGGAACTCCCTTTTTTCAGCCATAAGGGACGAACTTGAGAGATATATCCTTGGACATGAAAGAGGGCAGTCTGACCCACAGGAACAATTCTCTCCTTATTGCCCTTGCCTCGACAAATTAAAAAGCCCTCATCAAAGCGAAGGTCATCCACTCTAAGTTCTATCACCTCTGAAACCCGAAGCCCGGTAGCATACATTAACTCCAGCAAAGCTCTATCCCTCAACCCCACCGGGGTTTTCAAGTCGGGTTGCCTCAACAATTTTTCCACTTCCTCCACAGTCAAAAACTCGGGCAGAGACTTCCACGCTTTAGGGGCTGAAAAACTGGCCGCTGGATTCTTTTTGAGATATCCCTCCAGGACCATCCAGCGGAAAAATGATTTTAAAGAGGAAAGGCAGCGGGCTATTGTTTTAGGAGAGAGACCCCGGCGACTCAATTGTCGGATGAAAAAGGTGATTTCATGTTCCTGTATCTTAGAGAGAAAAAGTTTCTTCTGGTTTAAATATTGAGTAAATTTCGCCAAATCTTGGCTATAAGCAGAGATGGTGTTGGGAGCCAGCCCCTTCTCTACGGTTAGATATTCTAAGAATAATTGCACAGCCTTCTCTGGAGAAGGTACCCGGCTATTTTTCATAGGAGGAAAGGATTTTCGGCCTTCTCCCGAGCTATAGTCGTCATCGGGCCGTGACCCGGTAGTACTTCTGTCTCGTCAGGCAGGGAAAGAATCTTTTCCTTAAGTGATTTTTGCAACTCTGACCAGTCTCCTCCAGGCAGGTCGGTTCGCCCCACTCCTCCATTAAAAAGAGTATCTCCGGAAAAAAGAAGCCCCTCGCCATAGAGACTTACACTGCCCGGAGTATGTCCCGGAGTATGAATGACCTTCAATTTACAGTGGCCAAAATCTATTTCCTGTCCATCCTCCAAAAATTCATCGGGTGGGGGAGAGGGTTTTGCCTGAATAAAAAAGCTTAATTCTCCTTTATGAGCTTGCTGAAGTAAATTTAAATCAGCTTGATGGAGATACAAAGGAAGACCAAATTTATTCTTGATTTCAAGATTGGCCCCGATATGGTCAACATGCCCATGGGTATTAATCAGGGCAATAGGATGTAAATTATTCTCTTTAATTGCTTTAATGATCTTTTCAGGTTCAGCTCCTGGATCAATAATTAAACAATCGCGAGTTTCGCCACAATACACCAGATAACAATTTGTTTCCAAAGGACCAACCACTAAAGTGATAAACTCCACGTTCCTCATCTTATTCACTTGGAACCTTTCCGTCAAGAGAATCACCCGGCCGAGTTCATTTACATTTCTATTTAAAAAAGATAAAATCCCTCTCCATGGCCGAAGCAAGCTGGCAAGTGCAACTCTTTCAACGGTCAATCAAAAAGAAAGATAAAGTTCGCCTTTTACAAAAAAATTTATGCCTTAAACCAGAAGATAAGATTCTGGATCTCGGTTGCGCTCAAGGTCTTATCAGTTATCTTCTCCAACAAAAAGGAGGCTTTTGGATTCATGCTGATCTTGATTACCAGAATCTCTTAACTGCTCGAGTTCTGCTGCAAAGAAATTTAGTCCAAACTGATTCTAGCCAACTTCCCTTCCTCTCCGCCAGTTTTGATCAAGTTTTTTGTCTTGACTACCTAGAACATGTTGAAGAAGACGAAATGTGTCTGGCGGAAATCAACCGAATCTTGACCTCCCAGGGTCGCCTTGTTTTGGCTGTTCCCCAAACTGGCTCCTTTTTTCTCCTCCACCGAGTCAAACCTTTGTTAGGAATAAAACTGTCTGACTATGGCCATAAAAGAGAAGGCTATCGTTTAAGCCAGTTGCAAGCAATGCTGGCCCACCACGGGTTTGAAATAGAAAAACATGCTTCTTTCGCCAAATTCTTTTCTGAACTAATCGAGCTTCTGCTCAACTTTATCTATATGAAAATATTATCTCCCCGGAAAAAAGTCCAACTTCGGGACGGCCACATTCGTCCTATGTCAGCTAAGGAATTCGACCAACAGAAGAAATCCTTCCAGCTCTATTCTCTTGTTTACCCCCTTCTTTGGGGGCTCTCCCGCTTGGATAAACTCCTTTTCTGGTTAAAAGGATACAGTCTGATAATTTGGGCCAAAAAAATCTCCTCACCTGAAAATCAACAGAAATAAAATGGAACTTCGCAAAAAAATTGGCTTTGTTCTGGGCCCGGTGGCCTTTTTCCTGGTATTTTTCTCCCCTCTTCTCCCCAATAACCCAGCCGCTCACCATCTCCTGGCCATTTTCTTTCTGATTGTCATCTGGTGGATTACCGAGTCTCTTCCTATCCCTGTAACAGCCCTCCTTATTCCTGTTTTCTTAATCATTTTTCAAATTACCTCCCCCAAAGAAGCTTTCGCTCCCTTTGCTCATCCCATCATCATGCTTTTTCTAGGAAGCTTTATTCTAGCCGAAGCGATGCGAATCCATCATTTAGACAGAAAATTAGCCTCCCTATTACTTTCTCGAAAATCTTTAGCCAGCCGCAAATCACGTCTACTATTAGCGGTAGCTTTGGTCTCCGCAGGCCTTTCTCTCTGGGTCAGTAACACCGCCACCACCGCCATGATGTTCCCTATTGTGCTAGGACTTCTCAGCTCGCTTGACAATTCTTCCTCCAACTCTACTCGCCATTCATCTCTGGGTTTAATTTTTCTACTGACCATTGCCTATGCTGCTTCTATCGGTGGAATTGGAACTCCGATCGGCAGTCCACCCAATCTCATTGCCATAGGGATGATGGATAAATTTCTTAATTACAAAATGACTTTTTTTCAATGGATGGTCATTGGTTTAACTATACTCATGCCTATGTTTGCAGTTCTTTATTTTTTTATGAAATTCCAATTAAAGCGACACAAAATTAGTAATAAAATCCAGTCCTCCCTCGCCCCCACTTTAACCCCCTTAACGGGACTTTCTCCAGGCCAGCGGAATGTGTTGATTGCTTTTGGGGTCACTATTTCCCTTTGGGTAGGCCCTGGTCTAATAGCTCTGGTAGCTGGGAAACAGGCTCCTCTCTATCAATGGTTTGAGCATCATCTTCCAGAATCTGTGGCGGCTATTTTGGGAGCCAGCCTGCTATTTTTCCTTCCAATTAATTGGTCAAAAGGTCAGTTTACTCTAACTATAAAACAAGCCCTTCAGATTGATTGGGGCACTCTTTTGCTCTTCGGCGGAGGTCTTTCACTGGGAACCCAAATCTTTAAAACCCGTCTAGCTGAAGCCATTGGTCATTTTTTTATCCCCTCTGGGGAATCAATTAGTCTCTCTCTAGTCACCTTAATTACTATTATCCTGAGTGTTCTCCTCACCGAAGTCACTTCCAATACAGCTTCAGCCAATATGATTATTCCTATTGTCATCGCTATTAGCCAGACAGCTGGCATCAACCCTTTCCCTCCAGTGATTGCTTCAGCCATCGCTTGTAGCTTTGCCTTTCTTCTGCCAGTGGCCACTCCTCCCAACGCTATCATTTTCGGCTCCGGCTTGATTCCTCTCCCGAAGATGATTAAATATGGTTTTTGGCTAGAAGTCGCTGGAATCATTATTATTTTTCTGGCAGTCAGAGTTGTCCTTCCCTTTCTGGGAATTATTTAGGCCCCGCTTTTTCTGGACGCCGGCTTCCTCTTATAAAAAGCAATCAATCCCTCCGAAATCAATTGGCCTCTCCGCTGGGTTCATCCCTCCTTGGCCCTTGAGATTTTACTATTTCCCCCTCTTAACCATCACCTTCTCCTGCTTGACTTCAATTTCTAGACGATTTCTGAAAACGAACCCCCCTTTCGCCTTGCCCACTAAATCGCCGCCCCCTCCTCACCCAGGCAAGAAAATCGATTTTGACGGGAAAATAATTCTGTTATAATAAAAAAAATGTTTGTTTACCTCAGCGATGAAGTTCAACAATATTTCCATTCTCTGGTTAGTTGTTCATTTCCAGAAAATTCGACAGGTCTTTTAATTGGACATAAAAGGGGGACTAGCTTTATCCTTGAAAATGCCTTCCCGGGGAAAAAAGCTTTTTTTACCTCACCTGATGAATTCTGGCGGACAGCTCAAATTTTTAAACAGAAATTAGTTGGTTTTTACTCCCTCCAACCGCCAGCCACTTACCAAGAAAAATTTTTCCAGCCTTTAACGACAGGACTTTTATTTCTTCATCTGGAACTCTCTCCGGCAGGAAAGCTTATCTATCATCCTTACCTCATTGATTTCGACAGGGACTTTTATCTTAAACCTTTAAACTTAATTCCAGCGGAGGGAAAAAAGTAATATGTCCTCTGGCTTAACCGCATCTCAGAAAAAATATCTTCTCCAATTAGCTCGGCAGGCCATTACCCAATACTTAAAAGATAAAACTACTTTAGAAGTTCAGCCCGAAGAGGCCGCTTTAAAAGAAAACAGAGGCGCTTTCGTCACTCTCAAAAATGGCAATCAATTGCGAGGTTGTATCGGTTATCCCCTGCCGATTAAACCCTTATATCAAACAATTATCGACGCAGCCATTGCGGCTGCCACCCAGGACTACCGCTTTCCTCCAGTCACGGTTGAAGAACTCCCCCAAATAAAGATTGAAATTTCTGTTCTAACTCTTCCCCGTCCTATAAAAGATCCCACTGAAATCGAAGTCGGTCGACACGGTCTGATTATCAGTCAGGGCTTTAACAAAGGACTTCTGTTACCCCAAGTTCCAGTGGAATGGGGGTGGGACCGAGAAACTTTTCTCCGCCATGCTTGTCTCAAAGCCGGCCTTCCCGAAGATGAATGGCAAAAAGGAGCCACTATTGAGGTTTTTGAAGCCGAAGTCTTTTCTGAAGAATAATAATTTATTTTTGGCGGCGAAACTTCTTATCTTGAAGAAGTTGACGGGCAGCCTCTTTACACGCGGCGACATCGGAAATCCACCGAGGATCATCTTCCAAGCTGAGAACAAATTCTAACTCCTGACGAGCTTTTTCTACCTCGTTCAGAGCCAAATAAGTTTCGGCTAAATAAAGTCGCGTCAAAGGATCACTGGGACTAAACTCCTTGGCTTTAAGTAAATGCTCCAAAGATTTTTTCTTGCTGCCCCCGGCGAAACCAGGCAACTTAAAATAAACTCGCCCTAAAACTTTATCCGCTCCCCCATCTTCGAAACTCCGGTCTATTTCAATAACCTTATTCATTTCTTGTTTAATTGGCTTAACTAGAGAAAGACTTTTCAATACTCCTCGGACTTCACCATATTTTCCATAATTAACCCCCAACCAGTAATGACCTTCCGGACGGTTGGGTTCGAGCTCTACAGCTCGCTGACCATAATAAATACCTTGAGAAAAATAAGATTTCTTATCTTTTTTCTTCTCTGAATGATCACCGATATAATAAAGAATCCGACTGATTCTCCAATAGGCTTCGTATTTATTTTCCAGTAATCCAGCCGCTTGATGATATTTGCTCAAAGCGGCTTTAGCCGTTTCCATATCCATCATTTTCTGATAAAGTGCATCTCCCTCAGCCAGCAACTCTTCGGCTGTTTGAGCCTGACTTAGAATTAAACCACCAAATAAAATCATTACCAAAATCAAAAGAACTCTTTTCATAACTTTTCTCCTCCCAATATATTTATTTGATTAAATACTGCTCTTTCTCCTCATGTCAATTAAAACCTGGTTAGCTTCCGGATTGGCCCCAATTGCTCCTGACTCTATTAGGCTCATTTCATTGGGTTTGTTTCTCAAAATAATGATCTGCTTCATTATCCAGCTGAATAAGCAAAGCTTCTATCCGCCGTAATTCCTCCATCAATTCTTTTTCGCCTCTTTCAGGGTCAACTTGAAAAGGAGGCCCAAAAAGAGCTACTGTTTTGGAAAAAGGATAAGGAATAAAAAACTTATCCCAACTCGAGAGATATTTTCCCCGAGCGGCGCCAAAAGATACTGGCACCAACCAAGCGCCTGTTTCCTGAGCAAGTTTTAACGCCCCTTCTTTCATCTTTCTATTGGGTCCCCGGGGTCCATCAGGAACGATAATCACCCCTCCTCCACGCTGTAATTCGGCCTTCATTCTCTTCCAAGCGGAAACCATACTATGAGAACCAGAGCCTCGAAGGATCTTATACCCCCAACCTCCCATTATCCTCGCAGCAATTTCACCATCTTCACTAGGACTAATTAGAGGCATCAGCTTTTGATGACGAAAGAAAAAAGGCACCAGAAAAATCCGTCCATGCCAGACTAAAATAATTAAAGGTTTCTTCTCCCTCAATAAACGTTGATAATGTTCTTCCCCTACCTTGATTATCCGCAAAGACCGACCCCAAAGCCCTAATATTAATCGACCCCCGACGCCGACCAAGCGCCATTTTAAATCTTGCCACCACGACATCGGTCTCCATAATAATCAAATCTACCACCAGAGTAAAGTTGTTTCCTCAGTTCTGAAAGGGTTGCTTATCCACCTCTCAATCTGGTATAAATCCCTGGCGATGCTCTCAGCCATATTCTTACTCCTTTATCTCTTCGGGGTGACATTATTAGCCTTTTTATTTCAAAAAAAATTGAAGACCACCGAAGATTTTTTTCTTGGTTCTCGCCACCTCTCCAGCGGTCTAATTTATTTTTCCCTGACAGCTTCTTGGATTGGCGCCACTTCAACCCTGGTCGCTACGGATGAGGCTTATCGTCAAGGGTTAAGCTCCCTCTGGATAATGGCCCTCCCCACCATCATTACGGTCATCATTTTGGCGCTTTGTCTTGTCCGGCCATTAAGAAAACTCGACTTTATTTCTTTACCCGATTTAATTGAAGACCGTTATGGGCGTCTAGTCCGTCACCTCGTCTCTGGCTTGATTATTTGGTACATGGTTCTTCTGGCCTCCTCTCAATTAGTGGCTGGGGGGAAATTTCTGGCCCAGGTCTTAGGCATAAATTATTTCACTGCCTTACTGATAATTACCGGGGTGGTCATCATCTATGCTACCTTAGGGGGACTTTTCTCTGTCGCCCTAACTGACACTTTCCAGTTCTTTCTTATTTTTGGAGCCATATTCTATTTAGCTATCTCTCTCTATCACCACTCTTGGTCCTCCGCCCTACCCCCTCTTCACTTCTCGCGTTTAACCCAAAACTTGAATTTATTGGCCAACTTTCGGCAGAATATCCTCATCTGCCTATCTTTTGTTCTAGCTTGGGTAATCTCACCCATCTCGTGGCAACGAATCCGAGCCGCTTCTACTACCCGGGCGGCTCAACAAGCTCTCTGGTGGAGTGTACCCACCTTTATCTTGTATTTTGGACTAATTATCTTCATTGGCTACCAATTGAAAGTCCTGGCTCTTCCCTTCAATCACTCTGGACCCATCCTCAGCCAAATTATTCAAGCCCCGGGCCCGTCTTCTCTTCGGCTACTTCTCTTTATCGGGATTATCGCCGCCATAATGTCAACTCTGGATACAGCTATCAACACCGGCGCCCTTTCTCTCACCCAAGATGTTATCCTGCAACTCGTCTCTCCAACCTCTTCAGCCATGATTTTATTCTCTCGGGCTTCAACAATTATCATGGCTTTGTTAGCTCTGGCCGTGGCCTTCAAACTCCAGACAATTCTTCAGGCTTTGGGATTAGCTTCAGAAATAATGGCCGAAGGACTTTTTCTGCCCGGGCTAGCCATGCTCTTCTTGAAGAAAAAACACCCCCGCGCCGGCTTATTGGCCTTGCTCCTGGGAGGAGGATTTGCCTTGGTTGGCTTCCTAGCCCAGATCAATCTAATTCCCCTTAAGTGGCTTTCTTGGCCTCAAACTCTACCCCTGGGCGTAAGTCTCTCTGCTCTAGGTTTCATTATCGGGCTATTCCTAGACTCACTTAACCGTCACCCCTCGGATTAAATTAAGCTCTATCCTATATTTATGTTATAATCAGTTTTAATGAAGCGGCTGGCCCTTATCATGTTCTGTTTATCCCTGTATCTCCCAACCTCTCCCTCATCTCAAATCATTCAGCAATTAGCCACCCGCCTACAATCCTACACAACTCTCCACATGCGCTTTGAGCAGATATATTCTTCTTTAACTGTGAGTCAACCCCAAAGGGAAAAAGGCCAGCTTTATTATCAAAAGCCCGGCCTGATGCGGTGGGAATACACCAGTGAAGAAAAAAGGGTCTATTTGATTAAAGATAATCTCCTTTGGGAATATTTACCCGAAGAAAATCAACTTGTCATTTATGACCTTACTTCCAAAGATTTCAACCAAACCCTCCTCTCCCTTCTTTCGGGGAAATTGGCTCTGGAAAACAATTATCAACTCTCTCTTCTCCCTCCAACTGGGACGAATTTTTACCGTTTACACTTAAAGCCTCTCCAAGAGGAATCGGAGTATGAACAAATTGAAATCGAAGTGAGCCGGAAAAATTGGCTGATTCATCGCGTGGTTTTCCTTGACTGGGCTGGGAATAAAACCGAGTTTATTTTTAAAGACATCAAGATTAATCGACCTCTTTCAACCGACATATTTCAGCTTAAATTACCCCCAGACATAGAAATTATTGATTATCGAAAAAAGTGAATAGCTACTCTCTCTCCACAAACCATCTCTCTCTATTTTCGTATATATTGCTGAGGGCAGGAAGTCCTCAATGAAAGATGAACAAGAACTTATCCACCGAATATTACGAGGCGAAAGAGAAGCCTTTGCTATGATAGTTCAAAAATATCAAACGCCTCTTCTCAATTATGTAGGCCGCATGGTGACTGACCGAGACACAGCTCTTGACTTACTCCAAGAAATATTTTTGAAAATATATACCTCCCTTTATCAGTATAATTCAACCTATCCCTTTCGAACCTGGATATTTAAAATTGCTTATAACCATGTCATTGATTTTTGGAGAAAAAGACGTATCGAGACCCAACCCCTTGAGGATGATCAATCTGGAATCTCCTTATTGAATATCCTGCCTCTTCAAGAAGAATCAATAACCAAAAAGTATGAATTACAACAATGGCGAAACAAAATTGAGCGAGCCTTGGAAAAACTTTCAGCTCCTTGGAGGGAATTGTTTATCTGGCGTTATCTTAATGAACTCAGTTATGAAGAAATAGCTGAAATTAAAAACCTGCCTCTCGGCACTGTGAAAAATCGAATCTTTCAGGCTAAGGAAAAACTTCGCCTCCTTCTGGAGGAAGAACAATGAATTGTCTCTCTCCTGAAAAGATCTATCTTTACTTGGAAAAGGATCTTTCTCCAGAAGAGGAAATGGCTGTTCGCCACCACCTCCGGTCCTGTCAGCGTTGCCGTCAGCTTCTGGCTGATCGGGCTCAATTCTTAAAAGCCATCAAAAATTTGCCCAGTTGGCAACCGCCTCCTGATTTTACTGACAGGGTTATGGAAAAAATTATTAATCAAGGAGTGGGCTTTAAGGAAATTATATTTACTGTCCTAGGATTAGTTACTTTCATCTCTCTCAGCTTAGTCTGTCTCATATATCTAGCGGGAATTAATTTGCTCCAAACCTTTTCCCATTTTTACCAGAGTCTAATGGCATCAACTGAAACTTTTCTTGTTTTCCTGGCAAAAATGGCCAAAATAATTATCCTCTTGCTAAAAATAACCTTCTCTTTGGGAGAACAAGTCTTCAAAGTCCTTAGTTCTTTTCTCTTCCTCGGCCGGATAGAATATATAGGCCTACTGGTCGGCTGTTTATTGCCCCTCCTGATTCTTGGACTCTACGTCTTTCGGAGAAAAATGTTTTCAGGAGCTTTGTTATGAGAAAACTTGTGCTTATTTCAATTTTGACCATCGGCTTCCTCCTGAGCGCGAATTTCCCTCTGGCTGCTCAAGGAGTTCTCCTGAAAAAAGATATCTATGTGGGACCTGATGAAACCCAGGATAATGTCATCACTTTTGGTGGAGAGATTGTCATTGAAGGAAGAGTTAAAGAAAGCGTGGTGGCTTTCGGCGGAAGAATTGTGGTTTTCGGAGAAGTGGACAGCTCAGTGGTGGGCATCGGTGCTGAGATCACTCTCCACCCCTCAGCCGTCGTCCATGGAGATGTCGTGTCCATCGGTGGTGCTTTAAATCGTGATCCCCAGGCGAAAATTGACGGAGATACCATCTTTTTTGAAACTACTGATGAACTATGGACTTCATTAAAAACAGCCTTGGAGGGATTCTTCGGGTTAACTCTCCTGCCGATTATTCTTCTGATTAAAATCATCGCTCTCTTCGTTTGGTTGATTATCGCTTTACTTATCGCCCTGCTCTTTCCCCGTCACGTGGCAACTGCATCTTTGGAAATACGGAAGAATTTCTGGCCGGTCTTCGGAGTGGGTTTTTTAAGTATCATTATTTTTGCCGGTCTGGTCCTCTTTTCAGTGTTCCTTTCTCTCATCATTATTGGTCTGCCTTTATTAATTACCCTCATCTTTATCGGTCTAGTCATCAAGATGTTCAGCCGGGTGGTCATCTATGCTTTCTTTGGTGAAGTCTTGACTAAAGCCTTCGGCACAAAAAATCCCGCTTTGATCTTACAGGTGGTATTGGGCTTTCTGCTTGTCAGTCTGATTACTTTCATTCCCTGGCTGGGAACTCTCGTCGCTTTTGTGCTTAACATAATTGGCTGGGGAACAGTGGTCAAAACTAGATTTGGAACACGGTCTTAAAAATAGACCAGTTAAATTTCTAAGATTTCTTTTTCCTTCTGTTTGGCCAACTCCTCAGCTTTCTTGCTATATTCATCCATCAATTCCTGGAGTTTATCCAGGCCTCGGTATTTATCATCTTCAGTTATTTCCTTCTCCTCCTCCAACTCTTCAATCCTCTCTTTGGTTTCTCGCCGCATGTTACGTAAAGCTGTTTTCTCCTCTTCCAGCATCTTCCTGACAAAACGGGCCAGTTCTTTTCGTCTTTCCTCATCCAGCGGAGGCACAGGGATCTTCAACATTTTACCATCATTAACCGGATTAAAGCCCAAATCGGCCGCTCTTATAGCTTTTTCAATGGCCTCCAGGGTAGTAGGGTCATAAGGCTGAACAGTAATTAAAGTTGGGTCAGGAATACCCAAAGTAGCTATCTGATTAATCGGTGTTTGAGTGCCGTAATAATCAATTTTTATATCTTCAAAAATACTCAAATTAGCCCGGCCGGTCCGCAATTTTCCCAATTCACGACGGAAATGTTCAATAGAATACTTCATTTTCTTTTCCAGTTCTCTCAATTCTTCCTTTACTTTTTCCATGACTCTCCTTCCTCCTTTCTCTTGGCTGAGAAAGAATCTCCAGTCAATCTTTAATGGATTAAAGTTCCTACTTTTTCCCCCACTACGGCCGCCACAATATGGTCGCTTTTCCTGAGATTAAAAACAATAATCGGTAAACCATGCTCTTTACATAAAGAAATCGCCGTGGTATCCATCACTTGGAGATTTCGATTAATCACTTCTATATAACTGATCTCTGGGAAAAATTCGGCCTGAGGGTCCTTTAAAGGATCAGCCGAATAAACACCATCCACCTTAGTCGCCTTCAAAATGACATCAGCGCCAATCTCTAAGGCTCTTAAGGCTGCGGCTGTATCCGTAGTAAAAAATGGACTGCCGATACCAGCGCTGAAAATGACAATCCGTCCCTTCTCCAGGTGTCTGAGCACTCTCCGGCGGACAAAAGGTTCAGCTACGGCTTTGACTTCAATCGCCGAGACGTGGCGAGTAACCAAACCTTCTTTTTCCAAGGCTTCCTGTAAGGCAATAGCATTGATCACTGTAGCTAGTAAGCCCATATAATCAGCCGAAACTCTTTCCATGCCTTCCTTAGCGCCTTTAATCCCCCGAAAAATATTCCCCCCACCAATCATTATGGCCACTTGGGCGCCCAGGTCATGGATTTGCTTTATTTCTCCAGCAATCCGGCGCACTACACTGAGATCAATTCCATAAGACTTTTGGCCAAGAAATGACTCCCCCGATAACTTTAAAAGAACCCTTTTATAAGCAATCTCTGATGAGGCCATTCTCTCTATTTAATATTGGCCAATTTCAAACTATTTAATATTGACCAATTTCAAACCGCGAAAATCTCTTGACTTGAATGTTCTCTCCAAATTTAGCAATATGGGTGGCGATCAACTGAGCAATGGTTATTTTATCATCCCGAATGTAGGGTTGTTCTAGCAGACAAACTTCTTCATAAAATTTCTTTAACTTACCTTCAATAATTTTTTCTATGACTTGCGGGGGCTTATTTGAATCCTTGAATTGCTCCCGAATAATTTCCTTCTCCTGCTCAATAACTTCTTCCTCAACATCCTCTGGAGAGATATACCGGGGATTGGCGGCGGCGATGTGCATAGCAATGTTTTTTACTAAAGCCTGAAATTCCTCATTCCGGGCGACAAAATCAGTTTCACAATTCACTTCAACCAAAACGCCTATTTTCCCATTAGTATGAATATAAGCTCCAACTAATCCCTCAGTGGTCTCTCGGCTCATTTTATCTTTAGCGCGGGCATAACCTTTCTTTCGCAAAATGGTAATAGCTTTTTCTATATCCCCCTCGGCTTCCTGGAGAGCCCGCTTACATTCCATCATCCCTATGCCGGTGCGATCTCTGAGTTGTTTGACCAGATCTGCTTTTATTTCCATCTTTATTTCTCCTTTTGACCTATGTTTTCTCGTTCTGGGAGCTTCCCGAGTTCTCTGAGGAAGAAGTTTTGTGTTCCTCAGAGGAAGAAATTTCTGCTTCGGGTGAAGCGGCTTCGGCGACTCCTTCTTTTTCTTCTTCAGCTTCTCGCTCTTGCAATAATTCTTTTTCCAAACGACGCTTCTTCCCCTCTATAATTGCCTCCGCTGCTTTGGAGACAAACAATTCGATAGCCCGGACAGCATCATCATTACCAGGAATGGGAAAATCTATGCCTTCCGGGTCGGCGTTAGTATCAACAATAGCCACAATCGGAATGCCCAATTTTTTGGCTTCGGTGACAGCAATCTCCTCCTTAACCGCGTCAATAACAAATAAAGCTCCAGGTAATTCAGTCATCGTCTTAATTCCGCCCAGATTTTTAGCCAACTTCCGATAGACTTTTTCCATGCGAGACTGTTCTTTTTTAGAAAGAAGCTCCCAACGTCCATCCTCCTTCATTTCTTCCAGCTCAATCAACCGGTCTACACTCTTGCGAATCACCTTATAATTGGTTAACAGTCCACCCAACCAACGGTTATTAACATAACAACTTTCTGATTTTTCGGCATACTCCTTAATAATATCCTGGGCTTGCTTTTTGGTTCCTACCATTAACACAATCTGTCCTTCTTCTGAAATATCTCTTAAGAAATTAAGGGCTTCTCGGAATATTTTGATGGTTTTCTGCAGGTCAATTATATAAATCCCGTTCCTCTTCCCAAAGATGAAATCCTTCATCTTGGGATTCCAGCGTCTTGTCTGATGACCGAAATGGACTCCTGCTTCTAATAGTTCTTTCATTGTTACTGACACCAAGTTTACTCCTCCATTTAGCGCTTGTGATACTGAGGTGCTTTACGGGCGCCCCTCAAACCATATTTTTTCCGCTCTTTAATCCTGGCATCTCGAGTGAGAAGACCAGCTTCCTTTAGAGTAGGTCTAAGTTCTTTGTTAAATTCGACCAGAGCTCGAGCGATACCCAACCTAACTGCTTCGGCTTGTCCACTTATTCCCCCGCCATCAACTCGAATTAAAAGGTCAAATTTATTTACTGTATCAGTCAATCTGAGTGGTTGAGTAATGGTATGACGAAGACTCTCAACACTGAAATACTCATCAAAGGGACGGGGTCTTTTATTGACATAAAGAGTAATTTCTCCTTTGCCCGGCCGTAAATAGACTCGAGCTATGGCTGTCTTTCGCTTGCCGGTGCCGTAATATTGAATTAAGCTCAAGGTTCCTCCTAAAACTGGTATTCTTGAGGTTGCTGGGCTTGATGGGGGTGTTCTGGTCCTCGATAAACCTTCAATTTCTTGTAAATCTTACGACCCAGACGGTTCTTGGGAATCATTCCCCAAACTGCCTTCTTAATTACCTCTTCAGGTTTTTTGGCCAACATCTCTTTTAAAGTTTTTTCTTTAAGACCACCTGGATAACCTGAATGAGAATAATATTTTTTCTGTTCCAGCTTTTTGCCAGTAACCTTTACTTTTTCAGCATTGATCACCACCACAAAATCACCACAATCCAGATGATCACAATACTCAACTTTTCTTTTGCCCCTGAGAAGGACAGCAATTTCGGTCGCCAGACGTCCAAGTGTCTTGCCTTCGGCATTAACCAGCCACCACTTTCTCGTGATCTCCTCTTTTTTGGGAAAAAAAGTTTTCATCTTCAACTTCCTCTATCTATGAAAAATTTGATTTTAAATATAAAGAAATAGGGATGCCATAAAATACTAAATCTTTCTCTACTTGTCAACCTTTACCGGAGAGAGAAGTTGATAGCTGTCCTCACTCCAATCTAATTAAGCCAAATTTTCTGAGTCCGCCTGGGTTTAAACAAGCGGACTAGAAAAATTCCGGCTAAAAATCCACCAATGTGAGCAAACCAGGCCACGCCGCCACCCAGACCCACATTCATCACTTGGAGGAAAAACCAGAGCAAAAGAAAAAATGCGGCCGGCACCGGAACAATCTCAATAAAAACAAAGAGAAAAACAAGGGTCATTACCCGGGCGTGAGGAAAGAGAATTAGATAAGCCCCTAATATTCCGGCTATGGCTCCACTGGCACCAATCATAGGCACTGTGGAATTAGGATTAAAAATTATATGGGTGAAACTGGCGGCTAAACCACAAATTAAATAAAACAGGATGAAACGGAGCGAGCCAAGATAATCTTCAACATTATTGCCGAAAATCCAGAGATAAAGCATATTCCCACCTAGATGGAGCAGACCACCATGAAGGAACATAGCTGTCAGTAGAGTCAAAGGCGGAAACAAACGAGGAATCCGAGGCAAAGCTAAAGTTCGAAAATGGGTAATCTCATAAGGAATAGCCCCCAGCCGCAAGACATGATATTGAAGTCCCTCTGGAGAGAAAATTTGATAAAAGAAAATAACTACATTTAACCCGATAAACAGGAGCGTAATAAGAGGAAATCTCGATGTAGGATTCTCATCTTTAAGTGGGATAAACATCCACTATCCAGATTTATGACTTAAACCTATCTGCTAATATCTAGAGAGAAGATAGATTATACGTCTTCTTAACTTACTTCCCCCTTATCCTTTTCAGGCCAACAGCTCGTCTTCTCAAAATACCTCATCTTAGAATCTTAGGGCTGGATATTCCTCTTATTTAATTCCCTTCAATTCCTCTTCTAACTTTTTCCTCTCTGCCTGCCGCTGTCGGGCTTCTTTAAATTTCTCGGCGTACATATCAGCTTCCTGCTCATAGCGTTTGGCTCTTTCCGGAATTAACTTAGCTAAAACACTCTTATAAAGAACTGACAGCCAGGAATAAGGTTCAGGATATTGAGGATCAAGTTCATTAGCCTTTTTCAGACATTCCTCACTTATTTTGGCTAATTTTAAACGCTCTGTTCGGGGAAGCCGATTCTGAAGGCGATAAGCTTTGGACCAACGATTAACTCCTTTGGACAACCAGGCCGCCGCATTATCGGGTTCAAGAAGAGTTCTCTTGTCATGGGCTTCAAAAGCTTTATCAAATTCAGGTACTGGTTGAATGCTTTCATAATACTGAGCTAAATAAGCATATCCTTGAGGATTCTCTGGATCAAGCTCAATTCTCCGGAGATACATTTGCTCAGCTTTTTGCTTTAACTCTTCCCTCTCACCGGCATAACGTTTATAAAATTCAGCCACAACATAGTAATTGGCCATATTAGTCGGCTCCATTTCTAGGATCTTCAGATAAAGCTTTTCCGCCTCCTCAAAATTGCCTAACTTATCATACATATCCCCTAAAGAATAGATGACATCCTTATTATTGGGATTAAACTCGTAGGCTTTCTTCAGAGCTTCTAGGGCTTTCTCTGCCCGTTGTAAATTATCTTCCGTATCTACTCCTGGTTTATAAAGCTGTTTATAACTCTCTCCCAAAAAGCGGTAGGCATCAACAAGATTGGGATTATACTGTAAGGCTAACTCATATTCCTTAATCGCTTTCCGATAAAGGCCCTCACTAAAATTGTGATTGGCTTTATTAAAGTGATAGTTGCCTTTGAGATAATTGACACTCAACTTGGAACAACCTGTCCAACTGATGAGGAAAACGAGTAGACCGAAAGAAATCAGGATGGGGACCAATCCTTTTCGTGACATCATGACCTCCTTAAGACAGCATATAAAATTTGCGTATGTTATACTCGAAACTTTTTTATAAAGGAAACCAGGCTTAAAGTCAAGGACTGAAAGGTGGCTTTTTTCTCTTTCAGGGAAGAAGTTCTGCCTTCTTCTTTTATCCTCTTCTTTAAAACAAAGTAAATCTAAAAACTACTTTTTGCCTTTTTGAGATAAAGCCCTCCGCTTTTTGGGCTCTTTTTTCAAATAAAGCCGGACAGGCGTTCCCTTAAAATTAAAATGCTCGGCTAATTTATGGAGAAAAAACTTCTCGTAAGAAGGGGCTAAAGAAAGAGATGATGGAGTAAAGACCAAGAAAGAAGGAGGTAATATGCCCACCTGGGTTATATACCGCAGTTTTATCTTCCTTTTTTTGCGGGAAAGGGGAGGATAAGCAGCGGTAAATTGCTGCATAAACTTATTTAATTGGGAAGTAGCAATTTTTCTCAATCCTTGTTGATAAACTTCCTCCGCCAGATCTAAGATTTTGACCACCCGTTTGCCTGTCCGAGCCGAAACAAAAATTATAGGAGCATAAGCCACAAAATCTAGTTTCTCTCGAATCATCTTTTCTAGAGGAATTGTGGATTTTACCTCCTGGGCCAACAAGTCCCATTTATTAACAGCAATAATCAACGGCTTGCCACTCTCATGAGCCAGGTGAGCAATAGCCGCATCCTGTCGGGTGGGAAACTCTGTAGCATCGAGAACTAGACAAACCACATCTGCTTTTTGGATTGTTTTCTGAGCCCAAATGATCCCCGCTTTTTCCCGGCCGTCTTTGGTTCGACTTAATTTACGAATACCGGCTGTATCTACCAGGGTATACAATTTCCGATAACGACGAATCAAAGTATCGGTAGGATCTCGGGTAGTTCCAGGTATCTCACTCACGATTAACCGTTCTTCGCCCGCTAGCCGATTAACTAATGATGATTTACCCACATTTATCCGCCCAACTAAGGCAATCCGGAGGGAGCTGGTGGAAACAACTTTTTGCCCGCCTGGAGGCAGAAGGGAGAGGATTCTCTCCTCCAATTGATCTAAATTTCTCTTGTGTTCGGCTGATAAAGGTAAAACATCTCCCCAGCGGAACAAATCACCCCAAAGTTTTTTTTCCTCTTGGGGTGAATCAACTTTGTTAGCCACCACAATCATGGGTTTATTCAATTTTTTTAGTTGAGAATATAATTCTTCTTCTCCGGGAATGATTCCCCTTTTGGCGTCCACCATAAAGATTATCAAATCAGCATCCTGAGAAGCCTCCCAGGCTTTTTGTTTAACCAGCGCCGCCAGAGGATCAGTCGTGGCTTCAAAAAATCCCCCTGTATCAACTAGAATGAATTGTCGTCCTCCTAAAAAGCAAGGTGCCGAAACTGTATCCCTAGTCATACCAGGAAGATGGTGAACTAAAGCTTTTTTCTGATTAATTAATCGATTAAAAAGGGTAGACTTACCTACATTGGGATAGCCGACAACTACTACTTTAATTAACCGACCCAAAACAAATCACCTCTTTCTGGAAGATAAACTTTTCTTACACCCCAACAAGACTTTAATTCTTGGTGGCAATTAAGTCTGACATAGGCAGAAAAGGTCGACTTAAATCCACATGGCCACTGAGTGTCTCTCTTTCTCTACCCTCCACCAACAAAAATACCTTTTTTATTTCCTTAAAATTGTAGGTAAGAGTATTAACAATGGAATAAATGGCTAACATTTCCGAAGTGGCTCCATAAGGTTGAGCTTCACTGATCTCCCGAGAAAAATCCACATAAGCAATTCCCTCTTCAGAAATAAATAACTCCCGCAATTGAACTTGAGAAGGAAAAGGACTGATTAATCCCTCTTGAGAGCCTTGGAGGAGTTCATTGATAGCCCTTCGGGCCGCTTCAACCACCGAAGAAGTGGCCGGAATTTCTCTTTCTTCAGCGTGAAGAAGGGCATCATCTTCACTCAAAAAGAATAGAGTAATTTTCTGGGTTGGCCACTCGGTTGACAGCTGAGTTGATTCTTCAGGAGAAATCCCCGGCTCTTCTTTTTTTATCTTTTCGCCTTCTCCCGCAGTAAAAAAGAGAATTGTCAAAACTATCAGCACTAGAGCTAACAAACCGAGAAGATAGAGCTGCTTTTCTTTCATTACCTTATTCTCTTATTTTCATCACCGGTTGGCTTGGGGAGAAAAAGCTCTCAAAAAATCCTGTATGCCTCGATAAATGGCTTCAGCCACCTTGGTCTGAAATTCTTCAGTGAGTAATTTTCTCTCTTCTTCTTCGTTGGAAATAAAAGCTACTTCTACCAGCACCGCAGGACAGGCCACTCCGGTGAGGACTTTAAAAGGAGCTTGCTTAATGCCTCGATTCGCTGTATTAAGGAGAGTATTAAGTTCTTGCTGAATTCGTTCGGCCAACAGACTACTTTGTTTAAGATAA
>QMPV01000011.1 GCA_003648765.1 Candidatus Aminicenantota bacterium
GCGTCTTTTAGCTTGGTCAATCTACACTTTCTGGAGTAGGTGGGTCTTACGTCGAGTGAAAAAGGGAGATGTTCTTTTGCTCCGTCTTCCCCCTCTTTTATTAGGTTTAATAGCCAAAAAGGCTAAAAGGAAAGGAGCTCGGGTAGTACTTTCGGTCCAAGATATTCATCCCGATCTTTCAATTGAATCTGGGTTACTCAGGAACAAAAAATTAATCCAAGCCGCTCAAAAGATGGAGAGGTGGATATATGCTCAGGCGGATAAAATTGTGGTTATTAGTCAGGGGTTTTTGGATAACTTGGCCCGCAAAGGAGTCTCCTCGGAGAAGTTGGTGGTTATTCCCAATTGGGTCAATACTGAATTTTTGAAACCTTTCCCCAAAGTGAATAAAATAGCTCAGAAGTTAAATTTAGTTAATAAATTTGTTCTTATGTATTCCGGGACAATTACTTTGAGTAGTTATCTCACTTTAGAGAAAATTCTGGAAGTGGCTGTAAATTTTCGGGAGGACCCGGAGATATTATTTGTGATTGTGGGTGAGGGGCTTAAGAAGCCTGATTTGGTGAGGAAAGCGGCTAATCTACATCTTCAAAATGTTCTTTTTCTCCCCTTTCAACCTTATAAATCATTACCCCAACTTCTTTCAGCCAGTGATGTTTTGTTAGTACCTTTGGATCAGGAGAAGAGTGAACTCTCTGTTCCTTCAAAATTATATAATTATATGGCTGTGGGACGGCCTATTCTTGGTTTAACTGAAAGCCAGTCTGAGGTAGCCCAAATATTGCGTCATTCAGAAGGTGGGTTGACAGTTTTACCTGAGGAACAGGCTGAACTTGGTCGGGTTATTTCAGCTTTGCGAACTAGCCCAGCTTTGTGTCGAGAATTGGGCCAGAAGGCGCGTCTTTTTGTTGAAAAATATTATTCTCATGAGGTTGTTCTTCCCCAATATGAAGCTGTTTTAGTTAAAAATTAAACCAAAATGGATGGAAGGGAAACAACGTTGTTTTAAGGGAGTAAATTTTTATAACCGATTTTAAAAAAAGATTGGCTCAATAATGTTGTCTGATAACTATTTTAAATTAAAAACTTTTTTTCAGCCTAAATCAAAGTGGGGAAGACTTTGGAGATACTGGTTGCCTCCCCTGTTGTGGATGGCCTTCATTTTTCCCTTGGGCAACCGAATAGGGAGTAGCCCCTTTTTCTATCGGCTGGTAGTCAAAGTTGTGGCTTGGATAAATCCTCAAGCTTCTCTTCGGACGATAGAAATTATTTACATTGTCTTACGGAAATCATTTCATTTTTTTGAATATGGTTTATTGGCAGTACTGTTTTTTAGAGCTTTCCGGCAGGATGTTCACCAAAATTGGTCGCGGAAATGGTTATTTTGGAGTGGAAGTGGGGCAGGTGTTTATGCCTGTCTAGATGAATTTCTCCAATCTTTTGTGCCTACCCGGCATGGGTCACTGCTGGATGTAGGCATTGATTGGTTAGGTATTATATTTTTCTTGGGAATGCTCTTTTGGCGATATTACGGGAAATTTTCTACCCCTGCTCAGGAGGAATTGGGAGAAGTTAATCCCCAGCCCCCTGGGATAGTCTGAAATGGTTTTATAGTGGATGATAAGTCAAGAGAATGAGGCAGAGGAATGAGGAGACATTCGTTCTGGCATTTTAATTTTTTAAAAAGGCCGTTTGATATATTTTTGTCTTTAATGGGGATTATTCTTTCTTCGCCTTTATGGCTGATTATGGCTGTTTTAATTTTAATTGATGATGGTTGGCCTATTTTCTATTTTCAGGAAAGAGTAGGTAAAGGAGGGCAGATCTTTAAAGTCATTAAATTTAGAACAATGATTAGAGAAGCTGAAAGGCCTGAAGAACCGGTTCAGGCCACAGAAAATGATCCAAGAGTCACTCGAGTGGGCAGAATCCTCCGACGAACAGCTTTAGATGAGCTGCCTCAGTTATTAAATATATTTCTAGGAAAAATGAGTTTTGTCGGCCCGCGGGCCTTACGTCCTCAAGAAAGAGAAGTCATGGGAGATAAGATAATTTCTTTAAATGATATTCCCGGTTATCATCAGAGGCATCAAGTTCTTCCGGGATTAACTGGCTTAGCCCAGGTTTATTTGCCAGCTGATGCGCCCAGAAGAAAGAAGTTTAAATATGATTTATTATATATTCGTCGACAGAGCTTCTGGTTGGATCTCAAACTTATCGTTTTATCCTTCTGGATTACCTTCCGGGCTCGATGGGAAAGCCGCGAAAAGAAAGTTTAACCTGAGGAAAAATTTATTTCTCAAAAGTTTCAAGAGAAATCCAGAAGTAGGATGAAAGGAGATTAAGTTTGACAACTTCTCGGGTTTTAATGAATAATACAACAAAATTTTAGTGGAAAGGTAGTGGTGGCTGTGAGTGATGTAGTTGTTGTGGGAGGAGGACCTGTAGGCTTATATCTAGCTGGAGCACTAGCTGAAGCAGGGATAGAGGTGCTTGTTTTAGAAAGAAAACAAAAAATTGGGCAGGGAGTTCTTTGTACTGGGATTATTGGTCAAGAAGCCTTTGATAAATTTCAACTTCCCCAGGCCTCAATTGAAGGTTCAATTCAGCAGGTAGAACTTATCTCTCCTGCGGGAGAAATTATATCCTATATTCATCCTCATTCCTTTGCCTACGTGGTGAATAGAACGGTCTTTGACCGCCTCTTGGCAGCCAGAGCTCAAGCCCTGGGAGTGGAGATAATTACAGGGTTTGAAGTCGTTGAGATTTGGAAGTCCAACCGATTTGTCCAAATCAAAGGAAAAAGGAGGGGTTTTCCCGACCGCGTTTATCAAGCCAAAATATGTGTCTTGGCCACAGGCAATTCTTTTCGTTTCCACCACCAATTAGGGTTAGGACTACCCCAAGAATTTGTTTTCGGAGGTCAAGTAGAACTTCCCGAAAGAGAGAAGCAACGACCTCGATTATGGTTTGGCAAAGCCTTGGCTCCGGGAGGTTTTGCCTGGCAAATTCCCCAAAAAAAGAAATTGAAGGTAGGGCTTCTTTCTACGACCGATACGAGGCCTTATCTAGAGAGAATATTGAGGAAATATTATCCTCAAGTTAAGGAACAGCCTTTTTCTGCCGATATAGCCCAGAAAGCCATTGCCCAGGGCATTGTTACTCCTTCTTTTCGAGAAAGAGTCCTGGCGGTAGGTGAGGCGGCTGGGCAGGTTAAGACTACTACAGGGGGCGGAATTTTCTATGGTTTATTAGGAGCCGAAATAGCCGAAGGAGTCATAAAAAAAGCTTTATTGACCAGTTCATTTCGAGGAAACTTTTTTGGCCTTTATGAGAAGGAGTGGCGGAGAAGATTGGAAAGAGAAATTAGGTTGGGTTTAATTATGAGGAAATTCTATTCTCTTTTGGATGATGAGGATGTTAGTCGCTTGTTTGATATCGCCCGGGATAATGGAGTGTTTCCCTTAGTTCAACAGAAAGGAAATTTTGACTGGCACAGCCAATTGATTTTGAGTTTAATCCGTCATCTGGCTCGCCATCCTCGACGGCTGCCACCTATATTTCATATAAGTCGTGAAATTTGGAAGAAAGCTAAACACATTCCTTATCAGAAAAGAGAAGGTTCTCCAGAAGCTACTACCAAAATAAATTGATTTGGGAGACAAAGCCATAGAGCGTATTTCTTGAGAAAAATTGAGAAAAGGACGGGGTTATCAGGGGAAAGAGGGAAATTTAAAACAAAAAGAAGAAGGCAGTAACAACCAAGAAATGATTCATATCTTGGTTGATTGACTAGGTCTAAATTTGACGAATGTTAAGAATTGAATATATAATCAAATAAAACGTTTGGAAAAGGAAGTGGAGTGAGTTCTAGAGTCTTTTTCCAGATTAAGGTATTTAAATGAAAAAAGAAAAGAAAGAGATTGATCTTCTAGAGATCTGGCGCATTGCTTTGAAAAGAAAATGGTTAATCATTAGTATTATTATAGTTTTTGTGATTGGAGCTGGTATATACTCTTTAACCCGGACACCAATTTATCAAGCTTCCGCCACTATTTTGATTGAGGAACCGGGCTCTAGTATGCTCAATTTAGAAGAAATGTTCAATTATACCCCTTATTATCGGTATGATTTTTTGGGGGTATATTTCAATACTCAATTAAGATTATTGACCAGTCGCTCTTTAGCTGAAAGGGTAGCGCGACGTATGAATCTAGCCGACCGGCTTGAGTTACAGGCCCAGCCCAACTCCACTCGAGGGGGATTTTTGAGTCGATTAAGAAGTGTTTTTTCCTTAAGTTATTGGGTCTCAAAAGGGAAAAGAAACACTCAGAGCGATTCTACTGAGTTTATCCCTCCGACCGATATCAACACGAATTATGCTTATGTTGTTCTCTCTGGTTTAAGAATTCAGCCGGTCGAAGAAACGCGTTTGGTGGAAGTGAGTTATCGGTCTCCTTTTCCTGTTTTAGCGGCCGATATTGTAAATAACCTTATTGAAGAATTTATTAATTATTCTGTGGAAATGCGTTATGAAGCCACCCGGCAAGCCTCTGAATTTCTCAATAAACAGATTGCCCAACTGAGAGATGAGTTGGCGGCCAAAGAAAAGGAATTGCAGAAATATGGGGAGGAGAAAAAACTGCTCTTTTTAAATGAAAAAGAGAGCTCGGTGGTGAGTAAATTTGCTGAATTAAATTCCGCTTTTACTGAGGCCCAGATTGAAAGAATTAAAAAGGAAGCTGCTTATCGGGAATTAGCTAGTCTTAAGGTGGATGCTTTGCCTCCTTATATCAGCAATCCAGTTATTCAAAATTTAAAGGCAGAGTACACGCGGCTTAAAAATGAGTATGATGAAAAAATAAAGATTTTTAAGCCGGAATATCCGGATATGGTGAGGTTAAAAGCCCGCTTAGATTCGGTGCGGCAAGAACTGGAGAGAGAAATCAGTCAGGCAGTAGACGCTGCTCGTTCTGAATATCGAGCTGCTTTGGCCAGAGAAAATTCCTTGAAAAAACTCTTGGAAAAACAAAGAGAAGATGTAGTGAAAATGAATAATAACGCTATCTTATATAACAGTTTGAAAATTGAAGTAGAAAACAAGCGTAATTTATTGAATTCATTAATTGCTAAGCAAAATGAGGCTTTGGTTTCAGCCCGATTGAAGGGATTGAGAACCAGTAATATCAAAATTGTCGATCGAGCTTTGGTGCCTCAATCGCCCATTTATCCCACTCCAGTGCGGAATGTTATGTTAGCTTTCCTCTTAAGTCTTTTTGTAGGTGTGGGGTTGGCTTTCTTCCTCGAATTTCTGGACAATACAATTAAGAGTCCCGAAGATGTCGAACATCTGGTTGACTTGCCCTCACTGGGATTGATTCCTCTTATTTCAGCCACTAATGGAGCCAAAAAGAATTATTATACTCATCAATATTCCTATGGAGAACGAGAGGGAGAGGAACTGGAGGAAGATGCGCTGATCAAGAATATTGAATTAATAAATTATTATTATCCTAACATCGCTGTGGCAGAAGATTATCGGACGATAAGAACTTCAATTCTTTTTTCCTCTTTGGAGGAAACTTCTCAGGCAATTGCTTTTACTTCCGCTTTTCCTCAAGAAGGCAAATCGACCACCGCCGTCAATACAGCGGTGGCTTTTGCTCAGATGGATCGGCGGATCGTCCTTCTCGATGCTGATTTGCGTAAACCCAGATTGCATAAAATTTTTGAAAATTCCAATAGGCTCGGTTTAAGCAGTTATTTGGCGGGGAAAGCCCCTTTGGAAAGTATAATTCAATCTACTAAAGTTTCTGGAATGGATCTAATTCCCTGTGGTCTACATCCTCCTAATCCAGCTGAGTTACTCGAATCGAGGCGATTTCAACAATTGATAAGATTACTTAAAGAAGAATATGATTTTGTCTTTGTTGATTCCCCTCCTGTCTTAGCAGTAGTTGATGCCAGTGTGGTTAGCGCCCGGGTCGATGGAGTCGTGATTGTCATTAAAGCCAATAAAACCACAAAAAAGGCCCTTTATCAGTCCGTGGAGACTCTTCGCAAAGCTAAAGCTCATATTTTGGGTGTGGTTTTTAACGAAGTCCGGATTAGCCGAGATGGTTATTATTCACCAGATTATCATGGCTATTTAAAAGGTTATTATTCGTCCACCAAGTAAACTAAAGCGAGTGGCATAATTATGATTGATCTTCATACCCATATTCTTCCAGGGATGGATGATGGAGCTCAAACTTTGGCCGAAGCTTTGGAGATGCTCCAACTGGCTCAGCAGGATGGAATTACTCATCTGGTAGCCACTCCGCATATTTATCGGGGCCCTTATCAAGAGCTTAATGGAGAAAAAATTAGAAAAGAGTTGTCCAGATTAAGCTCGGCTGCCCAGCAGGCGGGGTTGGAAGTAAATCTTTTTCAAGGAGCTGAAGTTCATATTACCCATAATTTAATTGAACAAATTCATCGATATCGTCCCGATCTAGTTATTAATCAAAGTGATTATATTTTTATTGAGTTTCCGGCTGACCATGTTTTTCCTGGAGTTAAAGACTTATTTTTTGAGTTGTTATCTTTGGGATTAACTCCCATAATCGCCCATCCCGAAAGAAACGCGGTTTTTGTCCGGCAACCTCGTATTCTCTATGAGCTGGTTCAAATGGGAGCTCTTTGCCAGGTTAATAGCGGGAGCTTTTTAGGTTATTACGGAGAACATGTTCGGCAGGGCGTTTATAATTTGTTGAGGTTTAACCTAGTTCATTTAATGGCGAGTGATTGTCATCATCCAACAACGATTCCTCCTCTTCTTTCGGAGGCGGTTGAATTGGCTGCTGAAGTAATTGGTTTTGATGAAGCTCAAGCCCTGGTTAACGATAATCCCCGGGCTGTCCTAGAAAATAGAACTATTCCTCATTATTCGCCACCTCGTCCTCCCCAGGAGAGGAAAAAATCTTTTAAACTTCGTCGGCCAGTTTTCCATTTCTTTTCTCGAAAGCATTGAGTCCATCTTATTAATCAATCATGATGAAAAATAAAATAATTGGCTTAAAAATATTTTCCCAGACGAGAAATTTAAAAGTATTTGAAATAGGGCTATTCATCTTGATTTTTTTCCCCGCTCTTATTCTGGGCGGGGTCGATAACTGGGTGATATTGATTATCGAACTGAGCGTGTTGACCATGGGGGCTATTTATTTATTTTCCTCGGCCAGACCTGCCCTTTTTCCTCCAGTAGAGAAAGTCAGCCGGGTGCTTTCTAAGGTAATTTTAGCCTTGAGTATTTTTTGTTTATTCCAGGTAATTCCTTTGCCGGCCGTTATCATTAAAATCATCAGCCCTCATTCCTATACTTTTCGTTCTCTATTCTCGTTAGCCACCACCCCAACCCGTTGGCTAACTATCTCAGTAGTACCTTATTTGACTATCAAGGAATCTTTAGAGATTCTCTCTTACGCTTTTTTAGTGGTCCTGATATTGAGAACGATAAATTCTTATCAAGTAATTAAAAAATTTTTTTTCGCTTTGGCTATTTTGGGAGCCTTTGAAGCTTTGTATGGTTTGATTGAATTGGTCAATCCTCATCCTCGCCTACTTTTTTTCACGAAAGATATAAATTTAGCCGTGGCTACTGGCACTTATGTTAACCAGAATCATTTTTCCGGGTTATTAGAAATGACCTTGCCTATAACGGTAGGGTTATTTTTAGCTCGGCTAGAAGGACTTTTTACTCCAGGTCTGACTTGGAAAGAAAGACTGCTGTTTTTTTCGGAAAAGCGAATGACGGTTAATGTTGTTCTGGGGATATTTATTGTTCTCCAAGTTCTTGGAGTCTGGTTTTCACAATCTCGCTCAGGAGTGGTTGTGATTTTTCTAGAATTTATTTTTTTCTTGGGAATGATCGCTCTTTTTGCCAAAACAGAAAGGCTCCGTTCCCGGCAAACACTTCGGGTATTACAGATAATCTTTGTGGTGGTCTTGATCGTGGTTATTTATACAGGAGCTTTATCCACGATTGATCGTTTTACTACGGAAAAATTGCACCAGGAGGGAAGATTTCAATATTGGACTACTTTGACTCAAATGGTTCGAGATTTTCCTTTATGGGGCTCGGGTTTAGGCACTTTTGCGGCTGTCTATCCGGCCTATGAGTCGGGTAAGACCTATGGCTTATTACTTCATGCTCATAATGATTATTTAGAGTTTCTCCTGGAGATAGGCCTGTTAGGGATGATTCTCCTGTTAGGAGGAATAATTTACGTTTTAATCAAGACTTATTTAAGCTGGGCTAAAAGGAGAAATTTTAAAATAAAGATCCTCACTTTGGCGGGAATGACCAGTGTTTTAGGAATGGCTATTCATAGCCTAACTGATTTTAATCTCCATATTCCAGCCAATACTCTAGTTTTTTCCATAATTATTTCCTTAACTTTAATTTTGTCCTACTGGCGACCGCAAGAGAGAAAGAAATTATCCCTTGAGAAGAAAAGATGATGGTGATTAAAAACAAAAGTAAGATCTGGCTACTTATTCTTCTAGTGGGAGTGGGAATATTAGAAATTTTAATTTATATTAACCTTAGGTGTCTGGCTTTAGCCAAAGAAAAGGTCTCTAATGAAGCTAAAAGGCTTACTCTCCTCAAGACCGCCCAGAAAATATTTCCTTTGAATGATGGAGTTTTTTTGGAGCTTGGTCGTTACTGGACGAGTCAGGCTCAGTTGCCTTCCCTTTCAGTTGAGGAGAAAGTAAATCGAATGAGGCAAGCTGCTCAATATTTTGTTCAGGCTATAAAATTGAATCCAGGCTCATATCAGGCGCATTTTTATTTGGCCCAGGTCGGCCAATTTCTCCGGTTTTGGGAAAAAATTCCTTTTGACCCAATCGAAGAGTTGAAAAAAGCAGCTGCTTTAACCACTTTTGATGAGGAAGCTTACTTTCAAGTTGGTCGAAACTTGTTCGCCCTCTGGCGAGAACTTTCGCCGCCAGATAGGGAAATGACCTTGAAACTGCTGGGTAGGGTCATCAGCCCGGCTACTCCCGAGCGATTAACCGAAATCTTACCTTTATGGGAATACAACGGAGCCGAGAAAGACATCATCGAGAAATTGTTACCTCTAGATGCTAGAATGTACCGTTTGCTGGCTGAATATTTGGGACGGCGGGGAATTAAACATGAATTGCGTCTGTTAAAATTGGCCCAGGCTGAGAAGATGGAATTTGATCAAGCGCGGCGCTTATTTTTTCGAGGAATTGAATTTATTAAGATTGGTCAGTTTAAGCGAGGGGAACAATCATTTCAGGAAGCTCAAGCTCTCCTCCGGAAGATAAAATTTTATCAGAATTTAAGCAGTGAACATTTAATTGATGAAAAAGATTATTGGGAGATGACTAAAGAGTTAAGTCGGAATTTGGCCTTCCTCAAAATTAGTAAAGGCGAAGAGTTGACCTCTGTCAAGGGAGAACTTGAGAGGTATTTGGCATTGGAAGATGATCTAGACTCTCTGGAAAAATTTATCGACTTGCTTCGTCAGCGCCTTAAGAGTCAAAGCTTCCTAAAGCTTGGCCCGGAAAATGAATTTATTATTTTTTACTTTGAAACTATGGTGGCTTATAAAAAGGGAGCTTATCGGGGAGTAATTGATAAGATTCCTAATAAAATAAGCATCATCAGGGAAAATCAAACAAAATTTCCTGAAGAAGTAGCTGAACTATGGCGGATTACGGCCGAGTCTTATCTTAAGCTTGATTATCTTTATGATGCTTTGACTTACTTTGAAAAAGCCAGGGAGATTAAACCTGAGGACCTCAAAATTCTACTTGGTTTAAGAAAAGCTTATGAGCGGTTGAATCGGGAGGATAAGTGGGCTGAAATAAGTTCCTTGATAAAAAAAATTATTCAAATAAGAAGTGAGAGATTTAAACCAGTCCTGCTTTCTCCACAAGAACCGAGAGTTTTTAACCTACTGGCGGCTGAACCTACTATTAATTTAAAAATTACCTTTGATTTTGAAACTTCTTATCGACCCTTAGTCGCCATTAGCCTTAATAGCCGGGTGATCAAAGAAGTTTTTTTAACTACCCCGGAAATAGAAGTGGCTTCACCGGCCCAAGTGGGTGAAAATAAGCTCGAGATTACTCCTCTCAATATCAAGATCACATGCCTAGCCCTAAAAATTCAAATATAACTTGACATCTAAAGAGAAGGAGAGTAAGTTATTTCATACAAAGGAGGATTCCATGGTTACTGGCGCCAAGTCGAAGCAAATAAGTGCCTTTTTAGTTATTTCTTTGGTAGTTTTTTTGACTCCTGGTCTAAGTTGGGCCGAACTTAATCAGTCTTTGGGTAAAGGAAGTCTTCAAGGAAAAGTCTTAGCTTTAGATGGAAGTACACCATTTCCGGGAGCATTGATTAAATTGAAGCATTTGACAACAGGCAAAATATTTGAAAGTCAGCCGACTAACAATCAAGGATATTTTAAAGTAGATGGATTGGCCAAGGGGTTGTATTTAGTGGGGGTGGCTACTCCTCAGGGTGATTTTAACGCCAATGCTTTGGTCGGTATTGAAGATAATAAGACGGAAGAAATCATCATGGTTCTAAAGCCCTATGATGCCCAGACAGCTAAAGCTGCCAAAGAGGTTTATCGAGAACAGAAAAAAGCAGGTGAATCGTTGGTGGGTCGAGTGGTGGCTTATTACCCCCCTCAGAAAGCAGCCGATGTTTTTATCATCAAGGGTTATCTTCAGCTTCGAGATAGAATCCACGTCAAAGGAGAGGAAACAGATTTTTACCAAAACGTTGAGTCTCTGGTTCTTGAAGGCCAGGCAGTTAAAAGAGCTTATGCTAGCCAAACGGTCTTGATGAAGTTGAAGTACCCGGCCCAGGTAGGTGATTTGGTTTATCTGGTATGTAAAGAAGGAATTTTACCTATTTTTCTTACTCCTTTAGGGATTGCGGCTATTGTGGCCGGGAGTGCCGCAGTTATTTACGGAACAGTAAGTCTAACGGATGAACCTGTCGTCAGCTCGAAATTTAAGAAATAAGCCGTTTCTGCTTCTTTCTGTTATTATTAACAAATAAGTATTATTTAATATATTCCAGGTCTCTGTGAAGAATGACGGGTCCTTCCATATCTCAATTTTTAATTGCTTGTGCTTTTCCTCAACTTTCTGCTCGGAGTCGGGAGCAGATTTTACTTTATCTCCGGACTAATCCTAAGTATGAAGTAATTTTAGAGAAATTGATGGAAGAGGGCCTAGTTGGTCTGGCGTATCATCACCTTAAGAGTGTGTTTCCAGAAGTTCCTCCCATTCTCCTGGAAAGCTTAAAGACAAAAACGCTTGTTTTAGCGGCCCGTCAAGAAAAGATAATGAAACAAATGAGTGTCCTGGCGGCCAAATTGGCCCAAAAGAATTGGCGTTGGGCTGTAGTTAAGGGATTGTCATTGACTTTAAGATTTTATCCTGAGTCTTACTGGCGTTTTTTTTATGATGTTGATCTCATTGTTCATCCTGATGATAGCCGAGAATTAGCTCAGTTTTTACTTCAGAATAAATTTTCGTCTGAAGCTAGGCCTTCTCTTCAAAAAGGAGAGGGAGATCTTTTAGATCGAGAAAAATTTTGGTTATATCGGCCTTTATATACTCAGGATGAACTAATTTTAGAAATTCATCTTGGCTTTCCTTGGCTTCATTCGACTCCCAAAAGTGAAGTAGATTTCTGGAATTCCAGAGGAACATTTACTCTCAATAACCACCCATTACCCTGCCTTTCTCCTGAATATGAACTGGCTCTGCTGGCCCTTCATTTACAACAACACTCTTATTCCCGACTTATTTGGTTAACTGATATAGTTCAGCTTATCCAAAGCCAGCAGATAGATTGGCTTAAATTGGAGGAGCTGGCTGAGCGGGAACATATCAAAGCTTCCCTGGGCTATACTTTTTTAGTTTTGGATCATTTGTGGCCGGGTAGCATTTCTTGGGCAGAAAAACACCGGTTTTCTCTGAAAAAAAGAGAAACTCTTTGGTTAAGATTATTTTTTCCTTTGGAGCCAATTCTCAATCGGAAGAATATTCAAGATAGCCCAGCTCATACGCCAACTTTTTTAAAACTCCTCCATCAACATAAAGTAAGAACTTGGCTAAAAGCACTGAAAGATTTCTTTTTTCCCCCACCTCATTGGGTAGCCCATTATTACGGATTAAAGCCTTGGAGTTTTAAATTTTTTAAACATTATCTCTGGCGTTTGAGCCGGCCTTTTAGTTTAATAATAAAAAGATTAAGATGAACTGACATTTAGAAAGAATTTTAAGTGAGTAATTAATTGATGCCTAATAATGTAATTTGGACCAAGAATTTAAAAAAATCTTATCCCTTAATAAAGTCCTATCGGGATTTAATACGTCATCCTTTTCAGAGGAATTTTATTCAAGCACTTCGAGGAATAGATATAGCGGTACCTCCCCAGACTTGTTTTTGTTTAGTCGGGCCGAATGGAGCAGGTAAGACCACTCTTATCAAAATTTTGACCACATTGGTCTTACCTAATGAAGGTGAGGCTTTTATTTTAGGGCATGATGTCGTTCGAGAAGAGGCTTTAGTCAAGCGTTTGGTGGGGTTGGCCATTGCTGAAGAAAGAAGTTTTTATTGGCGGTTGACTGGCCGTCAGAATTTGGAATTTTTTGCCGCTCTCTATGGTTTTCCCCACCAGGAAGCGAAGAAAAGGATTGAAGAAGTGCTGGAGCTGGTTGGTTTAACTCGGGATGCAGATAAGCGTTTTAATACTTATTCCTCAGGCATGAGACAATTGCTCGGTCTAGCCCGGGCTCTTTTGCCGGAGGTCGAAGTTATCTTTGTCGATGAACCAACCCGCAGTCTAGATCCCCAAATGGCAGAAAAAATCAGAAAATTTCTCCGGCATGAACTGGTTGATCGCCAAGGAAAAACAGTTTTTTGGGCTAGCCATAATTTAGCCGAAGTTGAAGCTTATGGACAGGAAGTAGCGATTATCTCCAAGGGAAAAATCCAATTGCAGGGTCGGGTTAAAGATTTAACCGACAATGGCCAGCGTTCTTTATTTGAAATTTATCAGCAATATGTCCAGCCGAACGGAGAGGAATTGTCTGGATTGAATGGAAGAAATTGATGTGGACCACAAGAACTCTTTGGCTTTTTTTTAAAAGAGATTTATGGGAGGCCTTAAGTTATAAATTAAATTTTTTATTTTCTCTTTTTGGCATCTTATTTTCCTCAGCCACTTTTTATTTTATTTCTCAACTTATATCTGGCCAGAGTGAAGTTTTAAGTAAGTATGGAGGGAATTATTTTTCTTTTGTTATTATTGGTTTAGCTTTTTCTGGCGTTCTTAATATTTTTCAGGAAGGATTACCAGGCATTATTCGCAGTGCTCAACTTCTCGGTACTTTAGAAGCTCTATTGATTACGCCCACGCCAATGGCTGTGATTCTCTTGGGCTCTTCCTTATATCCTTTAGTTTATTCAGTCCTTCAGAGTCTGGTTCAAATAGGCCTGGCTTTAGTTATCTTTGGCTTAAAATTGGGCACTGTCAATTGGCTGGGAGCAATTCTTCTTTTCGGATTAACCATTCTGACCTATATGAGCATCGGTATCCTTTCGGCCAGTTTTATTCTGGTCTTTAAGTTGGGCAATCCTTTTAGTTGGGCTTTTGGGAGCCTTTCAGCTCTTTTCGGTGGAGTATTTTTTCCAGTAGCTGTTTTACCCGGGTGGTTGAGATGGTTGTCTAGTCTTTTGCCTATCACTTATTCTTTAGAGGGATTAAGAAAGTCCTTACTTTTATCTCTTCCCTTAGAAGCTTTATGGCCAGAAATAAAAGCGCTTTTGATTTTTTCTTTTTTGCTGGGCCCCCTGAGCTTATTTGTTTTTCGAGTGGCTTTAAAGAAAGCCAAGAAGGACGGAACACTGACTCATTATTAATTTTTGGGGATGGGCGAAAGAAAACTAGTTAAATTTTGAGGGAAATTATATTATTTTTAGCGGAGAAGAAACCTAAGCAGGCAGGCCAAGATGATTAGAATAATCGGTGGAGAATTTAAAGGTCGCAAATTGAGGAAAGTTCCTAGTCCTTTAGTGCGCCCTATGCCCCAGCGATTAAAGGAGACTCTGTTTAATATTCTCCATCTGTTTATTCAGGACAAAATTGTTTTAGATGGATTTGCCGGCACTGGCTCTTTGGGATTGGAAGCCTTGAGTCGAGGGGCAGCTGAGGTGGTTTTTGTTGATGAATTTCCTCTAGCCACAAAAATAATCCGGGAAAATATTGCCAAATGCGAGGTGGCTGAGCGGACGAGAGTAATAACTAAAGAATTTAATCGAGCGGTAATTCAACTGGCTCAGGAAGGTCGGCGATTTGACTTAGTTTTCTTAGACCCGCCTTACGTCTTACTCGAAGAAAGAAATCCCTTAAAAGTTTTAAAAAAAAGGAAAGTGGTCAATCCTGGAGGAATAATAATTTTGCGGCAACATCGACGCCTTGACTTTCAGCCCAAATTTTATTCTCCAGAGAGAGAAATTGTGAGGGGAGATGATAAATTAATATTTTATCGAGAAGAAGAGACAAAAGGGAATGGCTAGGTTGAAAACAGGGGCAATAAAAAATGATTTCAAGCCACATCACGAGTTTCTCTTGTCAGAAAGAAATAAATATGATAATAAGAAAGGGCCTTAAAAGTTGACGTTGAAATTTCTGTTAGAGGGGGCTGATTATGAGTGATAAAATAAAAAAGTTATATATTTCAGGGAAAAAATTTCTCTTTTTACCCCTAATAGCCCTCCTTTTATCTGGAATCATTATAGGTAATAACCAAGAGAAAATTTCTTTGGAATATCGAATCGGACCCAAGGATTTACTCGAAATCAGTGTTTTTGGACTGGATGAGTTGAATACCACTGTCCGAGTTTCAGAAGAGGGCAAGATTACTCTGCCTTTATTGGGAGAAGTTGAAGTCCAGGGATTGACCAAGACTCAAGTGGAAAAAAAATTGGCTAGATTATTAGAGAAAAAATATCTCCAAAATCCCCAAGTTACTGTTTTTATTAAGGAATATCAAAGCAAAAGGGTTTCAGTTTTGGGAGCAGTGCGCAATCCAGGACCTTATGAATTGTTAGGGCGCCAAACTCTTCTGCAGATAATTTCGGAAGCAGGCGGAATGACTGAGGATGCGGGTGAGACAATTATTATCATTCGGCAATCAGCCGATGGTTCTAGTACGACTTTGAGGATTCCAGTAGAAGATTTGGTAGTTAAAGGAGATGCTAGTTTAAACATAGTTTTACGCCCCGGAGATATTGTTAATATTCCAATTGACAAAATTGTTCATGTCTATGTTTTTGGCCAGGTAAGGAATCCAGGGGCATTAGCTGTCAAAAGGTCTCATATTCCCACTCTTCTTCAGGCCATAGCTCAAGCGGGAGGATTTGCTGAACGAGCCAATAAGGGAAGAGTTTTGATTAAACGTAAAGGAAAGGATGGCCGGGAGATCCAAATTAAAGTCAATGTTAAGGACATTATTAAAGGCAAGAAAAAGGATATTCAGCTTCAAGAAAATGATGTGGTCTTTGTCCCCGAAACGATTTTCTAAATAACTTTATAATAATTTCCAAAAGTTCTAAAAAATTAGAGTATTTATGTTAAAAAGTGGAAATAAAAAGAGATAACAAGTGTGGCGATGGAAGTCAGTAGGGGCTGCAATTCTTATCAGCCTTATTATGGGGGGACCCGGTTTAGGCTGGCAGAACAGAAAAGCCCAAAGGGTTTTGGACTTGATTGCCTTTCTGGAAAAAGAAAGGCTTTCCCCTCTTAAATCTTCCCAACTGCGAAAGATAATTGTCACCGAAGAAGAATTTAATGCTTACCTAGAATATCGCCTTGCTCGAGAAAAGGAAGAGATGATGAAAAGCCTGCAGTTAAAGTTTTTGCCTCGGAATCGCCTGGAGGGAAAGCTAGTTTTAGATTTTTCTCAGCAAAAGGTTAAACCTGGTTTGTCCTCCCGGATGATTTTTTATTTTGGAGGTCGACTTCTGATTAAAGAAGGCAAAGGCAAATTCGATCTACAGAAGCTCTTTCTGAATAATCAACCTTTGCCTCCCAATTTTCTAGATGCTTTGCTGGCCTTAGCGGCTAAAATTAAAGGTGAAGAATATAGTAGTTTAACTGACTGGTATGAGCTACCCTTGGGAATTAAGAATATTCAACTCCTCAAGGGTAAAGCCATCATTTTTTATTAAGAAGTTTTCTAGCAATAGTGGAAATTAAAGAGGAGTGCTGTTATTGAATTTGAGTTATTAAAAAATATTGGGGGTTTATCTTCCCCCTTGCCCCTTTAAGAAGGATTTTTCAGCTAGAAAGATTATCTAGACCTTTTTCTTCGCTTTCTTTCAGCCCAGAAGGAAAAGGTAAAGATCTGACCTCAAATTTTCCTAAACTTTTTTGTCATTCCCAGGCAATTGATATGAGCAGGAACCAGGAAAACTTTTTCTATTCCCAGAGAGAAGGTAAATTGAATTTTTCTTGGGCTAAAATGGAAGTATAGAGGTAAAATTCCTCAATCCATTGGTCAGGACCGGGATAATATTTACTTTCCAAAGAGAAATGCAATTCAAACTGGCGATGATGGAATTTAATATCGAAACAGTGAATTTCTCCATTTTTTTCTCTCCGCTGGATTTCCTCTTGGAGGAAGTTTTGAATTAGAGGTAGGAGAGATGGATTAATGAGAGAACTAAGTTTTCTCCGATAGCCCCACCGCACAGAATAAAGTTGGCTACTTTCAATTTTAATCATTGCTCTCGTAGCTGCCACTGGTGCCTAAATTTAAAATAATTTTTGACGCGACCCTACTCCCCTGGAAGAAGATAAGGATGACTACCAGGAGATCATCCTTATTAGGAGAGGGTCGCGCCAGCGCACCCATTAGAAAAGACGAAAGAAAAAAATATTTTTTCTCACTTTGAGAAAAAATTTTTATTTTTTTGGGCATCCTTTAGATGGTTGGGCAAGATAAAGTTTAAATAGGGGACACCCTCGGGAGGGTTAGGGTGACTCCCTAACAAGATTAGATTATTAAGGGGTTAAATTTCTTTTGGATATTTCTGGCGTGAGAGGTTTTTTAGCAACGAATGACTGGTGTTTAATATTAGAAAGATAAGACTAAGTCAGCTCTTTAACTTAGATGAGTGAAGAAGTTCTTGATCCTAATGGATAGCTAAGGGTGGTTGAGTTGGAGGTTAGTCTCTCCTTTTTCCCGATCCTCAGTAGAATTATGTTTTCCTCTTTCACCGTTGAAGAACAAAATTATTCCTCATTTGTTACTTAATCTAAATTAAACTCTTTTTTTTTCGCTAACTCTTGCTAGGAGTCCAGGAGACTATCGAATAAGACAGGAGAAAAGGGAGATAATTTGAACCAATTTAACCAGAACAGCTTCTTCAAAAGGGCTTTCCTTTTGGTCAAAAGTGAAAGGCAAAGACATTGGATGGTTAAAAATAGATACGAGCCAGGTAAGAGGATGATAAATATTGGAAGAGGAGAGAGATATGGGGAAGGTGAGGACCTGACCCTAATCTCAAGTATTATTGTAAATATGAACCAGAGAAAGTTGTGTTTATCAAGTGAGTTTTAAAATTCCTTAGGGCTTTAATTTGAATTTAGCTGCCTTTTTCCCTAGAATGAAGGTCAATAGGGAGAAAATATTGTTCAAGAAAAAGAAGACCAAGTTGGCGGAAACAATCCTAAAGGAAGAAGATATTTCTCTAGATTTTTCTCGGGCAAGGGGGAGTATTCTTTTTTTAGGCAGGTATTCACTTCCTGAAGTTCTTCAGGTTTTAAGAAAAAAAAATTTCATAAAAGAAGCTCAGAAAAGAAAGTTATGGCCCCTGGTTTTTCAGGTTGACTCTTCGGATTTTCCTCTCCAGCGGTTTCAAATTTTTTACCGTTCGGCTAAACCGGAAAATTTAGTGGTAGATTTAAAGATAAGAGAAGGATTTTTCTCTTTTACTCCTCCCCTTTCTCTCAAATTAAAGATGAAAAGATATCGATTTCTTTTCCTAGAATGGTTGACTCTCCAGAATCCAAGATTAGATTTTACCAATAAGGATTTACCTCTACCTGGCCAGAAACACCCGGGTTTAAAACTCAGTCGGAAAGTCATGGATTTATTTGTTTATGTAGCTCGATTAATTCAGGCTGATGGGATTATGGCCTTTCCAGCCTACTTTCATAATGCGATTCTCTTTTCCCGGTATTTTAAATTTATCAATCCAGTCAAGGAAGCTGAAGTACGAACAATTCGTAAAACAGCTGTTTCTGTGCCCATAAAACAGTTGGCCTGGATGGTTCATTGGGGCTGCCTGCGCTATGAGGATGGGCGTCTCTATGAATGGTTGTCCTCAGAGCAATTGTATCCTTTAAATAAAGAATTAAAAAGATATTTTCTAAGCCATGAGTATCGACAAAAAGTTAAAGAGGCAGAAGCGAAATATGCTTTTTCTATCGATTGGGATTGCTTTTGGCAGAAAATGGAAAGAGGGGAGTGGCGGGAGAGTTGAGATTGTCGGCCGGGAGTAAATCTGATATAATTTGACCTCAGAAAAAAGGAGAAAAAAAATGAAAAAAGGAATTCATCCTGAGTATGTAGAATGCACAGTTGTTTGTGCCTGTGGCAATACTTTTAAAACTAGATCGACTAAAAAAGAGATAAGAGTCGAAATTTGCTCTCAATGCCATCCCTTTTTTACTGGCAAACAAAAGTTCGTAGATAGCGCCGGTCGGGTGGAAAAATTTCGCAAGAAGTATGGAGATTTTACAGGCAAGGTGTGATGCTCCAGGAGTTAGAGAGTATAAGAGAAAAGTACGAGAAACTTACCCAGTGTCTGGCCGACAGTCGATTTTTAGCTGATCCCCAAAAACTCAAAGAGATTTCCAAAGAAAGAGCTGAGTTGGAACCTGTGGTGGTGAAATATGAACAATTGAAGAAGGTGAGAAGGGATATTGAGGGTTCGCGTGAAATTTTAAATGACCCTGAGGCTGATGAAGAATTGAAGCAGCTGGCGGAAGCGGAGTTGAAAAAACTAGAAAAGGAAGAAGAGCAAATCTTGGCAGAATTAAAACTTTTGCTTCTTCCCAAGGACCCAAATGATGAGAAAAATGTCTTTTTAGAAATTAGAGCCGGCGCTGGAGGAGATGAAGCTTCTCTTTTTGCTCAAGATCTCTTCCGGATGTATACGCGATTTGCTGAAAAGAAGGGCTGGAAATATGAAGTGATGCAGGCCAGCTATTCCCCTATAGGAGGTTTCAAGGAGGTAATTCTTAATATTAGAGGGGAGCGAGTCTATTCGCTTCTTAAATATGAAAGTGGCGTTCATCGGGTTCAGCGAGTTCCTCAAACCGAGGCCAGCGGAAGAATTCATACTTCAACTGTCACTGTGGCCGTTTTACCTGAGGCTGAAGAAGTTGATGTCCAGATTGATCCTAAGGATTTGCGTATTGAAGCTTTTGGGGCTTCAGGACCGGGAGGACAGAATGTCAACCGCAATTATACTGCCATTAGAATTACCCATAAACCCACGGGCATAGTGGTGTCCTGTCAAGACGAGAAATCGCAACATCGCAATAAAGAAAAAGCCATGAGAATTCTGCGCTCCCGTCTTCTTGATTTAGTTCAAAGAGAGCAAAAGGAAAAAATTGATCAGCATCGACGGGCCCAGGTGGGAACAGGTGAGCGGAGCGAAAAAATCAGAACGTATAATTTCCCCCAATCAAGGGTGACTGATCATCGGATTAATTTGACGTTACATAAATTGGAAAGCATTTTAGACGGAGAATTGGATGAATTGATTGAAACTTTAACTCTTCATTATCAGACTCAAATGCTGGCTTCTTTGGATGAGGCCCAAAGTAAAGCTTCTTAAAGAGGCTGAGGAAAATGCCAAATTTAGCTAAACTTCTTATTTTTGGTCGAGATAACTTGGCCCATTTCGAAAATCCCGAGTTAGAAGCCAAACTCCTTTTGCTGGCCGCCACTGGATTAAGCGAAGAGCAACTTTATACTTCCCCGAAGTGGATACCGCCCCTCTCTTCGCGCCGGAAGTTTTATCGCTTGATTGCTCTTCGTTGTTCAGGCATACCTATGGCCTACCTTCTGGGGCGCCAAGAATTCTGGTCACTTCCATTTCTAGTAGGAAAAGGAGTCCTGATTCCTCGCCCCGAGACCGAATTGTTGGTTGAGGAGGCGTTGGCTGTGACGAGCAATAATCAACAGGCTGTGGTAGTTGATATTGGCACAGGATGTGGCAATATTGCCATCGCCTTGGCTAAGGAAAGACCTGAAGCCTTTATTTTGGCCACGGATATTTCCTCAGAGGCGATTGGTTGGGCTAAGCGTAATCTGGAATTTCATCAAATTGGTAATGTTCATCTTCTTCAAGGAGATGGATTAGCCCCTTTACAAAATTCTTTTCCCCGGCGTCAAGTTGATCTCATTGTTTCTAACCCCCCCTACATCTCCCAAAATGAATGGGAAAATCTCTCTTCTTCGATTAAAGATTACGAACCTCGGGCAGCTCTGTTGGCTGGTGAAGATGGTTTAGAAGTGATAGCTAAAATTATTAAAGACGCCCCTCTTCTTCTTAAGCCAGGAGGAGTTTTATTGTTGGAAATTGGCTGGAATCAAAAAGAAAAAGTCGAGGAATTATTTGATTCTCAATGGGCGGAGATTACCTTCCGAGCCGATTATCAGGGTATTCCCCGGCTCTGTCGAGCTGTTCTCAGGTCATGAACCTCGTTTTGGCAATTCCCAATTTATTTTTTAGAACCTGTTATAAATCAGCCGGAGCAAGAAAAAGGCAAGTTTTCTGGGTATTTAGTTAACTCTAGTCTCAGTAGGCAAAAATATGGGGATAATTAAAATTCTTGAATAGGTCAGAGAAATAAGGTATAAGAACTCTAAGTGGTTAGTGAGTGGAAAAGGAGGCCTTTTAATGAATAAACGCCGCATCTTGGTCGTTGATTTTCAGGAGGAGAGAAGGAAAAAATTAGTCAAGTTTCTTCAGGAATTTGCTTATGAAATAGATGAAGTCCCTGACATTAAACGAGCTTCAGATAGATTGCTGGGAGTAAATAACTTTTTTTGCCTAATTTTGGCTTGTGAGAGATTGGATGGCTATAAAGCCGGTCTTTTAAGATCAATCCATTCTTTCAATCCCCAGTTGAGTATTATTCTTTTAACGCGGCTGGAGCAACCCTTTATCGGAGTCGAACTTCTGCAAAAGGGATTGGTTGACCATATTTCTGAGCCTGATAACCTTTCAGGAATTTATGCCGCTCTTATTAATGAAGAGAAGAAGAGGGAGCTTCTTCAGAAAAATGATTTGTACTTGAGCGAATTGAAAAAATTGAAATTAGAACAGGAAAAGAATTTAAAGAGAGCTGTAGTTTTGGAAGAAATTTATGACACTACTATTGAGAATTTGATGACGGCTCTTGATTTAAGAGATGTAGAGACTTTTGGCCATTCCCGAACTGTGGCTAAATATTCCCAAGTATTGGCTCAATTGTTGGGTATAAGTGACCAAGAAAGATTAGATAATATTCGGAAAGGAGCTCTCCTTCATGATGTGGGCAAGATTGCCATTCCTGATGCTATTTTGAAGAAACCAGGCTCTCTTTCTCCCGAAGAATGGGAAAAAATAAAATTGCATCCTTCTCTTGGTTTTGGCTTGATAAAAGAAATAAAACTTGTCCCTGAGGTAGGGAATATAATTCTTTATCATCATGAGCGTTATGATGGGAGAGGCTATCCTAAGAAGCTTAAAGGAGAAGAAATACCTCTTGAAGCCAGGATTTTTGCTTTAGCTGATGCTTTAGATGCCATTACTTCTTATCGCCCTTATCGAGAGGAAAGAGATTTTAAAGTGGCCCAAGAAGAAATCCTTAAGAATAAGGCCACGCAGTTTGATCCCCAGGTAGTAGAAGCTTTCTGTTCCCTTGAGCTAGATAAATGGGAAAAGATCAGATTTGAGACCACCCGTCTTTTGCCTGATTATGAATCCTTATTAAAATCAGCCAAAAGGAGTTAGACTTTCACCATATCTCACCCTTTGGGGTGAGTTAAGCCTGAAAAAAATCCCCCCTTTATTTCCTCGGGAGAGGCGATTGTCTAGGTAGTTGATTTCTGTAATTATGTTGTCGAACGCAATGAATGGATTTAAAATAATTAATAAGAAAAAAAGAGGTTAACCCTAAAGGGGGAAGGAGAATTGAGTCATGAAAAAAGAAAAAGAAACTACTTTTGAATCTGTTTCCATTATTGAAGAAATAGAGAATCAATTAGAAGAGATCTTATCCAGAAAGAAAGAATCAATTGAGAAAGAGTTGGAAGAGAAAATTAGACGGGAAAAAGAAGAGGCTCAGAAGAGAATTCAGGCCATTGAAGAGGAATTGAGTGAGGAAAAACAAACTTTAAGTACTTATCGAGCTCTCTTTGCTGAATTTGAGGAAAAGAAGCAGGAAATAAAAACTCAGATCAAAGACCACTTAGCTCGAGCTATTGAATTGCAGAGCCAGATTGAAAATATGACGGCTCAGACAATGAATGAGTTAAAAGTGGTCAGCGAATTGAATCAGGAGTTGGAGAAGCTTCATCATGAGGCTTTGGAGAAGGCTACTTCTTTAAAGAAAACTCTTGAGGAAAAATACGGCATTGTGGCTGAGTTGCCAGAAAGTAATGGTGATACTGAAGTTGGGGTTGATTTAAAGAGGGAATTGCTGAAGTTGAAGAAAATCAAGGAATTGTTAGAGTCAAATGAAGTCTATCTGGAACCACTGGAAAAGGAAGGTCCGGAATCTACAAGTGAGGAGAGGGAAGAAACAGTAAAGGAAGAAGTGGAAACTGAATTTGAAGCTGATGAAGAGGTTAAGTTGGCCGCAGAAAGTGAAGAGAAAGAAAAAGAGGAGGAAGAGGAAGAAGTAAAGGCTGGAGCGGAGGAGGTAGTTATGGAAGACATGGGAGAAGAGATTGAAGTGGAAAAGGAGGTTCTGGAGGCCGAACTTTCTGCTGAGGTCAAAGAGCAGAAAGGAGAAGAAGTAGGAACTGAAGAAGTTAAAGAAGAAGAGAAACCAGCTCAGGGTAGTGGATTGGAAGATATCTATAATTTATTGGAAAAATATCGCAAAGAAGAAAAGATTGAGGGAAACGGCACCATCAGTTTTTATGAAAATGAGGGCAAGATAATCGTTGACAGTGAGTATTTAGTCTCCAAGATGAGTGAGTATGTGGAAGAAGCTAAGAAGTTGTATATAAAATTATCACAGACTGAATCTCCACGGGAACAGTTTTTTGTTAAACAGGATATAATCCGTTTTCAAGAAGAACTCCGAAAGATGATGTTAGGAGTGGTCGAACTTTGTGAGAAAGAATCTTGTAACTTACCAGAATTCACCAGCGAAATTATTAATAAAGAAGTCATTAAGGACATTTTGGAAAGAGTGACTTTAGGGAATTGGAGTAATCAAGAAGATTTTGCTGCTTTTGATATGTATGCTCGAGAAATCAAAAATGCTTTTAATAGTGTGCTGACTCCTCCTGAGAAGTATTTGGAAGCAATTCATCGGGAATTGACCCGTTAAATTTCCAGCAAAGCGATTTCTTTCGAAGGATATTTAGGCAGGAGAAAAGAAAAGGATCACTTTTAGGAGAAACGTGACGGTGTCAAGTTAAGAGAGTTGAAGTATTCTTCAAGGGAATGCCTATCTTTTAGAGAAAGATCAAGGAACTCAATTCCAGTCAGATATTGATGGGTAAAATTCTGATTGCCAGGCTGGCAATAGATGACCTTTCCCCCACATTGAAAAGCTTTATTGCCGAGAACCAAAATGAGGCTGATTTCTTTCTTTTCGGGCAAAGGAATATCAGTTAAAATTTTCGCCCCTCCTAAACTGAGATTGACTGTTTTAGAAATTTTTTGAAAACCATCCATTTTGAAAATCATCAGAGTAGAGGTGTAATAACGGGGAAAACGTCGTCTTTCTCGCTCCACAGTGGAGTCAATCGTCTGGAGAAGAACAGGTTCGCTAGAAGAGGAGTGGGGAGGTTGGTAAAGGCAAATTTTATTTTTAGGCGGTCCTGGCTTTTCCCCAGGAGAGAGAGGAGATAGGGCGGTTCTTTTGCCCTTAGCTTGAGCTAAGGCTACATCAGCTTCATTGGCCAGTTTGATCAAATCTTGTTTGGTAATTAAGTGGGGGTTGGGAAATCGGTCCTTGGTGAAAAAAGTAATGCCAAAACTCATAGTGAGATTGTGATTGGGTTGGAACTCTTGGTTATCAAAATAATATTCCTCAACATTTTTTCTAATACGTTCAGTAAAAGAGAAGGCTTCTTCGGGAGTTTTTATTCCAGTTAAAAAGAAGAGAAATTCTTCTCCGCCGTATCGGCAGAGAAGGTCTTCGTCTCGAGTGGAAGTTTTTAACACTCGGGAGAGCTCTCTCAATAGTCGATTGCCGGCTTCGTGACCATTTCGGTCATTATAGTGCTTAAACCAGTCGACGTCTCCCATGACTAGAGCATAAGCGGAATTTTCTTGACGCCGCTTACTTTCGGTTTTTATTTTTTGAATGATTTTATCAAAAAAAGGCTCAGGGCGAAGCAAACCTGTGAGAGCGTCATATTGAATAAGGTTGAGTTTAGTTATAGCAATACCAATATGTTCGCTAAGCCGGGCTAGAATTTCTTCGTCTTCGCGAGAAAAATGTTTGCTTTTGTCTCCAGGAGAGGGCAGCTTATTATAAACTTCTAACACGCCGATAACTTCTTCATCATGACGGATAGGCACGCTAAGCAGGTTTTTTAATTCATAACCTAATTGATTTTTATACCGAGTGGATAATCTTTTATCGAATTCAGAAGAGTGAGAGTTGACTTCTGTGCCTGTTTTGGCAGTAAAAGCAGCATAATCCATAGTTTCCAGAAGGACGATATGAGAGGAAATATCAGGATAAGACAGGATTTTATTATTCCAAACTAGAGGCTTAAGGAATTTTCCGTAGGAGTCGTTTTCCTCCACCAGATACAAGGAAATTCCCTGAGAGCCGATTATTTCTTTGATGTCGTAAACGATGTCCAATAAGTCAGTCACATCATGGGCCTTATGGAGTTTTTTCAGAATTTCTTCTATTTTTTGTTTTTCTTTGCGAAACCAAATGAATTGGGATTCGAGGGCGACTCTTTTTTCTATCTCTTTAACGATATATTCGTTAATCGTTTCCTTTATTTCTCTGATCTGGTGATATGTTTCTTGAATTTCTACTTCCTGACGCTCAACTATACGGCGGAGACGATTCGTTTCTTCCAAAAGAAGAGCATGATCAATAGCTCGCTGGAGAGCCTTTTTAAAAGCGATAGTAGATCTTTCGGAATAGGGAAAGGGTTGGGCGTCAACGTAACGCCGGGGGGGCCAGTCTTGAAGACAAAGTTTGACGCTTTGGTCGGAATTGCCGGTAATAATTACACTTGTTTCCCGGGGGACAATTCCTTTGAGCAAGGAGTAGCGACCCAGAGTGTAATCCACCACAATTACTTGGAAATTTTTTTGCTGGATCAATTGGATAGCTTTTTCTAAGGATAAGGCTGAATAAGTTTGGCCTAGAGGGCGCATTAAAGGGAGAACCAGTTCTTGATCTTCCTGGTTCGTGAGAATAAGAAGAAGATTAATCTGGGGTTCAACAATTACACTCACTTTTGGGTCACTAAATTTTTTATTTTTGGGAGGGCCCAACCTTAGCCTGCTCCTTAGCCACTTTTATTTTAATCGTAATTGACGATCTTTTGCAACTTCTATTTTTATTATCTACTTTCCCTGAGATAAGTCAACTTTTAAAGTTGTCTTTTTTCTTTGTTGTGATAAGATTTAATCGATGAGTGAAGTGAGAGTTCGTTTTGCTCCCAGTCCTACCGGGCATCTCCATTTGGGAGCTGCCCGAACGGCTCTTTTTAATTGGCTTTTTGCCCGCCACCACGGAGGAAAATTCATATTAAGAATCGAAGATACGGATGTCGAAAGATCCAGTCGGGAGATGACGCAGGGAATAATTGAAGGACTTCGCTGGTTAGGTTTGGATTGGGATGAAGGACCTTATTTTCAGTCAGACCGCTTAAATCTCTATCAGGAAAAAGCCCGAGCTTTGGTAGCTGAGGGGAAAGCTTACTTTTGCTACTGCCTCCCAGAGGAAATAAAGGAGCGAAGGGAAAAAATAATCAGCCAAGGAGGATTTTGGCGCTATGACCGGCGCTGCTATTACCTGGCCGAGGAGGATAAACGTAATTTTGAAGCTGAAGGTCGGGCTAAAGCTATAAGGTTTTTAGTACCGGAAGCTCAGGAAATTGAATTTAATGACTTAATTCATGGCCGGATTAAAGTAAAAAGCCAGAACATTGAAGATTTTGTCCTTCTTCGCAGTGATGGCCAACCTACTTACCATCTTTCAGTTGTGGTGGATGATATGGCCATGAAAATCACCCATGTTATCCGAGGAGATGATCATATTTCTAATACACCTAAGCAGATTCTTCTTTACCAGGCTTTTGGAGTTTCTTGCCCTCAATTTGGTCATCTACCTTTGATCCTAGGACCGGATAAAAAGAAGCTGAGTAAACGGCATGGAGTGAGCTCAATTTTGGAGTATCACCGACGAGGGTTTTTGCCCTTAGCTGTGGTGAATTTTTTGGCCCAGATGAGTTGGGCCCCTGGCGAGGAGGAAAGGGTTTATTCTCTTGAGGAGATGATTGAAAAATTTTCTCTTGAGAAAATCAGTAAAGGCAGTCCGGTTTATAATCCATCTAAATTGGAATGGTTAAACAGTCAGTTAATCAGTCAAACTCCAGGCAAAGAACTTTTGACCTTAATCAAGGAAAGATTGTTGCAAGAATCGCTCTGGCGAGATGAGCTAGAAAGAGAAAAGGAGCAATGGTTTAGTGGATTATTGGATTTGCTTAAGGAAAGGTCCCGCACTTTGGTCGAATTGGTAAACAATTGTCGTCCTTTTCTCAGTGATGAGTTTCCTTTTGATTCTGAAGCTGTGGCCAGATATTTAACTGATCCCCGCCTCCCAGGATTATTGTCGAAATTGGCGGATGATTTTCGCCAACTGAAGAATTTTAAAGCAGATTCAATTGAGAGAGCTTTAAGGCGACGGGCTGAGCAGGAAGGCGTTAAAGCGGCTGTTTTAATTCATGCTCTCCGAGTATTGCTTTTAGGCATGAGAGTCAGTCCGGGCATTTTTGATGTTCTGGAATATATGGGTCGGGATCGTACCCTCCAGCGGATGAGTCGGCTTGCGCAAGTAATTTCTCAAAGAAGCCTGGAGGGAAAAAATATAAGAGATTAAAAAAGGAGGGATGCCAGTGAAAGAAGACCGTCCTCCTCAGGTGATTAAGGCACCACGAGGCACTACTCTCAACACCAAAGGTTGGTCTCAAGAGGGAGCCTTAAGAATGTTAATGAATAATTTGGATCCAGAAGTAGCTGAAAAACCAGAAGAGTTGATTGTTTATGGTGGAACCGGTAAAGCGGCTCGTAATTGGGATTGCTTTTGGGCGATTGTTGAGAGTTTGAAAAATCTGGAAAATGATGAAACTCTACTTATCCAGTCAGGAAAACCTGTGGGCATTTTTAAGACTCATGCTGAAGCTCCCCGGGTCTTGATTGCGAACGCTTTGATTGTGCCCAAATGGGCTACTTGGGATGAATTCCGCCGATTGGAAGCTCTGGGATTGACTATGTACGGTCAGATGACAGCTGGGAGTTGGATTTATATCGGAACTCAGGGTATTCTTCAAGGAACTTACGAAACTCTGGCGGCCGTGGCCAGAAAGCATTTCGGTGGTTCTTTAAAAGGGAAATTAGTGCTGACCGCCGGCTTGGGTGGTATGGGAGGAGCCCAGCCACTAGCCGTGACGATGAATGAGGGCGTAGCTATCATAGCTGAGGTGGATGAGGAGAGAATCCAACGGCGGCTCCAGACGAAGTATGTGGATACCGTGGTAACTGATCTTGACGAGGCTCTCAGGCTAGCTTTTGAAGCCAAAGATAAGGGTGAACCTTTATCCATTGCTTTAGTGGGGAATGCCGCTGATGTAGTACCAGAATTCGTCCGGCGGGGAATTGTCCCTGATGTTTTGACGGATCAAACCTCCGCTCATGATGAACTCAATGGCTATATTCCTCGGGGGATACCGTATAAAGAGGCTTTGAGACTGCGGCGGGAAAATCCAGAGGAATATATTAAGAGAGCTTATGAATCGATGGCCGTGCAGATGGAAGCCATGTTGGAATTGCAGAAGAAAGGAGCTATTGCCTTTGACTATGGTAACAATCTCCGAGGTCAAGCTCAAAAGGCCGGGGTGGAGAAGGCCTTTGATATTCCCGGCTTTGTCCCAGAATATATCCGACCCTTGTTTTGTCACGGGCGAGGACCATTCCGTTGGGCCGCTCTTTCTGGCAAAGAAGAAGATATTTACACCACTGATGAGGCCGTATTACAGGAATTCCCCGAAGATGAAATTCTCCATCGCTGGATTCGCAAAGCCCAAAAGCAGGTTAAATTTCAAGGACTCCCGGCTAGAATTTGTTGGCTGGGGTATGGAGAAAGGGCTCGTTTTGGAGCTGTAATCAATCATTTGGTGAAAAAGGGTAAAATAAGTGCTCCTATTGTTATTGGTCGCGACCACTTAGATACGGGTTCCGTGGCCTCACCTAATCGAGAAACCGAAGGGATGAAAGATGGTTCTGATGCCATTGCCGATTGGCCCATATTAAATGCTCTACTCAATGCGGTTTGTGGAGCTTCTTGGGTCTCGGTTCATCATGGTGGTGGAGTTGGCATTGGCCTTTCTATCCACGCCGGGATGGTGATTGTAGCCGATGGTTCTGAGTCAGCTGACAAAAGGCTAGAACGAGTTTTAACCGTTGATCCGGGTATAGGAATAGCCCGCCATGCTGATGCTGGTTATGAGGAAGCCATAAAATTTGCCCGAGAAAAAGGGATTAAAGTGCCTATGTTAAAGTAGTTAAATTTCTCCCAGAAGAAGGAGAAGCTAGAGCCCTCCCTATTGGCAGTGAGAGGCAGGAAATAGTTTTATTATAAATATTATATTTTTATTTTATTTCTCCAAAAAACTGAATGGGGTGAAGTTATTTATTTTTTTGAGGTAGATTAATTCAGCGAAAGAGATTGTAAATTTTGCTGGAGACAGAGCTGTTTATTCAACTAATAAAAATTTTGCCCCAATAACAAACATCCTAGTTAGCGAATTAACTAATAAGTTATTTATCTAGGTTCAGGGAAATAAGAGAACTCTATCTATCTATCTATCTATCTATCTATCTATCTATCTTTCTTTCTTTCTTTCTTTCTTTCTACCTTATATCCTGTCTTAATTAATTCACTCCAGAAATGGAATCATTTTTTCCCGAGAGTTACTTTATTCTTAATGTAAAGCCAGATGGAGGGTCATTTTTTAATTAATTATATTTTCAAGAATAAGTGTCTTTCTTTCTGGATTAGATCTAGAAAAGTTAATTAAAGTTAACTCGAGCCAGAGGAGGGGTAACTAAGGTTGGCAGTTGAAAAAGATGAAGATGAGCTTCTAAAAATTAACTAATTTTATATGAGCAAGTTAGGAAGAACGCAAGCTGAAATTGATTGGTGCGAATTTTGCATAAAAAGGAGGCGAAAGGAGGTTTTAACATGAAATTTTTTAAGCAACAGCGTTTTTGGGTCATTGGTTTTTTAATCGGCTTGGTGATTTTGATGTCAGTTTATCCGGGGGAAGCTAGACAGTTGACTAAACAGGATTGTCTGGATGCTTTTAAAAGATGTGGGATTGATGCGGTTATCGCGCTGGTCAGTGGAGGGCTTGGAGTTGGAATGATTTATATGGGTGGTTGTCTAGCCGGGTACGATTTTTGTGTTCGCTATATTATTACTGGTTAAAAGGAGAAAAAGGATGAGAAGCAGCTGGATATTGGCCGGGAAAAGAATTTTTGTCCTGGGCTTGATTATTGGTCTACTTTGGAGTGGGGTAGGCTTCCATCTTTGGGCAGATCAAAATGAAGAGGATATTTGTCGGGATGCTTTAGCTAGGTGCATGATTGATTTTCAGTATTCAATTCACAGCGCAACGGCTTTGTATTGTCTGATCGGCTATGCTTTTTGTGTCAAGTATGTCAAGAAAGGTTAATTTTCTGAGATGAAACTGGGCTGATTTTCGTCTCTTTCCAGTGGAGGCTAAGATGAGAAAAGTTCATTGGTTGAGTTTCTTTTTTGTCTTCTTTTTACTCTTCACTTTATCTACGGCATCTTCGGCCAAGTCGCTCCGGATCAGCTTGAGAGAAGAAATGACCTTGGGACATTTGGATGATGATTTGATTTACATGTGGGTGGGCATTGCTGTGGATGAGAGTGGCCATATTTATCTTACAGATACTTTGGATTATTCACTAAAAAAATTTAGTCCGGCAGGACGTCTGGTGAAGAAAGCGGGTGGCCGGGGCCAAGGACCGGGTGAATTTATGGCGCCTCGAGAAGTTCAAATATTCCAGAACTATGTTTTAGTTACTGACCAAAATATTAGGGGAATTCAGGTTTTTGATCGGGATTTAAATTTTATCAAAAGGATTCCTTTTTCCCATTTAATTTTGGATATGAGAGTCTGTGGTCCTCAAGCTATTGCTTTAATTCCAATTGTTGGCGTCGGAGCAGGCCGACTGAAGATAATTGATTTTGATGGCCAGGAAGTCACCGAGTTTTTTTACGAAAAAACTAAAAAAATGATGCTTGATTTTGCCTCCATTTGTAGTGACAAAGAAGGTAATATTTATTTGGTGTTTACCTTTCAAGATCGGATAGAAAAATACAATCTCCAGGGCAAAAAGTTATGGACTAATCGTTTATTGAAAGTGAAATCGGTGTCTAAGGAAAAGATTAATCGATTCGAGGTGCCGACTCGCGTTGTTTACAAAGATGTTACTCTTGATCCGGTGGGACGAGTATTTGTATTAGGTGGACATTATTCTAAACATCAAAGTCGGGATATCTATGTGCTTGATGCTCAGGGTCGTTATCTGACGACTTTTACCCTGCCAGAAGAAAGCCATGCCATTTACATTGATCAGCAGGGATTTCTCTATAGTCGAGGCAATGATGGCGTTTCTTTGCGTAAATTCAAAATAATTTACCAAGTTGATTAAAATTATCCTGGATTTTAGAAACTCAGCCTAAATCAATCTAAGAAATCTGAGAGGGGAAGCGGCAGCCTGGGTAAGGTCCAGGTTGCCGCTTTTTTTAAGGAGAAAGTTATGGTGGCCAAAATAAAGTCAATTAAATCCAAAATGTTATTTTTTCTTTTAATAACTTTGTTGGTCGTCAGGGGAGGCGTGGCGGAAGCCTCAGCTGGAGTTGCCTATCAGCCTCGATTAATAATGCTAATTGATCTTAATGACCTGATGTGTTTCAATTGCTTAATGGCCTTTTCCCGATTCTGTCAGAGTTTGCCTCCTTCTTTTCTCCAAGAGAAAACTCTAGGCATTCTTATGGTCAAGGAGAAAAATCTGGATTATCACCGATTACAAATTATTAAAAAGAAATTAAGAGGGTTCAGACAGTCTCATCAAATTGAATTCCCAATTTGGATTGATCTTCACGGGCTTTTTAACTCCTTTTCTTCTCGAGGCACGAGTCTGGTGCTTATGGGGAAATCAATGGCTGATTGCCGTTGTTATTCTTTCCCTCTTTTGCCCCACCAGGAAAGTGAGATCCTTGAAGAAATTTTTCTGGAGAGAGAATAATTCTTGGATCAACTTTCCAGGGGAAATTTACCGAAAAAGAGAAAAAATAGCCTCTTTATTCTGAGAGGAAAAGTGAGTAGTGAAACAATTTTTGGAATAAATAGAGAGTGGTTCCCTACCTCCTGCTGGAAGGGAAGAACTTTTTTCTATTTGCTGGGGTTAATTTAGGAAGAATTATGGGGAGAGGAATGATGACGTTCCTGCCATTCTTTAGCTAATTTACAAAAGCTCGGGTGGGCGTATTCAAGGAATTGTTGATAAGCGGGACAAAAATAACTTCTTTCTGGATGAGGCAGAAAACCTCTTTCTTTGGGGCAGCCGCCCCGGCAGTGAATTAACCACCGGCACCGACGGCATTCTAAGGGAAGGTCCGCCTTTCTCTGACCGAATTTCCTCTGTCGCGCCGAATTAAGCATATCAATTATTTTCTGCTTTTTGATATTGCCCAATTTCCAAGCAGGTTCGACAAAGAAATCACAGGAAAAAACATCCCCATTGTGTTCAATAACCACATAAACACCGCATTTTTTAAGTAGAGTACATTCGGGAGGAGTTTGACCGACGTAAGTATAAAAAAGAGATTCAAAGTATCTTATATAAGTAGTAGGTTGACCGTGGTGGAAATCAGCGAGCCAACGTTCAAAAAGACGGATGAGAAAACGACCGTAGGCAGAGGCCGGTACTGAAAAACTGGTAGGTAATTGAGGGTTTTTCGGATCCCGCTCCAGGCAAGGAATGAATTGCATATAGGTCAATCCCAAAGATTTTAAAAAGTCATAAATTTCATCCGGGAACTTGACAGAGTAATCATTAACGACTACCAGAGCGTTAGTGGCTACTCCAGCCTCCAATAAAAGTTGAGCTCGATCGACCACTATTTCCCAGGAGCCCTGACCTCCCCGAAGACGACGATAACGATTGTGGATGTGTTCAGGCCCATCAAGACTTAAACCTACCAAGAAATTGTATTCCCGAAGGAACTTGGCCCATTGTTGGTTAAGAAGCAGACCATTAGTTTGTAATCCATTGCCGACGATTTGTCGCTGTCCATACTGCTGTTGAAATTCTACTGCTCGCCGGAAAAAGTCCAGCCCCATTAAGGTGGGTTCTCCTCCCTGCCAGCCAAAAGTTACTTCTTGTTTCCCCTGAGTAAGGACCTGTTTGACAGTGGTTTCGAGAAGATCGATTGTCATTCGATGGCGCTGGGAAGAAGAGAAGAGGTGGGCTTTTTCCAAGTAAAAGCAATAAGTACAAGCCATATTGCAGTCGGGACCGGCTGGTTTTATCAAGACTGAAGTCACTGGTTGACGGCTTAACTTTTTTCTAGAATTCATTGAAGATTTTCTTTAGTCAGCTAATTCGGCTTCGATTGAGAATTAAGAATTTTTGGAAGATGGCTTGGCTTTTTTGCGAATAAGAGGGAAGAGCTCTGATTCGGTTCTGGCTGTAGACATAATTTCTTGGATTTTGGCCACAATTTCAGGATGTTGGTTGGCCAGGTTGTGGGCTTCGCTTATATCAGTGCGGAGATTGTAAAGCTCGATCTCTTTTTCGGGGGAGCGCCTGATTCCTTTCCAATCGCCCCAACGGACAGCTTGCTGGCCGTGGAGTTCCCAATACAGATATTCATGGGTAATTTGTTTTTCAGGATGACCCAGCCAGGTAGGCAACATGGAGATCCCGTCAGTTTCCACAGGGGTTGGACGACCGATTATTTCTATGAAAGTAGGCAGAAAATCCCAGAAGGCTGAAACATGGTCAGAAACAGTCCCTGGTTTTACTTGGCCCGGCCATTTAACCAGCAACGGCACCCTTATACCGCCTTCATAGAGAGAACCCTTAAGTCCCCGGAGAGGGCCAGCACTATTGAAGAATTCATAATCAACTCCCCCGGCGTAGGTGGGGCCATTATCAGAGGTAAAAATTACTAATGTTTTTTCTTCCAGTCCTAATTTCTTGAGAAGGTTCATAACTCGCCCCACTTCTCTATCCAGGCGGGAAATCATGGCCGCATAGGCCGCCCGGGGAGTGGGATGAGGGAGATAGCCTTTCTCCCCTAGATAAGGCGTTTCTGGAAACTGGCCTTGATATTCCTGAAGAGAATCATCAGGAACCTGAAGGGCTACATGGGGCAGAGGCAGGGCCAGATAAAGGAAGAAAGGATGGCTTTTATTTTCTTCGATGAAATGAAGGGCTTCTTCCATCATGACATCAACCGAATAAATTTTACCTCGATATGCTTGGTAAGCTTGGGGGTCATAGGGATCTTTGTCGGGGGGGAATTTTTGGTGGGGGAAGAAATATTCATTGCCCTCAAGAATATATTTTTGGTTATTTTTCCAGAGGTGAGTGGGGTAATAATTATGAGCTACCCGTTGGCAGAGATAACCGAAGAAAAGGTCAAAACCGTGTTTATTAGGATGGCCTGGACTGTCAGGACCTCCCAAACCCCATTTGCCAATAGCCGCGGTGTGATAACCGGCTCTCTGGAGAAGGGTGGCTATAGTTATTGTGTCTTCAGGAATAGGTCTCTGTCCTTCCAGATTAGGATCGTGCCAGACGTCGCCTCGTTCTCGCATTTCGTCATTATCCCGAATATAGGCATGTCCGGTGTGTAAACCTGTAAGGAGAGTGCAACGAGCTGGAGCGCAAACAGCGCTCCCAGAGTAATGCTGAGTAAATTTCATCCCTTCTTGAGCCATTCGATCAAGATGAGGAGTTTTAATCTTAGATTGTCTATAGCATCCGAGTTCACCATAACCCAAATCGTCAGCCAGAATAAAAATAATGTTAGGCCGTTCCTGGGAGGCCCGGCATCTAGAAGTGCTTAAGAGGGCACCCAGGGTCAGGAGTCCGGAACCCGCGGTTTTAATAAATTCTCGTCGATTAATTTTTCTACTCATTGGAACAACCTTCTTTATTCAAGGTTAATTTCACCGGCTCATCGATTTTTCTTTAACAAAGGCAGGGAGAAAAGTCAATCAACAAAATTTCTAGATGGCTTCAGGAAGAAGCTCAGCTTAAGGTTGAGAAATTAGGTGAGAAATTAGGAAGGAAAGGTAAAGCTATTATTCAGAAGAAAAGATCCGGCCTAGATGGTGAGCCCATTCCCGGATTTTGCCCCAGTCTCGATTGTCTTGGTAAGTTCGGTCAGGAAGAGGTTTGCGTCCGCCAAAAGCTTCATAGGCGACTGGTTTAATTGTTTTTAAACATTTAAGGATTACTTGGCGGACATAACGTTCGATAGCCAATTCGTATTGTTCGACTTCACCAGCCCGTCCGGAACAGACAAAAACAGCTAATTTTTTTCCCACAGGATTTTTTTCCGGAATTGCTGAAGCAATCTTCTGGCCTTACTTGTCCACCGGCCCATTTTAATCCCACTCCCCACCACAATATTATTATAAAGACAAAAGTCCTTTATTTTGCTGGTAGAGAGGTCAACTAGGTCAACCTCAAGGTTGTAAATTTCTCGAAGAATAGTGGCGATTTCTTGAGCGACTTCCGCTGTAGCCCCATATCTTGTGCCATAGGCAATTAGGGTTTTGGACATAAAAAACTCCTTCCCAAGCGCTCATAAGGGGAAATATTATCTCGAAAAGAGGAGGGTTATTTCCCTATTAAACTACATTATAGACTAATCAACAGTTTTACACAAATAACGTCAGCATCCTTAAGGGGTAGATATTGGGTTAAAAGTCAAGCAGTAAACATTTTGGTGTCAGACACCCACAAGTATGGTGTCAGACACCCACAAGGAGGCAGTGTAAAATTTTTTGGGTAAATTTGGAGAGGGAGAAAAAGGCTCTTTCTCCTAAAATAGTTGGTGAAATAGAAACCAAAAAGAAAGGAGAAAGAGCCAATGGAAATCAAATTAAGCTTAACAGAGTTTAAGGAACTTTGCAAGAGTATTCAGAGGCGGCCTGAGGAACTATTTAAGGTGATGCGGGAAGAGATA
>QMPV01000012.1 GCA_003648765.1 Candidatus Aminicenantota bacterium
AGGCTTACTTCACTATCATTTTTCTTCCAGTAAAAACTCAAAGACCGGCATTATATGGCAATTCCTCCTTAAAATTGGAGCCAATTTTGGAGACACAAAGGGTCAGAGAAAAATAAGATGACATTTTTTTAAAAAATTGGGGCCAATTTTGGCCACACTTAAAGGGATGATTATTTGAGGAGAAATTTGAGGCTAGGCCTTCCCTTTTTAGCCTTGAATAACCAAGATTTTAGTCGTTTTTGGTTAGTCTAAACGAAGAACTTCTTCCCCTCGATGGTCCTCAACCTTATCCAAGGAGAGGGTCAAATAAGAAAAAATAATAAAATAAGAAAAAGAGGGCAATTTAAAATCAACTTATCAAAAACTCCTATTCGAGGCAGCTGCCTTTCCCCGCTTAAGTGAAAGGTAGAGACTCAAACCCCATTCAATTTATCTTCTCAAATAATCCCCAATCTCTTTGTTTTTCCCCTCCATTAGGGAATGTTTAAAAGATTTTTCAGGGCAGCCTAGCCAGCCAGCGGCGGCTAGCCCAGAAAAACTCCTTTACTTTATTATAAATTTTTTGCATATTAAAAAGTAAGATGATGGATTCCTTTTTCACCCCACATTCCTTTTCTATTAGTTTCGCGGCCAATTCCTGGCGGCTTCCTAATAAAAATCAGCGCCCCCTAAATTATCGAGGAGATTCAAAACAATGACCTCTTCGGACAAAACAAAAGTTCTCCTAGTGGAGGATGAAGTCATCATCGCCCGCGACATTCATCACATGCTCACCAATACCGGTTACGACGTTGTGGCCGTGGTCAACACCGCCTCCGAGGCCATCGAGAAGGCTAAAGAATTAAAACCGGATGTGGTGCTGATGGACATTATGCTGGAAGGCAAACGAGCCGGAGTAGAAGCGGCTTCCTACATCTATTTCAATCTTAATATTCCGATTATTTATATGACCGCTTACACTGACCAGATCACCGTGGAACAGGCCAAAAAATCAGAGCCCTTTGGTTATCTCTTAAAGCCTTTCGAAGAAAGAGAATTGCGGACCACCATTGAAGTGGCCCTGTATAAATTCAAAATGGAAAACCGGTTGAAAGAAAGAGAACAATGGCTCTCTACTATCTTAACCAGTATCCGCGAGGGCTTAATTGCTACTGATGCTCAAGGTCGGATAACCTTCATGAATCCCTTAGCGGTTAAATTAACCGGTTGGCCCGAAGACAAAGCCCTGGGGCAATCTTTAAATAAAGTGGTGAAAATAATCGATGAAAACAAACAAAAAATAATTAAAATCCCTCTCAAAGATCTTCACTCAGGCTCACAATTTGTCTTTCCTCCCCGGTGTCTTTTAGCTAACCGAGAAGGGCATTTGATTCCCATTGCTCCCCTAATTTCACCTATCGAAAATGAGAAACAAGTCATCAGTGGAGTGGTTCTGACCTTAGCTGATATAACCGCCCAAAGAAAAGCAGAAGAAGAACAGCTGAAAAGCTTGGAGAAAATGACGAAAGCCATGATTGGGACTATTCAAGCTTTAGCCTCGACAATTGAAATGCGTGACCCCTACACCGCCGGACATCAACGCCGAGTGGCTCTTCTCTCGGCAGCTATAGCTGAAAAGATGAGACTTCCTCAGGAAACAATCGAAGCTATCAAATTAGCCGCGGAAGTTCACGATATAGGTAAAATCCACATCCCAGCTGAAATTTTGAGTAAACCTGGGCAGCTTTCTGAGTTAGAATACAACATCATTAAAACTCATCCTCAGGTAGGATACGAAGTTCTCAAAAATATTGAATTTCCCTGGCCGATCGCCGAAATTGTTCATCAGCACCATGAACGTCTTGATGGCAGTGGGTATCCCCAAGGACTAAAAAACGATCAAATTCTTCTTGAAGCCCGCATTATTGCTGTGGCTGATGTGGTCGAGGCCATGGCTTCTCACCGGCCTTATCGTCCAGCCAAGGCCATCCAGGAAGCGCTTCAAGAAATCCAGAAAAACAAAGGCAAACTCTATGACCCGGAGGTAGTTGAGGCTTGCTTATCTCTTTTCAAGGAAGGATACATCCTTCAGGCCTAAAAATTTTCTCCGGAATTGATTAATCCCTAAATTATTAAAGGAGGAAGTACCCAAAAATAACAAAAAGCGCTAATTCTCTTTTTAGTTCACGGTACTAATGGATACCTGCTAAGAGGGACGCTTTGCGGGCAAGTCCTCACCTTTCACCTTGGATCTCAAGGAAAACCTCTTAAGCGAAGAAGTTATGGGTGAGCGGGTTTAAATTATCCCTCTTTCTGCTATCTTGTTTAACATTTTTAGGTTATTTAACATTCTCTCGCTCTGGTAAAAGATTGGTTTCGGGAAAGAGTTCTTAGATTAGATAGGCTAAGGAATGACAAAAAACCTTCGTTATTCAAAGGTGAAGGGTGAAGACCTGATTTTAATTTCGCAAACCCCCTTTTTTATTTTCTCAAATTTTATAAAATGAGGTTTGATGTTAAATCTGCATAAATTTCTCAGTTCTCTCTTCTTGGTGCTTTCCATAATTTTCTCTATTCTGGGAATTGCTTTTTTTCTTTTTCTCTTTCTCCCCGAATTCAACATTTACTGGCTCATTCTTGCCCCTGTAATTCTCACCATTTATCAATTGCCGGCTGTTGGCCTTTTCTGGCTCCACAAAAAATTCAAAAATGAGCACAAGCCTTCTCTTTAAATCCATATTGACCTTTCGTCGGGGAATTGATAAGATTCAGCCGCTTTCCATGGTCATCAAACCTTTTACTTAGAAGGGAGTCTCCAATGAGAAATTCCATTCGTCTTATTTTGGGCATCTTTCTAACTTTACTTATTATTTCTCTCCCTTTTCAGGCCCAGGAATCTCAAAAAATTCAACATCTTATTCAGGAATTTGAGAGTCTGATCGATGCCTCCATTCCCTTCTGGAAAGTCTCTTGTCAAGATTTCCCCTCAGCGGCCTCTCCTTCTTACGATGATTCCTCTTGGGAAACTCGCCCCCGTTCCTTGACTTTACGTGAAAAAAAGTTCATCTGGCTTCGTCACCAAATTACTATTCCCTCTCACTTTGCTGCAATTCCTACCGCCGGTCAGGAAGTATCTCTCCGTCTGATTTTTCGGGGCCTAGGAATATTCTCCGGCCAAATTTTTCTTAATGGACAATTACTTCAGAATTTCACTCTAGATTTCGGCAATTCAGCCCGCAGCCTAACTAAAATCTTTCCTTTGGTTGATCAAGCTAACCCCCAAGCGAGTTACCTTATTGCTCTTCGGCTGGAAAACAAAGGTCGCTTGCCATTGCTCTCTCGGAAACAAGCTGAGCCTGGTACCTTCCTTCAGCTCCAGACAGCTCGTCTCGTCTATCCCCGGGCCATTGAGGCTGAAGAAAAACTTAATCGCTGTCTTCTAGACTTAAAATTAGGAATGAAACTACTCGAACTTGCCCCCCAACCACCCTTGCCTCCCCATCGTCTCCGGCCCCTGTCTCCAGTTTACCGGAAAAGAATAAATTCTAAGGAATTCAAAAAAATCCTCGCCGCCTTCTATAAAGCAACTCGTCAAATTAACCTTCAAGCCCTCAAAGAAGGAAATTATTCCCAAGTAGAAAACAGTCTAAAGAAATTCTATTTCGAACTTCAGCCCGTTATTAAATACGCTAAAAATTTTACTATTTATGTCGGTGGCAATTCTCATATTGATCTAGCCTGGCTATGGAGATGGTTGGAAACAATTGAAGTGGGGCGGGCTACCTTTGAAACTATCCTTCAAAATATGGAGGAATATCCCGAAATCATTTATATCCAAAGCCAGGCCCAGCTTTATGAATGGATCGAAAAAAAGTACCCCCAACTTTTTGAGAAAATCCGCCAAAAAGTCCGCGAAGGGCGTTGGGAAATCGTCGGAGGGATGTGGGTCGAACCTGATTGTAATCTTATTGATGGAGAATCTTTTGTCCGCCAAATTCTCTATGGGAAACGTTACTTTAAAGAAAAATTTGGAGTCGATGTGACTATTGGTTGGAATCCAGATTCTTTTGGTTACAACTGGAATATGCCCCAATTTCTGGTTAAGTCAGGATTTAAGGCTTTCGTGACTCAAAAAATTTTTTGGAACGACACCACTTCTTTTCCCTATTTTCTTTTCTGGTGGGAAGCTCCAGACGGTTCCCGAATTCTTACTTATTTTCCACCCACGGGTTATGTCGGAAGTCTGCGGGCCGAGAGGATGATTGAAGGCTTGAAAAATTTCGAGCGGAATACTGGGCTTCAACAAACTTATATTCTTTACGGCCTGGGAGACCACGGTGGCGGTCCTAATCGGGAAATGCTCGACCGGGCCCGTAACCATGAAAAACAGGCCCTCTTTCCTCAATTAATCCATAAACCTTTCCACGAATTTATTCAGAAAATTCAGAAAAAAGCTGCCTCGACCATTCCACTGTGGAAAGATGAACTTTATCTGGAATATCATCGGGGAACTTACACTACTCAAGCTAAAACCAAAAAATGGAACCGTCGTTCAGAAGTCTGGCTGACCGAAGCCGAAAAAATTGCCTCTCTGGGTTTTCTCTGGGATAAAGACTATCCCCAAAAAGCCTTGACCCGAGCCTGGAAAAATGTCCTCCTTAACCAATTTCATGATATTCTCCCCGGCTCCAGTATCCATCCAGTCTATCGGGATGCCGAAGAATTCTACCAGCGAGCGGCCCAAGTGACGCGGAAGGTCATCAATCAAGGCCTTCTTTTCCTCGCCCAAAAAGTCAAAATCCCGCCGACTCTCAATGATTCCCCTTTATTGGTTTTCAATTCCCTTTCCTGGAAAAGAGACGGCCTGGTAAAAGTGGCTCTTCCCCGGCATTTAAGTTCTCAGGAAAATCTAGTCGTGGAAAACCACCGCGGCGAGATAATTCCTTCTCAATTAATCACCACCAGAGGCAGAAAATTAATTTGTTTTCTAGCCAAAGATATTCCTCCTCTAGGCTACAAACTATATCAGATCCGGCCGGCTCCAGCACTTTCTTATAGAAGTAACCTCAAAGTGGAAAAGTTCACTCTGGAAAATAAATTTTTTAAGATTGTCCTTCACCCCGAAACCGGCAACATAATCAGTATTTTCGATAAACAGGCTAAAAGAGAGGTAATTTCCCACCAGCAGCCAGCCAACCAATTACAACTTTTTGAAGATATCCCAGAAAGATGGGACGCCTGGAACATCGGTTATACCGGCCGGAAGTGGACTCTCGACAAATATGACCGCCTCGAGGTAGTCCACCAGGGCCCCGTGCTAGCCTCCATCAAAATTTCTAAAAGCTTTCTTGGCTTGGCTAAGGCCCGGCGAGAACCCACTACTGACTTTCCCTCTTCCTTTTTCAATCAAGAAATTATTCTCTACAACGATCTCCCTCGCATCGACATCAAGATGAAGGCTGATTGGTGGGAAGAGCATACTTTGCTTAAAGTAGCTTTCCCGGTTGAAGTAGACAGCCAACAGGCCACTTATGAAATTCCCTATGCTTTTATTCAACGGCCGACAGCGAGAAACACTCCCTGGGAAAAAGCTCGTTTTGAAGTTTCAGCCATCCGTTGGGCCGATCTCTCCGACGGCGATTACGGAGTCAGCCTGCTAAATAACTGTAAATATGGTCATGATATTGAAAAGAACGTTATGCGTTTAACTCTCCTGCGTTCCCCTACCTGGCCTGATCCTCTAGCCGACCGAGGAAAGCACGAATTCGCCTATGCTCTCTATCCCCATCAAGGTGATTGGCGTCAAGCAGACACAGTGCTGCGGGCTTACGAATTCAATGTCCCTCTCCGAGCAATATGGCTGGAAAAGAGTTCCGGGATGAAAAACACTCAACCAACTCTTCCTCCCAAAATGTCGTTCTTTAAAGTCACTCCCACCAACATTATTCTGGCAGCTATCAAAAAAGCTGAGGATCGCCCCACCCTAATTCTTCGCCTTTATGAAGCAGAAGGTCTTTCCACAGAAGCAACTCTGGAATTCTTCCAACCTCCCCGTCAGGTTTATGAAACCGATTTAATGGAAAATCGTCTCAAGAAACTATCCTGTCGGGGTCAAAAGCTTAATTTGGCTTTTGGAAAAAATGAAATAAAAACTGTCGAGGTCGGCTTCTAAGCTTTTAAAAGAAGCGAATAGAAATTCTTTCGAGAAAAAGAAGAGCGCCCCCGACGGGATTCGAACCCGTGTTGCCGCCTTGAAAGGGCGATGTCCTAGGCCTGGCTAGACGACAGGGGCGCGTGAATGGTGAGCCGTGCTGGACTCGAACCAGCGACACCCGGCTTAAAAGGCCGGTGCTCTCCCTCTGAGCTAACGGCCCGTTTATTTGGGGATGCTTATTTATAAACTAATTGGCAAAATGTGTCAATAGACTTAAGACTTTCTTCTAATCAGAAAGCAGGTTTTTTTAATGAAAATTAAATTATTTTACTTCTTCAATCCTTTCAATAATCCAGCGGCCACGATAATGCCGACCCAGAGATTCATCGGTTAAATCATATTTTCTTAAATAAAAACGGTAAGTCTTGGATTCACCATCTTTTTGCTTGACGGCTACATCAACCGTCTTAAACCTAACTTTACCAGTAAAGGTTCTAATGGTCGGCAATTCCCCGGTCCCCAGAGAAAAAGTAGCAATTTCTTCTTCACGAGCGGCAGCTGCTTTAGCTTCGTTATATTCTTTCTGGAGGTTCTTATGCTTTTCATATTGTTCATCGTACTTTTTCTGCATTTCTTCAACTTTCTTTCGAGCGGCCCGCCGGGCAGAACGTGTCCGGGCGTTTTCCAACTCAAACTTGGCCTCATCTAAAGCGTCTCGAGCATCTAAAGTAATACCTACCGACTCTTCCACCTTTTTCTTGAGTTCCTGCTCCTTTTTGTCCATCTCAGGCAATTTGAAAGGTTCTACTGTTTCTTCACCAATAGCTATAATTTCCCAGCTGGCGAAATCGATGCTGACTGGTTCCAAAGCCATAGTTGACATTGTGGTTGTATCCCTAAGAGAAACTGCATCAAAATATCTCTTTAAAAGAGTTCGTTCTGGTTTAGAGGCGCAACTCTGGAACGCCAGAAAAATAATTAAGACACCAATAATGGAAAGAACTTTCCGATTCATTCTTCCTCCTTCCTAAATTATTTTATTATATTCTTTTCTAAATTCTACTTTTTTTTCTAGTAAAAAAGCAAGTCTAAACAACTGTGATTCTTGAAAAAAATCTCCGATAATCTGCAGACCTATGGGTAAACCCTCCTTGGTCATCCCTACTGGGATAGAAATAGCCGGCACCCCGGCTAGGTTAGCGGTCACGGTAAATATGTCTGATAAGTACATGGCAAGGGGGTCAGCTTTAGCTCCGAAGCGAAAGGCTGGCTCAGGCGTGGTCGGGGTAAGAATAAAATCCACCTTTTTCAGGGCTGAAGAGAACTCGCGGGCAATTAAATGGCGAGCTCGGGTAGCCTGACCATAATACGCTTCATAATAACCAGCACTCAGAGCAAAAGTGCCCAAGATTATCCGACGCTTGACTTCTGGTCCAAAGCCTTTGGTCCTTGTTTTTTCATACATAGCTCGGAGTTGATTGACTTTCTGGTCCCGAAAGCCATAACGGACACCATCATAACGCGCCAAATTGGAGCTGGCTTCAGAAGGAGCAATAACATAATAGCAGGGAAGAGCTATCTTCCACGAAGAAAATTCTATCTCTTCAAATTGAGCGCCCTCTTTTTCCAAATAATTGATAATTCTCTCAAAAGCTGTTCCTACTTCAGGATCAATGCCTTCTAAAAGTTCCCCCGAGATAAGACCAATTCTCAAAGAAGTCAAAGGTTGGGCTAATTCGGTTAAATAATCGGGGACCGGTTGAGCGGCAGTGGTTGAATCTCGATGATCCTGGCCGGCAATAACCTGAGTCAAAAGAGCACAATCTTCCACTGAACGGGTTAAAGGGCCAATCTGATCAAGCGAAGAGGCAAAAGCCACTAAACCATAACGCGAAACCCGGCCATAGGTAGGCTTAAGTCCCACCAGACCACAAAAAGCTGCTGGCTGGCGGACTGATCCCCCAGTATCAGACCCTAAGGCCAGGGGTACTTCTCCCGCCGCTACGGCCGCCGCTGAGCCGCCACTGGAACCACCAGGCACACAATCTAAATTCCAAGGATTTCGGGTAGGGAAAAAGGCCGAATTCTCAGTGGAAGAACCCATAGCAAACTCATCAAGGTTGGTCTTACCAATAATAATAGCTCCCGCTCTTTTTAATTTCTCGACAACAGTGGCCTCATAAGGGGGATAAAAATTTTCCAAAATGCGGGAAGCACAGGTAGTGCGAATTCCTCGAGTGACAATGTTATCTTTTACTGCTACAGGAACTCCCGCTAAGAGTCCTTGCCGAGCTGGAGCACCCTTATCTAAGGCTTGGGCTTGAGCCAGAGCTTCTTTCTCACAGACCGTAATAAAAGCTCTCAACTGCTCATCTTTTTCTTTTATCCTGTGGAGAAAATACTCCACCACTTCTTGAGCTCGGAGCTCTCCCGTCCGGATGAGATGGGCCAATCTGACAGCTGAGTCAGGTATCATTCCTTGCCTTCGATCACCTGGGGTACTTTAAAGAATTCTTTGTCTCTCTCTGGGGCATTACTCAATGCTTCTTCCACTCCAAAACTTGACTGGACCACATCCGCTCGCATAGGAGCTGGAAAATCTACGGCTGGATAAGCAGCTTCTTCTGTTGGGGACAAATCAACCTGAGCTATTTGCCTCACCCACTCCACTATTTTTTCCAATTGGGGAGCCAACTCTTCCTTTTCTTTTTCAGTCAAACGAAGAGCTGCCAAGAGACAAACATGGTCGAGATCAATAATTTTGGAAGCCATTAGTGGGAGGATTATAAAAAAAACCAGGAGAAAATTCAAATATAATTCCTCTTAAGAAGAATAAAAAAATTGGAAAAAGGTCATGGCCTCAGGTTTTATTCTTCTAGGATCACCCTTACTAAACTTCCAGAATCCATTTGAAGATTATCTCCTCCCCACCTTGAACCTAAAAATTCTGTATAAAAGGGGCAACAAGAGCTCAAGTAAGAAAAACTTCGGGTAAGCTCTCGAGTGAAGGAAAACTCAGAAAAACTTTTAATACTTTAGGTTGGACTTGGCGCGGCTAAAAAGTTGATTTGAAATTTTTTCTCTGGAATTGCTCTCCACCTTCCTCTCCCAGCCCTTTCGCCAATATTTAATAATTCTCTCCACCCTCGTCTGCCTTCAAAAATCATTATTTTCAATAATCAGGCCATTTTCTGTCCATCCCTGAAGACGATAATAGACATCAAGAATCTTCTGCTGGAACTCTGGATCCACCGCCCGGCCGCGGTAAGGACCTTCCTTGAGAGGCACCCTAAATTTAGGAGGAATAAAGGCATCATAATCTCGGCTTCTTCCTTGGATATTGTTAATTTTTCTTTCCAGCTGATAAATCCTCCGGCCACAGTCTTTTAGGGACTCTATCTCATAGGTCAGGCCGGTCAGGGACCGATATAATTCTAAAAACAGGTCCGAAAAAATATCACCGCTAAAAAAATCACAGAGTCCCAGCGAATCAATCAAGGCTTTGCCTACCTGAGATTGAACTACATAAGCCGCCAATTCCTCGGGCTGGGCCAAACCGGCTTCCTCCGCTTGGATTGTCCAAGCGTAGGTGTGATCGCCACGTCCTCGATTGGAGGTGCTATAGGCCGTAAACATCCCTGGAAAGACCTTGGGCTCAATCCCGGCGTAGCCCAGGCCTCCATAGGACTGGGTGAAACAAAAAATAATCTCCTTTTCATCAGCCGGTGGAAACCGGGCCATCAATTCATCAATGATTTTATCAGGATATTGAGCAAAAAGACGTCCGAGAAGAGACGATCGATAAGCCACACTTTCCAAGAAATTGAGCATTTCTTCAGCTTCTCCAAAACGCAATTTACTTTGTTCCTCCCCTAGGTATCCTTTTTCCGTCAGCTCCATCGCTGTGGCTGTTAAACTGCCGAAACTCATGGTATCCACACCTAATTCGTTGGCTCTTTTATTCAGATAAAAAATAGCTTCCCGGTCTACCAGGCAACAATTAATCCAGAGGGCGATGGTTTCAAACTCGGGTCTGACACCCTCTCCCCGAAAACGACCGCTCTCTACCCGAGCCCGGCGGGCACAAAAAATATGTCGACAACGATGACAAACCTGATGTCGGCCAGCTATGGCCAAGAAAACCGCTGTGGAAACCCGATCATAAAGAGCCGGGTCAAAATAACCTTCATCAAAATTATGCCAGGGCAAATACCCACCTTGATCACCCTCAAAATCTCCTCGGAAAGCCCGGTCCAACCACCAAGTAGTCCCTGTTTCCGGACGAAAAGAGACGGTCTTTTGAGGATCAGCCACATCAGCTTCAATCTGCTCATCCAGCTGGCGAGCTAAGGCGGTAAACTTGGAGGGATCAAAAACCCTCACTGGCTTATTCCCCCAAACTGTTACAGCGACAAGATTCTTAGAGCCGAAGACAGCACCTCCGCCGCCCCGACCGAAATTCCGATGGTAATCTGTGGTTAAATTGGCATAAGGCACTAAATTCCATCCGGCTGGCCCCAAACAGAGAGTAGAGGAACCAGGATACTTTTTCTCTAGATAATTAATAATGGCTGAAGTCGGGCGAACGACCACCTGACCATTAATTTCTTCAAAAAGATCCGGCTCGGCCTCCAAAATTTCTACATTTCCTTCAGCCACCACCAATCTTACGGGGCGGTTGGCTCGACCATCAATAATAATTTGGTCAAATCCAGCTCTTTTCAAGCGATTGGGAAAATGCCCTCCGCAACTCGAATGAGTAATTAATCCATAAAGAGGTGGATATTGGCCTAAACCAGCTGGCGGACGGGGTGAATAAGTCAGAGGACTGATAAAAGAACACGAACCCCGGCCGGCCGTGGGCACTGGAGTGTCGTTTAAAGGGGAATTACCGATAATAACCCTATTATCTGAGCTAAGAGGATCTTGGAGAAAGCCAATGTCTCGGATTTTTTCCCAGAGGAGGGCAGCCTGGACGCCGCGTCCGCCAATATATTTTTGATAAAGCTCCCAAGAGGGTAGCGTGACTCGAACCTGGCCCCTAGTTAAATCAACCCAGGCCCACCTTCCTTGGTAACCATAAAAGCCATTACTAGCTGACTTCATTAACCCTCCTGAAATTTAAGTTTGAAGTCACTTTTTTCTTTAAAACTAGAATCTTTTTCTTGCTGACCAATTTTGCTGCTATTCATTTCTTACCTCTAATATCTTCTTTTCCCGGACAACCAGGTCTTTGAAGATGAACCGGAGATTAATTTTACGCCAATAAATATCCAAGGCGATCAATATTCAAGGAATTTTGGCGGCACTCTTCTCTCGAAGGCGAGTAAGGTATGTTCGAATTTCCCAAAAACCTGCCCATCCAATCTTTTTAACCTTTTTCTCAATCTTGATCTTGTCTTTTTCCCGATTACCCAAAGCCTCGGTCAAAGCTGGCCGCTAAAGGACCACTACCAAAATTGCCCTTGGACAATCTCCCCTTCATTACTGCTTCTCTTTACTTGAACAAGATAAACACAACTCTTTTGTCTGCCGGCAAAAAGCCCTGGGCCACTCCTCTCCTCCCTAGTTTCAAAATTCACCACTCCGACAAAAGAAGTGAGCCCTCCGAACCGTTCAAAGCCTCTTGCCTTCCCAATTCTCAACTTGAGAACAGAACGGTGCACTGTTCTGAAAATCTCCTTAGGAAATCAGCTGGAGAGGTTATTGGAAATATAGAGGAAAAAGCATTGAATTGGGCTCCTTGGATCTGACAAGAAGCCACTTTCAGTTTGAGCACCGTCTTGATTATACAAAATTATTTACTTCCTTAGAAGTGTTTTTCTTAGCTCTTAAGTTGGCAATTGCTGCCAGCTTGGTTATCATAAAATCTGCTCTCTCTTGAAGGACGTCTTCAATGGTGACCCTCAGAAATGTCTATTACTCGATCGCTGGGCGGAAAATTCTCTCAGGTGTTTCCTGGACAATTCCCCCTGGAAAACGATTGGCTTTGGTTGGGGCCAATGGCTCGGGGAAGACGACCCTTCTCAAGCTAATCGCTCAAGAACTAACTCCTCAAGAGGGCGAAATAATCGTTCCTCGGAATTTTCGCCTGGGCTATCTCCCTCAAGAAATTCTAAACTTCCCTCATTCAAGCGTTTTAGAACACGTCCTCCAGGGACGGCCCGAAATCCTCAAATTGGAACAAGAAATTCAAGAGCTCCATAACCAACTGACCACGCCAGGTGAAAAAACCAACCAATTACTCAGCCAACTTGGGTCACTGGAAGAAAAATTCCAAGCTCTGGCTGGCTATCAAGTTGAATCTCAAGCCAAAATTTATCTCTCCGGCCTGGGTTTCTCTCCCCATGATTTCCATAGGCCTTTATCAACCTTCAGCGGCGGTTGGACGATGCGGGCCTATCTGGCTCGACTCCTCCTCCAAGCACCCGATCTACTGCTTCTTGACGAACCCACTAACCATCTTGATCTAGTGGCTCTAGAATGGTTGGAACAATATTTGTTGGAGTTCAAAGGAGCTGTGGTCATTGTTTCGCACGACCGTTATTTCATTGACCGCTTAGCTGATGAAATTTATGAGCTGGAAAATGGCTTATTAACTAAATACCCGGGCCGATACAGTCTCTATCTTGAGGAAAAAAGAAAAAAGATCGAGATTCAAAGAAAAAAATATGAAGAACAGCTAGCTGAACGGGAAAGAATTCTGAGGTTTGTCCAAAAATACAGAAGTGATAAAAAAAGGGCCCGTCAAGTTCAAAGCCGGCTGAAACTTCTAGAAAAGATGGAACCGCTCACTCCTTCACCATCTCTGCCCCGGCTCAATTTTCGCCTATCCATCACCTCCCCCAGTTATAAAGATGTGTTGATAATGGAAAAGGTTTGGTTTCGCTTTGACCCAGGAGATTGGCTCTTTCGCGACCTGGAACTCCATTTGACCCGGGGAGCAAAAACAGCCTTGGTCGGACCCAATGGCTCAGGCAAAACAACTCTCACCCGACTGATCACAGGGGAATTGAAGCCCCAAAAAGGCCGAATTCGCCTTGGACCCAGAACTCAGATTGGCTATTATTCCCAACAACCTACTAGTACCCTCAATCCAGAATCTTCCGTCTATGAAGAAGTCATAGCCTCCACGCCTCTGGACCGCTTACTTTATGTGCGGGAAGTTTTGGGCATTTTTCAATTCAAAGGCGAAGAAATAAATAAAAAAATCGGTGTTCTCTCTGGGGGCGAAAAAGCCCGAGTTTCTCTAGCAAAAATTCTGCTCTCCTCGGCCAATTTTCTAATAATGGACGAACCTACTACTCATCTGGATTTAATCGCCCGCGAAGCTCTGGAAGAAGCCCTCCGGTCCTATGAAGGAACTCTACTTATCATTTCCCATGATCGGTATTTCCTCGATCGCATCGTCCACCAAGTCATTGAAATAAATAACAAACAATTAATTCCCTATCCAGGCAATTACACTTATTACTCAACTAAAAAGAAAAGCATCCATCAGCAATTTGTGCTGGCTGAACAAAAACAAAAGGAGTCCTCCACCTTGAAATCCTCTTCTTTTTCTTCCGAGCCATCTTCATCTTCCACTTTTACCACCGCTAAAACTCCTTCACCTCCGGGAAGAAAAACAAAGGAACAACGCCGCCGAGAGGCTGAAGCCCGGCAGGCTATAAGTCAAAAAAGAAGAAGCCTCCAACTCAAAATTAAAGAAATAGAAGAGAGAATCATGTCTTTAGAAAACAGAAAGAAGGCTTTAGAAGAAATTCTGGCTAACCCTCAAACCTATCAAGAAAAAGGAGAGGTCATTGCTCAAGTTAGTCAAGAATATTCCCAACTCCGGCGTCATCTAGACCAGTTATATTCGGCTTGGGAAAAAGCTGGGCAAGAGTTGGAAAAACTTCTGGCTAACCTTCCTTCAATAAGCAAAAAATGAAATTTTTTCACTTTACAATTCAGATAAAATTTTTCCAGATTCACCTAAATGAAAACTCAATTTCAGTGGCTAATTATCTAGAATATAAAGAAATAATAAAACCAGCCATGTTTAGTATATTAATATATTTCTATATAATTTGAATAAAATATTCATTTTTCGAGCAGCTAAATTCGTTAAAATTTCTTAAATAAAAATTAAAATTTTCTGTTGACAGAACCCAAAAGAATAAATAAAATCAACTGTAATTATCGGAAGGCTTTGAGTTTTCCGATAATTACAGTAAAAATAGTTGATGCAGGAAGTTCATTACTCGCCCAATTATTGGTAAGCCGATTTTTATCTCTTTTTAAAGGCATTATTTTTGATAAAAATAGGGCATTATCTGCCAACCCTCAGTAATTTACACCCCCCAAATACACCTTCCTTTTTTAAATTTTCCATAAGGAGGACTCATGGAAATCCAGAGAAAAATAAAATTTGAGGGAGAGCTTTCGCGGGATTTTCTTGACGAAATTAAAGAGATGTCCCATTGCGATGAAATCGATCGCTGCATTCAATGCGGCACCTGTAGCAGTTCCTGTCCTATGGCCATCTATATGGATTACCCTCCTCGAAAAATTATCGCCTTTGTGAAAAATGGATTCAGGGAAGAAGCCTTAAAAAGTTTTACTATCTGGCTCTGTTCCTCCTGCTATACCTGTCAGGTTCGTTGTCCCGCTAAAATTAAAATCACCGATGTCATGTATGCCTTGAAAAGGAAAGCTATTCAGGAAAAAGTTTATCCTGGGCAATTTACTATCCCTGTCCTTGCCCGGGAAATGTATCGAATGATTGCTAAAAACGGGCGTAGCTCCGAACTCTGGCTCATTCTCAATCTTTACTTAAAATCATGGAATCCCCTGGGTCTTATGAAGATGGCTCCGACAGGAATAAGCCTGCTCAAAACAGGACGGATGAGCTTCAAGAAAGAAAAGATCAAGAATACTAGTCAACTTCAGAAAATCTTAAAAGCCGTCAAGGAGGATGGACAATGAAAGATTATGCCTATTATCCCGGTTGCTCACTCAAGGGCAATGCTAAACACTACGAAGAATCCATCCTGCCTGTTTTTAAAGAACTGGGATTTGCTCTTGAGGAGCTGGAAGACTGGAATTGTTGTGGAGCTACGGCCTATTTTGCCGTTGACGACCGCATGGCTGCAGCTATTTGCGGCCGAAATTTAGCGCTGGCGGAGAAAGAAGGCAAAGATATTCTGGCTCCTTGTGCTGGTTGCTATTTAACTTTAAGGAAATCAAATCAATATCTAGCTAATGGCTCAGAAGAAGCCCAGAAAATTCTGGCCGTTCTCAAAGATGTAGATTGTGAATATCATGGGCAGGTCAAAGTGAAACACCCTTTAGAAGTTCTCATTCAAGACGTAGGGCTGAAAACCATCCAAGCCAAAGTTCAAAATCCTTTGGTCGGTCTAAAAGTCGCCTGTTATTACGGCTGTCAATTAGTCAGACCTTTCACTGAATTCGATGATCCTGACTACCCCGTGACTTTGGACCAAGTAATGGCGGCTATTGGAGCTACACCGGTTGAATATTCGGCCAAAACTAAATGTTGTGGCGGTTCTCTCACAGGAACAATTGAAGAAGTAGGCACTCAGCTCAATTATGTTCTCCTTAAAGAAGCTAAAAGAAAAGAAGCTGATGTGATTGTGACTATATGTCCTCTGTGTCAATTTAATCTGGAAATAATCCAGAATAAAGTAGCCCACAAATTTAAGGAAAAATTTGATATTCCCGTCCTCTATTTTTCCCAGCTAATGGGCCTGGCCTTTGGCCTGAATAAATATGAACTGGGGTTTAAACGTTCCATTATTCCTTTGAGCCCGCTGTGGGAAAAAATTCAGAGAGGAGGATAAGATGAACCAAAATGGTCAGCCTAGAATAGGTGTTTTTGTCTGTCATTGTGGCACTAACATTGCCGGCAAAGTAAATGTCTATGAAGTGGTCGACTTCTCTTCCAAACTCGACCATGTGGTCATCGCCAAAGAATACAAATTCATGTGTTCTGATCCCGGGCAGGAACTTATCAAGCAAAGCATCCTAGAATACAAGCTTAACCGGGTTGTAGTAGCCTCCTGTTCTCCTTTAATGCACGAACCCACTTTCCGCGCTGTTACGGCGGAGGCTGGTCTTAATCCCTTCTATTTCCAGATGTCCAATATCCGGGAGCATGTCTCCTGGGTGACAGAAGACCCGGAGAAAGCCACCAAAAAGGCTAAAGCTCTTATTTCAGCAGCTGTCCGCCGGGTGGCTTTACATGACCCTCTCTTTAAAAAAGAAGTTCCGGTCCGACCCGAAGTCCTCATTGTTGGCGGAGGCATCGCCGGTATCCATGCCGCCCTGACTTACGCCAATTCAGGGAAAAAGGTCTATCTGGTGGAGAAGGAGCCCTCAATCGGAGGACATATGGCCATGCTGGACAAAACTTTTCCCACCCTTGACTGCTCCGCCTGTATTTTAACTCCTAAAATGACCGAAGTAGGTAAACATCCTAACATTGAGCTTTTAACTTGGAGTGAGATTGAGGAAGTTTCCGGATATGTGGGCAATTTCAAAGTCAAAATCAAGAAAAAAGCCCGCTATGTTGACCTGGATAAGTGTAATGGTTGCGGAGCTTGTTGGGAAAATTGCCCGACAGTCATTACTCCTTCTGAAAGGATAATCCGGAAAGGAAAAACCATCATTAAAATTGTCGAAAAAGAACATTGAAATGACTCTTCAACAAATTAAGGAACTTCTTCAAGCTGAAGTCATCTTTGGAGACCACTATCTGGATAGAGAAATTACTTTTGCTGGCGGGTCAGATCTGATGAGTGATGTTTTAGCTTTTGGGCAACCAGGAATTCTTTTGCTCACTGGTTTAACCAATCTCCAATCCGTCCGTACCGCCGATATTATCGAAGCTAAAGCCATCATCTATGTAAGAGGAAAAAAGCCGGATGCCCAAACTATCAAATTTGCCCGAGAAAAAAATATTCCCATATTATCCACCCCCTTAACGATGTATGAGGCCTGCGGGATTCTTTATCAAGCTGGGCTACCGGGAGTAGGGAGCTTACGTCCCACAACAACCTCTAATGAATAGACATGATGAATTTATCCAAACATTTACCATTTTGGGTAGAGATTTCAGCCGAGCCGGCAGCGTCTCGACTGAAATTAAAGAAATCCTTCAAGAAATCGGTGTGCCTTCATCCATCATTCGGCGGGTGGCTATTGCTTCTTATGAGGCAGAAATGAATGTAGTTATGTATGCTCAAAAAGGAGAATTAACTCTAACGCTTAACCCGGAGACCATTAAAATAGAAGTGGAGGATGAAGGCCAGGGCATAGAAGATATTGAACTAGCTATGCAGGAAGGTTACTCCACTGCTACAGAAGAAATGCGGGAAATGGGCTTTGGAGCTGGTATGGGTTTACCTAATATCAAGAAGAATGCCCATATCTTTATTATTACTTCCTCGCCTGGAGTAGGCACATATTTAAAAATGATCTTTTACTTGGACGAGGAGAGGGCGGCCTAATGGAATATTTTCATACTATTCGCATTGACCCTGACAAATGCCAGGGCCGCATGAGCTGTCTCCGCGTTTGCCCTACCCAGGCCATTCGAGTCAGAGGAGGTAAAGCCCGCATGCTGGAAGATAGATGTATTGATTGCGGGGAATGCATTACGGCCTGTAAAAACGGAGCCATTCGGCCACTCACCGATCCAGTAGGTGAATTAACCAAATTCCGCTACACTATAGCCATCCCCACTCCTGCCTTATATGCCCAATTCGGCCAAGAAATTCTTCCAGGAAAAATCCTCAGCGGCCTCCGTCGGCTTGGTTTTGATGATGCCTACGATCTAGCTTACACTTGCGGGGAAGTAAGTCTTGTCATCCAGGAATATCTACGGGAAAATAAAGGCCCCCGACCGATTATTTCCAATGTCTGTCCTACGGTGGTCCGACTCATTCAGGTTAAATATCCATCTCTGGTGGACCACGTCACTCCCATTGACATCCCTCGGGAAATAGCCGGCCGGGAAATAAAAAAGAAAAAGGCCCAACAACTTGGACTGAAAGAAAAAGAAATCGGTGCTTTTTATATCACTCCTTGTCCAGTTAAAATGCTTTCGATTAAACAGCCAGCGGAAAAAGTCAAGTCTCATCTCGACGGGGCTATTTCGATTGCTGATATTTACGGTCCCCTCCTCTCAGCCATGGAAACTCTGGATAAATCAGAAGAAAACAACTCCCTGGAAAATATCTGTCTCCTGGGTTTGGGCTGGGCCATTGCCGGTGGCATTCGGCGGACCTTAAAGCTGAAGAATTCCTTGGCTGTCTCAGGCATCACCGAGATAATTAAAGTCTTTGAAGATATAGAAAGAGGCAAATTAAAACATATCGATTTTATTGAAGCTTATTCTTGTCCTCAAGGTTGTGTGGGTGGCTCTCTAACCGTGGAGAACCTTTACATTTCTTATAATAAAATCCTTCAACTCTTGGAAACATTGGAATTCGAAAAAATAAAAGCCTGCCCGGACATTGTTAAAATCCGCCGTCGTTATCGCTCCGGTTACTACTTCATCGAAGGTAAATTAAAACCCAGACCACTAAAACCCCTATATGAAGACCTTTCTCTAGCCATTCAGAAAAAGAAGGAAAAAGAAGAGATCTATGCCCGACTCCCCAAAATAGATTGTGGCGTTTGCGGCTCCCCTACCTGTCAGGCATTCGCCGAAGATGTGGTCAGAGGGGAGGCCGAGTTAACTGACTGTTTCGCCATGATTCCGGAGAAATTTCAGGAACTTTCTCAGGAATTAATTAAACTTTTAAAGAAAACCGCCCAGGCCTTCTCCTCAAAAATCCCCAAGAAGCAAACCCTTTCTAAGGAAAAAAAGAGGAAAAAATGACTTTACAAGAAATTATCAAGGGTTTAAATCTCGAAGTTATTACTGGAGGAGATAATTTAAATCTCGAGGTAAAAGATGGGTACACCAGCGACCTCCTCAGCGATGTGATGGCCAATGCTCAACCTGCCTGCCTTTGGATCACTCTCCAGACCCATGTCAATATTGTGGCCGTAGCCAAACTAAAAGACTTGGCCGGGATTATTATTGTTAACGGCCGTCAGCCCGACAAAGAAACCCGTCAAAAGGCGCAAGAGGAAAACCTGCCTCTTCTCCTGAGCAAGGAGACAGCCTTTCAGGTCTCGGGGCGACTTTATCAACTTCTGGGAAAGGGAAAGTGAAGGTGCTTCGAACTTTTAAAGCTGATCTCCACATTCATACTTGCCTTTCTCCCTGCGGTGAACTTTCTATGTCGCCTCGCAATATCATCCTCCGCGCTGTGGAGGAAAAAATTGATATCCTCGGCATTTGTGACCACAACTCCGCTGAAAATGTCCCGGCCCTTTTGGCCATAGCCAAAACATATCCCGTGACTATTTTCCCCGGCATGGAAATAACCTCCCAGGAAGAAATCCATATCCTGGGACTTTTTGATAATTTAGAGGCCGTTCTCCAGCTCCAGGAAGAAGTCTATCATCATCTCCCGGGAGAAAATGATGAAGAAGCTTTTGGGCTTCAGGTAGTGGTCAATGAACAGGGAGAAGTTTTACGCTTCAATCCTCGATTACTTATTGGTGCTTGCAACCTCTCTCTCAACCAGATTGTCGATTTAATTCATTCCTTTAAGGGCCTAGCCATCGCTTCCCATATTGACCGGGAATCATTCAGCTTGATCAGTCAGTTAGGTTTCATTCCCTCTGATATCATTCTGGATGCTTTAGAAATTTCTCCTTCCATTTCTTACTATCAGGCTCTCAATCGTTTTGCTCCTCACCTGCCGTTGGTCTCCTTTTCCGATGCCCACCGGCCCGAGGAAATAGGACAAAGCTTCACCCGCTTCCTCATCCAAGAGGCCTCTCTAACTGAGATTCGCCTGGCTCTCCGAAACCAACAAGGCAGGAGGATAATTCATTAAAATGGAGGATTTATCCTTGCACATTCTTGATGTGGCCGAAAATTCTCTGGCGGCCAAAGCTACCCGGGTAATTATCCGTCTTGAAGAGGATACCCAGGCTAAAACCCTCCGACTGGTTATTGAAGACAATGGTCAGGGGATGGATAAAGAGACTTTGAAACGGGCTGTTGATCCTTTTTTCACCACCAAACAGACCCGTCGAGTGGGCTTGGGACTTTCTTTACTGGCTCAAGCGGCCCACGCCACGGGGGGACAGTTTTCTCTGGAATCAAAGCCTGGTTGGGGAACAAAAGTGACAGCCACTTTTAAAACAGATCATTGGGACTTGAAACCCCTCGGCGACATTAGTCAAACCTTATTGACTCTTATTCTAGGCCATCCTGAAGTGGAGTTGATTTTTATTCACCGCCGGGACAATCAAGAAGCTATCTTCTCTACCGAAAAGGTTAAAGCCGAGCTTAACGGATGGCTACTTAATTCTCCCCAGGCAATTCCATTAATCATGGATCATATAAATAAAGCTATGAACTTATAAGGAGGGAAACCATGGAGGCTAAAGTTTCCGAAATACTCCAACGATATGAACCGGAACAAAGCTCTATCATCGCTATTTTGCAGGACATCCAGGAAGCCTATGGCTATCTTCCCCGAGAGACACTAGTTGAAGTAGCCCAGGAACTCAATATTCCGCTAAGTCGTGTTCTCAGTCTAGCCACCTTCTTCCGAGCTTTTAGTTTAAAGCCCAAAGGTAAACATCCTATCCACGTCTGTATGGGCACCGCCTGCCATGTTCGAGGCGCTCAACTCGTCTTGGAAAAGTTCGAACGTGAACTGGGCATTAAAACCGGAGAAACAACTGAAGATTTCACTTTTTCTTTAGACGCCGTTCGCTGCGTGGGTTGTTGTGGTTTGGCCCCAGTGGTAATGGTCGGGGAAGAAGTCCACGGTAAGGTTTCTCAAATGAAAGTTCCGGGAATTATTAAAAAATATAAAAAATAAAGAGGTGCAAAATGCCTAAACTGACAATAGAAGAATTGGAAAAATTAAGGGAGAGGGCGAAAAAGGCAACATTTCTCCGAGAAACCACTGATTATCGGGCCAAGATAACGGTTCACATGGGCACCTGTGGGATCGCGGCTGGCGCCAGAGAAATCATGAATGCCTTTCTTCAAGAGCTTCAAGCAAGAGATATCACTGATGTTCTTCTCACCAACTCAGGTTGTGCTGGGCTGTGCAGTCGTGAACCTATGGCCACTATAGAAATTAAGGGCCAGGCTCCAGTGAAATATGTTGATCTAACCCCGGAAAAAGTTAAGCAAATATTCGAAAAACATGTTCTCGGAGGCGAAATAGTTCAAGACTACGCCCTCGGCATCGGTAGCGAAAAAACTGACTATTAAAGGAGGGCCGATATGGAAGAGAAAACTACTCCGACAAGATACCGGCTACATCTCATGGTCTGTGCCGGGACAGCCTGCGTCTCCAACCGCTCTTTTGAAATAAAAGAAGCTTTGGAGAAAGAGCTCAAAAAACAGGGCTTAGAAAATGAAGTCCTGGTCGTGACCACGGGCTGCAATGGCTTCTGTGAAAGAGGACCTCTCTTAGTGGTGCAACCTGGTAATATTTTCTATCAACAACTGACAGTTAAAGACATTCCTTACCTAGTGGAAGAACACTTTCTGAAAGGACGTCCGGTTCAAAAATTAATGTATACTCCGCCTGAAGAAAAAAAACCCATTCCTGTCCTCAACGATATAGACTTCTTCAAAAAACAAGTTCTCATTGCTCTTCGGAATCGAGGTTTAATTGATCCCGAAAAAATCGAAGATTATATCGCCCGAGATGGCTATCGAGCTCTAGTTAAAGCCCTCACCCAGATGACTCCCGAAGAAATAATTGAAGAAATTAAGAAATCAGGGCTTCGAGGTAGAGGCGGGGCCGGCTTTCCAACCGGCCTTAAATGGGAATTTGTCCGGCTAGCCAGTCCTGCCAATGGCGGCCTAAAATACCTGGTTTGTAATGGCGACGAAGGTGACCCCGGGGCTTTTATGGACCGGAGTATTCTAGAGGCCGATCCCCATTCAGTTATCGAAGGAATGGTTATTGGCGCTAAAGCCATTGGCGCTCAACAGGGTTATGTTTACATCCGCAATGAATACCCTCTAGCCCTCAAGAGATTAACTCTGGCGCTGGAGCAAGCCCGTGAATATGGACTTCTCGGCAAAGATATTTTAGGAACGGGCTTTGATTTTGATATCAAAGTGGCTCGCGGGGCTGGCGCCTTTGTCTGCGGTGAAGAGACGGCCTTGCTAGCCTCAATTGAAGGCCGTCTGGGTGAACCTCGACCTCGTCCACCTTACCCCGCTCAACGTGGCCTCTACGGCCAACCAACCTGTATCAATAATGTTGAAACCTGGGCGAACGTGCCGGTGATAATCAATCGTGGAGCTGAATGGTTTTCCAAAATCGGCACCAAGACCAGTAAAGGAACCAAAGTATTTTCTCTGGTCGGTAAAATCAACAACACCGGTTTGGTCGAAGTTCCCATGGGGATAACGCTCCGGGAAATTATTTTTGAAATAGGCGGAGGAATTCCCGGAGGCAAAGAATTTAAGGCCGTCCAGACAGGCGGCCCTTCGGGTGGGTGTATTCCTAAAGAAAAACTTGACCTGCCTATCGACTATGAAAGTTTAACCGAAGCCGGCTCCATGATGGGCTCTGGGGGTATGGTGGTTATGGATGAAGACACCTGTATGGTGGATGTGGCCAAATACTTCCTTTCTTTTACTCAAGACGAATCCTGCGGCAAATGTACTCCTTGTCGGGAAGGAACCAAGGCTATGTTGGACATTCTGGAGCGCATCACTAAAGGGGAAGGCACCGAAGAAGATTTACAGCTTCTAGAAGATTTGGCGGTCTCCATTAAGGAAACCGCCCTCTGTGGGCTAGGAAAAACTGCTCCCAATCCGGTGTTGACAACTCTCCGTTATTTCCGGGACGAATATTTAACCCACATCCGCGACAAGAAATGTCCAGCTCATGTTTGTCGAGATCTTAATGTCTACACTATTGACGAAAAAATTTGTCTGGAAGTGGGTCATGGCTGTGACGTGTGCCGACGCAATTGTGCTTCTGAGGCTATTATTGGCGAAAAAAATCAACCTCACCGGATAATTCAGGAAAAATGCATCAAATGCGGCGTGTGCTACGATGTTTGTAAATTCGGCGCCGTGAAAGTTGATTAAGGAGGTGAGACTATGATTCATCTAACCATAGACGGTAAAAAGTTAGAGGTAGAAGAAGGAACTACCATCCTCCAAGCGGCCGAAAAAGCTGATATCCATATTCCCACCCTTTGCTTCCATCCTCTCCTAGAACCCTACGCCTCCTGCCGGGTCTGCATTGTCGAAGTTGAACATCAAGGTAAGAAAGAATTATTGACTTCCTGCAATACCCTGGTTCGTGAGGGAATGGTGGTTGAAACAGCTTCTGAACGGGTCCTGCGAGCCAGAAAATTGAATGTGGAAATGCTCCTGGCCCGGGCTCCGGCAGCTGAGCCCGTCAAAAAAATTGCCCAGGAGCTGGGTATTGAGAAACCTCGTTTTGAAATTAAGGATCCCCAAGAAAAATGTATTCTCTGTGGACTTTGCGTCCGGGCCTGTGAGGAGGTAGTAGGAGCCAATGCCATCAGTTTTATTAATCGAGGCCAAGAACGAGAAGTGGCTCCGCCTTTTGGAGAACCGAGCGAAGCTTGTATCGGTTGTACAGCCTGTGCTTTCTTCTGTCCTACTGGAGCTATCACTTATGAAGATCTCTATGGACGCCAAGTCATCCATGAAGAACTTAATCTCGGGCCAGCTACAGCTATTCGGGTGCCTATTCGGCAAGCTGTGCCCATGGTACCTTTTATCGACGAAGACGCCTGCATTCATTTTAAGACGGGCAACTGCCAGCTGTGCGTCAAGGTCTGCGAAAAGGAAGCCATCAACCACGATATGAAAGAAGAAGAAATAGAAATCGAAGTGGGCTCCATCATCTTGGCCTCAGGTTTCAAACCCTTTGACGCCCGACGAATTCCAGCTTATGGTTACGGAAGATTTCCCAACGTCATTACTGCTCTGGAATTTGAAAGATTGGTTAATGCCTCTGGACCTACTGGAGGAAAAATCCTTCTGGCGAATGGCCAAGAACCAAAAGCCGTGGGCATCATTCATTGTGTGGGCTCACGAGATGAAAATTACAATGAGTATTGTTCCCGAGTCTGCTGCATGTACTCCCTCAAATTTGCTCATCTCATTAGAGAAAAAACTGAGGCTGATATCTATGATTTTTACATCGACATGCGGTGCTTTGGAAAAGGTTACGAAGAATTCTACCATCGTCTCCTTCACGAAGGGACTAAATTCATCCGAGGCCGCGTGTCTGAAATTACTGACATTCCTTTAACCCCAGAAGAAGAAGGTAAACTTATCATTCGGGTTGAAGACACTCTGGTGGGCACTGTCAGACGAATCCCCGTCGACATGGTGATTTTAGCTACTGGACTTGAACCTAGTCTCGATCATAATGAGATTGCTCATATTTTCAATATTTCTTGCAGCCAAGATACCTTCTTTCTGGAAAGACATCCCAAGCTCGCGCCGGTTTCCACTTTCTCTGATGGCATCTTTCTAGCCGGGACCTGTCAATCTCCCAAAGATATTCCTGATACAGTTGCCCAGGCTGGAGCTGCTGCTTCTGAAGCCCTGGCTTTGGCTGATAAGGGTACTTTTGAGCTCGAGCCCATAACTGCCGAAATAGATGAAAAACTCTGTGCAGGCTGCCAAATCTGCGTTTCTCTTTGTCCTTTCAATGCTATCACCTACAACAAAGAAAAGCATATTTCCGAAGTCAACGACGCCCTGTGCAAAGGTTGCGGAACCTGTGTCTCAGCCTGTCCCTCCGGGGCCGCCCAACAGAAACACTTCCGCGATCTACAGATAATGGCGGAGATTGAAGGACTTTTCATTGACTAAAAAATAGTGGATAATCATTTTTAATTTGTCTATAATACAAAGTTTCGCGTCGGCATAGACCGAAAAAACATGGAAGGAGGCCAACTATGAGTCAGCAAGCCTTCGAACCCAAGCTAGTTGGCTTCTTGTGTAATTGGTGTTCCTATACCGGGGCTGACCTCGCCGGAACAGCCCGGATGACCTACGCTCCCAATCTCCGGATAATCAGGGTCATGTGTAGTGGCCGAGTGGATCCTCAATTTGTGCTCAAAGCTTTTCAGGAAGGAGCGGATGGAGTTCTTATCTCCGGCTGCCATCCCGGCGATTGCCATTACCAAGAAGGCAACTACAAAGCCCTCCGAAGGCACCGCCTACTATCCAAAATGTTGGAACAATTTGGCATCGAAAAAGAACGTTTTCGTCTGGAATGGGTTTCCGCCGCAGAAGGTGCTAAATTCCAGAAAGTCTGTAATGAATTCACTGAACAAATCAGAAAATTAGGACCATTGTCCTGGAATGGAGGAAAAAAGAATGAGTGATCAGAAGCCAAAAGTAGCTTTTTACTGGTGTGCATCCTGCGGAGGATGCGAAGAAGCTGTGATTGACCTGGCCGAAGATATCCTCAAAGTAGTGGAAGCTGTTGATATTGTTTTCTGGCCGGTAGCTCTCGATTTCAAGAAAAGTGACGTTGAAGCAATGGAAGACGGGTCAATCGCAGTGAGTTTTATCAATGGAGCTGTGCGCCTCTCGGAACAAGAAGAGATGGTTAAATTGCTCCGCCGAAAATCTCAATTAGTCGTGGCCTTTGGCAGCTGCGCCCATTTGGGAGGAATTCCCGGGTTGGCTAATTTCTGGGACAAAGAATCCATTTTTAATCGAGCCTATCATACGACTCCTTCCACTGATAATCCTGAAGGGGTGGTTCCCCAAGAAAAATGCACTATTGACGGGAAGGAGTTATACTTACCAAGTTTTTTTAATACTGTTTATGCTCTTGATCAGGTTATCGATGTGGATTATTACCTCCCGGGATGTGCTCCTCCTCGAGACCTCATTATGAATGCTGTTCAGGCCATTCTTGAAGGTAACCTCCCTCCTAAGGGATCCGTGCTCTCTCCCAACAAAGCCCTCTGTGAAGACTGCGACCGCAATGACACCAAACCCGAAAAATTAGCCATCAAAGATATTAAACGTCCTTGGGAAGTTATTCTCGATCCCGAAGTTTGTTTCTTGGCTCAAGGGGTCATTTGTCTTGGCCCGGCCACCAGAACAGGTTGCGGCCAACGCTGCATTAGCGCCAACATGCCCTGTCGTGGTTGCTTCGGACCAACCGACCAAGTTATTGATATGGGAGCCAAATTCCTGGCAGCCTTTGCTTCTATTTTGGATGCTGATGACGAAAGCGAAGTGGAAAAAATTGTCGAGACAATCGTGGATCCTGCTGGCACCTTTTACCGCTTCAGTCTGCCAACATCCATTCTCAGACGACGTAAAATGGAGGAAAAACGATGAGTCAAAGAATTACAATTGATCCCATAACTAGGTTAGAAGGCCATGGCAAAATAGAAATATTTTTGGACGATAAAGGCGATGTTGAACGGGCTTTTCTCCAGATTCCTGAACTCCGGGGATTCGAACAATTTGCCGTAGGTCGACCTGCCGAAGAAATGCCCCGGATCACTCCTCGAATCTGCGGTGTCTGCCCCACGGCTCACCATATGGCTTCCACTAAAACTCTGGATGATCTCTTTAAAGTAGAGCCCACCCCTGCAGCCCGGATGATTAGAGAGTTAATTTATAACGCCTTCCAATTTGAAGACCATACGCTTCATTTCTTTTTTCTAGGCGGACCGGACTTCGTTGTTGGTCCCAAAGCCCCCAAAGCCGAACGCAATATACTCGGCGTAATCGGCAAAGTTGGTCTGGAAATTGGGGGAAAAGTTATCCGAGCTAGAAGGGAAGCCCGAGACATTATCAATTACCTTGGAGGTAAAGTAATTCATCCCGTTTGTGGCCTTCCTGGTGGTGTTTCCAAACCACTGGATGAAGAACACCGACTCCAATTTTTGGAAACCGCCAAATTCATCCGGGAATTTGCCCTCTTTGCTCTCCAGATCTTTGATGATGTCGTTCTCAAAAATAAAGAATACGTCGAACTAGTCACTGGTGATGCCTATAAGATGGAAACTTATTATATGGGACTGGTGAATAAAGATAACAAAGTTGACTTTTATGACGGCGACGTTCGGGTAGTTGATCCCGAAGGCAAAGAATTTGCCAAATTTAAACCCCATGAATATCTTGATCATATTGCCGAACATGTGGAACCTTGGACCTATATCAAATTCCCCTTCTTAAAGAAAGTCGGTTGGAAAGGTTTTGTTGAGGGTAAAAATAGCGGCATTTTCCGAGTGGCTCCTCTCGCTCGACTAAATGCTTCTGATGGGATGGCTACGCCCTTGGCTCAGGAAGCCTATGAAAAAATGTACGAAACACTGGGGGGCAAACCTTCCCACCACACCCTCGCCTTTCATTGGGCTCGCCTTATTGAAGCTCTCCAGGCAGCGGAAAAGATGGTTGAACTTCTGGAAAATAAAGACATCACTGATCCCAATATTCGGAATATTCCCACAGAAACTCCCACAGAAGGAATAGGTATTGTTGAAGCTCCTCGAGGAACTCTTATTCACCACTACAAAACAGATGAAAGAGGTATCATTACCGAAGCCAACCTAATTGTGGCCACTGTTAACAACGCGGCGGCCATAACCATGTCCATCGAAAAAGCAGCCAAAGCCTTTATTAAAGGGGGCAAAGTAGACGAGGGAATTCTCAATCTGGCGGAGATGGCCTTCCGACCCTATGATCCCTGTCACGCTTGCGGAACTCACGCCCTACCTGGAGATATGCCTCTTGAAATCCGGATTTACGATCACGAAGGGGAACTAGTCAAGAAACTGAAAAAATAAGGTGGTGATTCTCTCAGGCCCTTTCTCTGGAAAGAAAGGGCCTTTTTCTTGTAAAAATCCTGTTTCTATATCTTAGAACTAAAAAGAAGATCTTAATCATACTTTTTCTCGCCTAGAGAGGGAATCTTTAATCCCTAAAAAATCATAGCTAAATTTCCTCTTCTCACCGGAGCAATTAAGGAGAAGAATTTACATTAGGTAAGCCAGCTGGAAAAGAGCTCTTAACTTAGTTGAAGAAACGCTTGCTTTTACCCAGGCACCCCGTCTAACTTTGGCTCTTACCAGAACCCTCCATCCAATTTGAAAATTAAGTCTAAAAACCATTAACTTGTCTCACGAGGCTGCTGGAAAATAGAAAATATGAGGAGATAATCATTAACTAAGAACATGGGGACAATGAGATTGAAATTCCAAAGGAGAGCCTTTTAGCCCTTATTTCACCAAAGATTTCTTTAGGTGAGGAATTTTTCCCTACTTTAGCTTGATATCTTCATTAAAGTGCTTTAAAATGAAGCCTATAATTAAAGTTCCATTGATTTAACATGAATCCACCACAGCTCTCCTTAAGAACAAAATTAATCCTTAGTTTCCTAGTGGTCATAATTTTTGGTGGTCTAATTTCCTTGATTATCGGCTGGCGCATAGTAAAAAACACTCTTATCAGTCAAGCTCAACTAAAAGTTAAACATGACCTTTCAGCTGCCTGGATGGTCTTTAATGAACGCCTTAACGACATTAAAGACATTATTGCTCTGACTTCCGCCCGGGAAAGCCTTCACCAGGCGCTTCAGGAAAAGCGCCAAGATATTCTTCTTAAGTACCTCCAAAGAGTCCGTCAGGGATACGCTCTCGACTTTCTCAACCTGACCGATGCTCGAGGGCAAGTGGTCATTCGGACCAGAAATCCAGCTCATACCGGTGACGATCAGTCGAATGATGAATTAGTCTCCCGAGCTCTTCAAGGAGTTACCGTAGCTGCGCCTCAAATAATTCCCCGGAAAGAACTTCTCAAAGAAGGTCCTGATTTAGCTGAAAGAGCCAAGATGAAAATTTTACCCACCCCTAAAGCCGCCCCTCGGGAGGAAAACATCGAAACGCGAGGCATGGTGTTAAAAGCCGCCGCCCCCCTTATTGATGAAAGTGGCCAAATATTGGGCGCTCTTTATGGGGGTTTGCTTTTGAATCGCAATTATGAAATTGTCGACCGAGTCAAAGGTATCGTTTATAAAGACGAAAAATACAAGGGTCGAGAAATTGGTACAGCCACTATTTTCCAGCACGACCTGCGCATCTCCACTAATGTCCGCAATAAAGATGGCAGCCGAGCCATCGGTACCCGGGTCTCCCGAGAAGTTAGTCAAGCCGTTTTGAAAGAAGGGCAACCTTGGATTGATCGAGCCTTTGTAGTCAATGATTGGTATATTACCGCCTATGAACCCATTCGCAACATTGAAGGACGCATTATCGGTATGTTGTATGTCGGCATGCTGGAAAAACCCTATTTGGACACTACTAATCGCGTGATGCTTACCTTTACCGGAATGGCCTCTCTCTGTGTAGTAGTTCTTCTAATTATCCTCTATTTCTCCACGACCAGGATTATCAATCCCCTCCAAAAAATGGTGACCGCCACTCAATGGATTGCCCAAGGTGACCTCTCCCATAAAGTAGATGTGACTTCTAGCGATGAAATCGGCCAATTAGCTGCTTCCTTCAACGTGATGGTGGACAATCTTAAAGAAGCCAATCGAAAACTTATTGAATGGGGCAAAACTCTGGAAAAAAAAGTAGAAGAAAGAACTAAAGAATTATGCGCTATGCAAGCCCATCTGATTCAATCTGAAAAATTAGCTTCCCTCGGAAAATTAGCGGCAGGCATTGCGCATGAAATCAATAATCCTTTGGGCGGCATTCTAATTTACAGCCATCTTCTCTTGGAAGATACCGATAAAAATAGTCCTCACTATGAAAATTTAAAAAAAATCGTTAAAGAAACAGCCCGATGTAAAGAGATTGTCAAAAGGCTTTTGGAATTCGCGCGACCCAAAGAACCGGAATTTACCTTGATCGATATCAATGAAATTGTCGAGAAATCCCTCTCTATCGTGGAAAGACAGGTGCTTTTCCAGAATATCAAAATCATCAAAGATTATGATCCTCATCTCCCTAGAACAGTAGCTGACGGAGCTCAATTACAACAGGTGTTTACCAATATTATTATTAATGCGGCTGAAGCAATGAATGGCCAAGGAACTCTCACGATTAAAACCTACCGAGATCCGGAGGATAAATATCTCCACATTTCCTTCGCCGACACCGGCCATGGCATAAGCGAAGAGGATAAAAGAAGAATTTTTGAACCCTTTTTCACGACGAAGGAGGTTGGCCAAGGCACCGGTTTAGGACTGGCTATAAGCTACAGCATAATCCAAAAACATCAAGGAACTATTGAAGTTATTAGTCAACCCCAAGAAGGAGCCACTTTTATTGTTAAACTTCCCATTAGGAAAGACGGGGATGAAGAAAAAACATAAAATTCTGATTGTCGATGATGAGGAGGCAATTCGCGACTCTTGCAGTCAAGTTCTCCGCCGGGCCGGTTACTGGGTTAAGACAGCTGTCGACGCCCTGGAAGGTTTAAACTTGATCACTCAGGAAACTTTTGATGTTGTTCTACTCGATTTAAAGTTACCTCGACTTAATGGCCTGGAAGCTCTTCCCCAGTTCAAGAAAAAACAACCTGAATTGCCAGTCATCATTATTACTGGTTATGCCACTATAGAATCTGCGGTGGAAGCTATCAAAAAAGGGGCCTTTGATTATTTGGCCAAACCTTTCAGTCCCCAAGAACTTCGGGTTATCATTAAAAAAGCCCTGCAGGCCAAAAGTTCTATTCTCTCTCTCCCTGAGTTGGAAAAAGGTGAATTTCCGGAGGATTTCTCCGATTTTGATATGGTCGTTGGCGCTAGCCCAGTTATGAAGAAAGTTTTAGAAATTGTTCGGCGAGTCAGCCCAACTGATAGCACCGTGCTTATTACTGGAGAAAGTGGCACCGGTAAAGAACTTCTAGCTCGAGAAATACACAAACACAGTCCCCGCCGCCAAGCTCCTTTTGTCGTGGTTGACTGTGGCGCCCTGGTGGAGACTTTGTTCGAAAGCGAACTTTTCGGGCATGTTAAAGGATCTTTTACCGGCGCTTATGCTACTAAACATGGCCGTTTCGAAGTGGCCAATGGCGGAACAATCTTTTTAGACGAAATCAGTAATATTTCTCTTAATATTCAGGCTAAGCTTCTCCGGGTAATCCAAGAAAGGGAAGTAACTCGCATCGGTAGTTCTCGACCGATTAAAGTAGATGTTCGCATCATTGCGGCCACCAACCAAGATCTGGCTGCCTGTGTGCGACAAGGAACGTTTCGGGAGGACCTCTTTTACCGGCTAAGTGTGGTCCCAATTCACCTGCCCCCTCTTCGGGAAAGAAAGGAAGACATTCCTTACTTAATTGACTATTTTCTCCAAAAATATTGCCAGAAAGCGAAAAAAAGACTCAAAACCATTCCGCCTCAAGTTAAAAAAGCTCTTATGAATTATGATTGGCCAGGAAATATCCGCGAGCTAGAAAATACTATTGAAAGAGCTGTGGTTCTCGCTCAAGGCGACGAACTGGAAATGGCCGACTTAATCTATCATGGATTAGGAACTAGATACTCATCTTTTCCTCCCGGAGGCGAATTTAAATCATTAGAGGAAATAGAAAAAGAATATATCAAACTAGTGCTGCAAGCCCAGGGAGGCAATAAAAGCAGAACAGCAAAAATTTTAGGGATTGATCGCAAAACTCTTTTGGCGAAAATAAAAAAATATAATCTAGGAGAAAAAGTCGACTCTGACTAGGTCAAAAATGGACAGAAGTGGGGAAAAATTCTCCTGAAAGCAAAGGGGGATCTTTTAGATAGGGAACATGGCTCATGCTTTTACTATCCTAAAGATAATAAATAAATTACAGATAAATATCTCTTACTAAGCCAGCCTCATTATTAAATAGGCACAATTCTTGCAATCTATTCTTTTCCGAAAGGTCATATCTGTACATAATATTTTCTAACCCACCTTTCGGAAAGAAAAAGATTTTAAAAAAGGAAGATAGCCATGAAAATTGTCAAGCTAAAAAAAGAAAATCTCCATCCCTTTCTTCAGGCTGTCTCACAAGATGCCGAACTCTGGGCGCCTGTTCGCCTGAGTAATAACAAACATTCCTTCCAGTTGATTGACGACTTTTCTAAAATCGACTTGGATTATACCCGAACCATTCTTCCCCCCAGAAAACTTTTTCTGCCTCCCGAGTTCAACATGTTTCAAGCCTCATTCCAGGGCTACCAAGAAGACTATTCCCATGTTACTCCCAAAGTTCTCTTTGGTGTCCATCCCTGTGATCTTCATGGACTCTTAATTTTCGATCAGTTCCACCGTCAGGCTTTTGAAGACCCTTATTACCTAAAGGCCCGAGAGAACACCCTAGTTTTTGGCCATTCTTGTTGGCCTGATGAATACTGTTTTTGCCAATCCACCCATACTCATATTATTGAAGAAGGCTATGATCTCTTCTTCTCCGAACTGGATGACTATTATCTGGTCTGGATAGGTTCGAGTGAAGGCGATGATTGCCTCCGCCTCACCCCGGAGTTATTCGAGGAATCCATCAGTGAAGAAGACATTAAAAGTTATATTGCCTGGCAAGAGAAAAGAAATCGAGCTTTCCAACTCCATATTAACTTTGTTTCTATGCCGGATCTGATGGAGCTTCGCTATCATCATCCTCTATGGGAAGTCCTCGGTCAGGCCTGCCTTTCCTGTGGCTCCTGCAGTATGGTCTGTCCCACCTGTAACTGTTACAACGTCAACGATCACCCCGTCTTGGGTAAAAATTATTCAGAAATTCACCGCTGTTGGGACTCCTGCATGCTGGAAAATTATTCAGCGGTAGCTGGAGGGGAAAACTTTCGGGAAAAACGTTCTCAACGACTAAAACTCTGGTACACCCATAAACTGCAAGCTTACATCTCCAAATATGGTAAGCCGGCCTGTGTCGGCTGCGGACGGTGTCTTGTCACCTGCCCGGTAGACATCAATATTTACACTGTCTCCCGGGCTCTAGAAGGCGAGCAAGTTGACGCCTTCTGGAATCGCTTAGCCAATGAGGTGAAACAATGAAAGTTGTCAATAAAACCAACCAGACAAAAAATCCATTCCTGCCTGAACCCGCCCGAATTGTCAGGATGTACCCTCTAACGGAAGATGTCAAATTTTTCCAGGTCCGGTTAGTTGATATAGAAAAATCTTTATCTTTTCAATACCGTCCTGGTCAATTTGCTATGATTTCGGTCCTGGGTGCTGGCGAAGCCCCATTTTCCATTTCCTCCACCCCATCGCGGCCCGGCTTGCTTGAATTCTGTATTCGTCAAACGGGCACTGTAACTAGGGCGATTTTCAATTTAAAGGAAAATGACCTGATTGGGGTTCGTGGACCTTACGGCAATGGCTTTCCTATCGAAAAAATGGAAGGCAAAGACATCCTGATTGTCATGGGCGGTCTGGGAGCGGCTCCTCTGCGTTCGGTTCTCCTTTATTGTCTTGACAACCGGGATCTTTTTGGTCGAGTTATTCTGCTTCATGGAGCCAAACGCCCCGCGGAAATGATTTTCCTTCAAGAATTTCTCGATCTAAAAAAACGTAGCGATCTGGAGTGCTATTTAACAGTCGATCAGGATGATACTGGTCAATGGGTGGACAACGTTGGGGTAGTCACTACCCTTTTCCCCCAATTGAAAGAAATTAATCCCAACCAAACTGTGGCGCTGGTTTGTGGCCCCCCAGTCATGTACAAATTTGTCATCCAGGAACTTTTAAAACTCAACATCCCAAAAGACCAGATCCTAATGACTTTGGAAAGACGGATGAAATGCGGCGTGGGTAAATGTGGTCATTGTGCTATTGACTACATTTATACCTGTCTTGACGGTCCTGTATTTACTTACTGGGATGTTATTCATATGAGAGAGTTAATCTAAGGGGGAGATAATGGACAACAGAAAATTGAAGATCGGCATTTATGAATTAACTGGATGTGCAGGTGATGCCTTAATGATTCTTAACTGTGAAAAAGAACTCTTGGATATCTTTCAGGCAGTAGACATCCAATCTTTCTTGATGGCTAAAAGCGACAATATCGAGGGCGAACTGGATGTAGCCCTGGTCGAAGGTTCAGTGACCACTGAAAAAGAAATAGAAGAATTAAAAGATATAAGGCAACGCTCTCGGATAGTAGTGGCTCTTGGTTTATGTGCCACGGTGGGCGGTATTCAAGCGCGTTTTCAAAACCCTCAGGAGTGGCAAGAACATTTCCGCAAAGTCTATGGCGATACGTCTATGGAGCTCAAGGCCACTGTCTCCAAACCTATTGATGCCTATGTCAAAGTTGATTTCTATCTACCTGGTTGTCCCATAAGTAAAGAGCAGTTTCTTCACTTTTTCACCCGGATTGTCAAAGGTACTCCTCCTGAAGAATATCCGCGTCCGGTCTGTGTCACCTGCAAATACAAAGAAAACGACTGTCTCTTGAAAAGAGGCCTTCTCTGTCTTGGGCCCTTAACTAGTGACGGATGTGGGGCTGTGTGCCCCAGCCATAACCTCCCCTGCGTAGGTTGCTGGGG
>QMPV01000013.1 GCA_003648765.1 Candidatus Aminicenantota bacterium
AAAGACATTTTTTTATGAATTATCCAGGTTAAATTAAATGTCTAAAAGACTCGAAGAAAAGATAGGTCATAGATTTTAAAAGCAGCTAATTTTCTGAGTAAGATAACATGATGATTTGAGGCATCTTTTTCTGAGCTTTTTTCAGCGAGTCTTCCTCAATGGGTTTAAGATGAGTGCTTTCGGTTTTTAGATTGGACTTCTGAGGCTGAGAAAAGCAGCTGGAGAAGGACTTAATTTATTTTTCCAAGAACTAGATAGAAGTAGTCTTCATGAGAATGGTGGTGCTGCTCACTGGATTTTTTTCTTTATTGGTCTATTTCAGAAACAATTCTCCCGAATTAAGCTTTTTCTTCTGTTTGTCTAAATTTGGACGGATAGCTTCAATTTGGCTCAGGCGCCAGAGAAGATGTTGCCAAAAGGAGGCAATTTTGGCTATTCTGTAAAACCAGATGGGCAAGGAGTGAAATAGAATGGAGTTATCATCATTTGAGACTCTCTTAACTATTAGGCTGGATATGATCCAAACTACAGCGCTGGGCGCTTTAGTCCTTTTTTTAGGGTATTTTGTCAAGAGGCGGTGGTCACTTCTTGATAGATTGAATATCCCAGCCCCGGTGGTAGGCGGCTTAATTTTTGCTACTCTGGCCCTTATTTTCAGGTTGACTCATCTAGTGAGTTTCGACTTTGATATTGCCCTCCAGACCCCATTTATGATTGCCTTTTTTACTACCGTAGGTTTAACCGCCAGCTTTTCCTTGCTGAAAGTAGGCGGTCCCCAGGTAGTGCTTTTTTGGGGGATTGCTTCTGTTTTGGCTTTTCTTCAGGATGGAGTAGGGGTGCTGATGAGTAAACTGCTGGGGGTTCATCCTTTTCTCGGCTTAATAACTGGTTCAGTGACCATGACGGGGGGGCATGGCACCGGATTGGCCTTTGGTCCTCTTTTTGAAAAAATGGGAATGAATGGAGCTACTACTTTGGCGGTGGCAGCGGCTACTTTTGGTCTGGTATCGGGCGGGTTGATTGGGGGACCTATCGGGACTTATTTAATTCAAAAGAAAAAGTTGCGGTCCCGTTTTCAACCTTTACCTACTCTCGCCGGGATAGCCCCCGAAGGTAAGGATCAACTCGCTGAAGAAGAAAAATCTTCTCCGGAAATTAGCGCTTATGAGATTCTTAAATATCTCACCATAATTCTGGCCTGTATGTGGGTGGGTTCGCTTCTCTCCGGCTGGATTGAAAGCCAGGGAATTACTTTGCCGGCCTATATTGGGGCTATGTTAGTAGCTGCCTTAGTTAGGAATTTTTTTGATTTGACTAAATTAGTGCCTATTTCTCAAGGGTATATTGATGTTTTAGGCTCAGTGGCTTTGAATCTATTTTTGGCCATGGCTTTAATGAGCCTGCGTCTCTGGGAACTCCTGGAATTGGCCTTACCCATGCTGATTATCCTCTGTCTCCAAGTAATGTTAATGGCTGCCTTTGCTCTTTGGGTGACTTTTAACCTCATGGGGCGGGATTATGATGCGGCGGTTATGGCTGGGGGAAATTGTGGTTTTAGTTTAGGAGCTACTCCTAACGCAATCGCTAATATGGAGTCGTTAGTGGAGAAATTTGGCCCAGCTCCCCGGGCTTTTCTGGTAATTCCCATTGTCGGGGCTTTTTTTATTGATTTTACCAATGCTTTGATTATTACCTTTTTTATTAACATCGTGAAGTAGTCTGTAAAGTATTGATTACTACCCAGGAAGATCCTTATATCAACTGCAACTGGCAAAACTTTTATTCAATCAAAGTCTTCAGAAAAAATTTTTGGCCCTCCCACTTCTAATTAACCCCCGAGCTGGGAAGAGAAAGGAGCCTGGCCCTTAGCTCAAAGGCGAAAGGTGAAGACCGAGCTTTTCTGGTCGTCATGAGAAAATTACTCCTCATAGCTCAGGCAGTCCTTAAAATAAAGTCCCTTCCTCCCTCACTACCTATTCCCCAACTCTATTGCTTGGCTTTTTAAAAATTATCTAACTCCAATTAAATTAATTAAATTAATATGACGAACTGAGATTGGCGGGAAAGAAGGAGATATTATGCTTGCTTGGCCAGCGTTTAGCGAAGGGAAGAAAAAAGGGATTTTCTAAAATAAGATATTTTTGACTTTTTACTTGGGTAGTGATAATTCTTGTTTTTAAATAAACTCAAGCTTAAAGGAGTGAATTGATGATTTCCCGTCGCCAATTTTTAACTATTGGAGGATTGAGCTTAACGGCCTTCGGTTTTGTTGACCGCATCTTAGCTCAATCCGGAGAGAAATTGCTCCTTAAGATTAAGAAAATGGTTGAGGCTATAGAACCTCTGACAAAGACTGATTATGAAATGCGTCGGGAGAAAGCCCGGCAGTTTATGGCTGAGCGAGGGATAAGTGCTTTGTTTCTCACGGCCAGTACTAATCTCGTCTATTTTACGGGGGTGCAATGGCGTCGAAGCGAACGCACCTTTGGAGCTCTCCTTAGTCGGAAAAAAGAGCCCATATGGGTGTGCCCGGCTTTTGAATTGGAAAGAGCCAGAGAACTTATTCCGCCCGACCAGGAAGTAAGAACTTGGGAGGAACATGAAAGTCCATATAAATTAATTGCCGGAATAATGAAGGACTTGGGGGCCGCTACGGGCAAATTGGCTTTGGGGCCCACAATCAGAATGTTTGTTTATTTCGGTCTCCGGCGGGATGCCGCCCATCTAGAGGTGGTCAATGGGGCCCCTATCACTGAAGGCTGTCGGGGGGTTAAAACACCTAAAGAAATTAAATATATGGATCTAGCTAACCGGATCACCAAGTTGGCTTATCAGGAGGGATTTAAACATCTCCATCAGGAAATGTCTCAACAAGAATTGGCTGATTATGTGCGGCAAGCCCATCAGCAGATGGGGGTCTCAGGTGGAGGTTGGCCCCAGTATGGTCCCAATACTGCCTTTCCCCATGGCTCGCGACAGCTCCGCTCTCTGAAAAAGGGAGACATAGTTTTAATCGATGGCGGATGTAGTGTGGCGGGTTATCGTTCTGATGTTACGCGAACTATAGTTTTTGGTCAGCCGACAGCCCGGCAACGTCAGATCTGGAAGATTGTCCGCAAAGCTCAGCAAGCAGCTTATCAAACAATTCGTCCTGGTGTTCCCTGTGAAGAAGTGGATCGGGCTGCCCGGCGGGTAATTGAAGAGGCTGGCTTTGGCCCGGATTATAAATATTTTGGCCATCGTTTGGGACATGGAATTGGGCTTGAAGGGCATGAGTATCCTTATTTAGTCCGAGGAAATAAATTGCCTCTTCAGCCGGGGATGACTTTCAGTAATGAGCCTGGAATTTATATTTATGGCGAATTCGGGGTTCGGATTGAAGATTGTTTTGTGGTTACTGAAGATGGTTATCAGGTGTTAGGAGGCATGGAAGCTGTGGCCATTGACCAGCCTTTTGCTTGAGCCTAACAGCTATTTAACTCCTAGACGATTTCTGAGGTTCATGATTATTGAGGAGTTGGGGGCAGTTCTTCACCTTTCACTTTGGCCAGCGAGAGCCAGAGGGGCAGCAGGTAGGGCTGTTTTTAACGATATTGGACTTTTGTTTCAACTGTGAAAAATTTGTAATTTTTATAAATTCTGAGACTCTTAGGACTCGGTTTCTGGTCTGAAGGTAATCTTCTTTAATGATAACCCGACTGGGAAAGTGAAGCCTTTTTTCTCTTGGAAGTATTCAGCTATAAGGGTGATTCGGGGTTTTGCCCTAAATTGGCGCGCCAGGTTTTGAATTAAATCATAATTTTCCAAAGATTCCTGCTTCCATTCGAGTTTTAAAATGCTACCGTCGGAGAGATTTACCCAAATTTTTCCATAGAGATGCTTGGTTTGGGCTGAGGGAGAGGGTAGAGCTTCGAGGACTAAGGTTTCTTGTCCTTTTAACCGCTCTTCTCGGATTATTCGGTAAGTATGTCTTTTTTGCCAGTAGGGACTCAGAAGACCGATAGGTCCAAAAATTATTTTTTTGTGTTTAAATCTTTTGGTTTTCAGATGAGCGTTAGGAATATTTTTTTCTCGGCCATTCTCTTCAAGAAGAATTCTTTTTTCCGTAATTCGACCGTCCTTCCAGATAAGTTGGTAGTCATAAAGGAGTTTGTGGCGTTTGAAAAAAGCAGTGGGACGATAATAAGTAATCCGCCGGGCTGAATAAAAGAGACGTTCCTCAACTTCTTCCAGACAGACAAAATGGAAAACTGAATTACTAAGAAGTTCACAATAAGAAGCGCATTTTTTAAGAATCTGGGCCAGAGATAGCCTCTCAGCTAACAAAGATACAGGTGACATCAAGATAAGAATTATCAGCCAAACAAAAGCCGATTTTCCCCTTTGCTGCCCGCCCCACATAATTTTTTCTCTGCTTTGCTCATTATTTATTATCTATTCTTTTCTTTTTTAGAGCAAGAGCTGAGGGTGTGATAGCTAGACCACCGAGGGAAGTGCAGCGGAGTTGGGGAGGTAGCATTTTGCCTGAAGAGAGGGCAGCGTCAATGGTGTCATCGAGAGGAATAGGGTTGTCATAACCCCCAAGGATAAGATCAGCACAGACAAAAGCACTGGCGGCCGCCGCAGCATTGCGAGTGTGACAGGGAATTTCACAGATCCCTTGGACTAAGTCACAAACGGAGCCCATAGTGTTTTGCAAAGAAATAGCGGCTGCCTGGAGAGCTTGACTGGCGGTACCGCCGCAGGCATCCACCACCGCCGCCGCCGCCATAGCGCCAGCAGCACCGATTTCTACCTGACAGCCAGCTACTTCGGCCGCAAATGTAGCCCGCTGGGCAACAATCAGACCGATCGCCCCGGCCGCAAAAAGGGCTAATAAAGTTTGGGTTTCGTCCAATTTTTTCTCTTCGCGTAAAGTAGTTATGACACCAGGAATAACTCCAGCTGAGCCACCGGTGGGAGCAGCACAAATAACTCCCAGACTATTTGCGTGGTGCATCACGGCCATGGCTCGAGCTGCTGCCCTGGCATGAGGCCCCCCAAGAGCCACTGTTTGCTTGTCGATAGCTTGGATAATTTTATGGGCACTGGGTTCTAGCAGTTGGAGGTGAACCTTTTCGGGTTGTTGACCAGCACGAATGGCCGCCTCCATAACCCTCAGTCTTTTTTTCATTTCAGCCAAACATCTTTGCTGGTCAAGGCCTAACAAGGTGCTTTCATACTCTAGAGCAATGTTGCCTAAGGACAAATTTTTTTCTCTGGCCATTTTTTCTATATCTGCCCCTGAAGAAAAAAGGGGTCTTCCTTTTTGAGAAAAGACATGGGGGGAGGTAGTCCAAATTCTGGCCTCAGGGGAGATGGTTTTTATTTTTCTAAATAAACTCTGGTGAGGCTTCGATTTGAACCTGACGGAAATAAAGCTCTGAGAATCCGTGGTCTGTTCGTCCATTTTTTTACCCAGAGGAAGAAAAATGGATTTTAATTTCTTCAAGTCTTTTGACTGACACTGGAGCAAGAGGAGATAATCTTTACCCTCAAAATCAATAGCCCAATTATTAAATTTGACGATTTGGATGGCACCGCCACCAATTGATTTAGCAATAATAGTCAAGTCTGTTGTCTTGGGGGAGTGGAGGTGAATTTTGACACTGTTAGGATGGTCGGCTTCTGGAAAGGAGGCCACAAGGAACTCAAGGTGAATTTTGTTCCGAGCCGCCAAAGTGAGGGCGGCAGGAAATCTTTCATCAGTCAGCGACCAGCCAAGCAGACCAGCTGCAAAGGCTAAATCTGCTCCCTGAGCTTGGAAAACTCGGGCATAAGATCCCTCCGGATGAAAAGTGAATTTTGCTTCTGCCGGGGGTTCTCCTAGGAGCTCCCGAACATGGCGGCCGATAAAATAAGAGCCGGCTGTGTGCGAGCTGGATTGCCCTCGCATGATTGGTCCTAAAACATCGTTAAAGATACTAATGAAGCTTGTCGGGGATGAGCTCATCTTCTTCTCCCTTTTACTTGGCCAAGTTTTTTGGGCTGGTGGAGAAAGGAACTCTTTTAACTCTCATTTTGTTCTTGGGATTTATTATTTTAGTTTATTTCTGAAAAAAAGCCAATCCACTGAAGAGAATTTAAGTAACGATTTTTTCAGGAAGAACCGCAAAGAAGTTTCAGTTATGCTTGGTTGAGCTTTTCGTGGGAAGTGCTTAATTCAGTCGAGGAAGATGGCTTAATATTGCTATAGTCCTTGTTACTAGTAATTAGGCCGTTGAAGAATTAGCTATTTTGCCTTAAAACTCTCCGGGAAATGGGCTAAAAAACAACTAATATCCTTCTTTTGAAACTCTTTGAGGAAGCGAGAAAAAGGATGTTCTCCCAATATTTTTTTTCTAGAGACAGAAAGGCTCTCCTTTATAAACTGACAGTCTTCAATATTAGAGAATTAGCCAGTTTGATTATTTAAGACTTTCTTTTCCTTTGAAGGACCTATTTATAGCAAATTCCTTAAAGTCAACATCCCATTTTTCTTCGGCTATAAAATGGGCCAGATGTTTGCCGATTCCTGGACCAAACATAAAGCCGTGCCCACTCATCCCTGCGGCAATATAAAGGTTTTTAATCGGACTTTCATCAACTATGGGACTACCGTCGGGAGTCATCGTGTAACAGCCCGCCCATTGCCGGAGAATAGTGGCTTTTTCTAGAGGGGGAACTAAACGGACCATCCGTTGACCCATTTCCTGCAAGAATCCCAGAGAACTATCTATCCTAATTCCGGGCACGTTGGGAATAGGCGTATAACAGCCGATAATATGGCCACTAATCAATTGATGGAAGTAACATCCATCGGGACGATAATCAACCAGCATAGGTTCGATAAATTTAGGCAGCCTTTCGGTGACGATAGCTTCATGTCTTTCAGGATAGAGAGGCAAATCAAGCCCCACTAATTTGGCTAATTCTCCAGTCCAGGGACCAGCTGAGAGCAGGACTTTTTTAGCTTCTAAGGTAGTGCCATCACCCAGAGTTAACCGGAAATTTCCATTGATTTTTATCTTTTTAACTGGATTATGTAAGAAAAAAGTTTGCTTTTTTTCTTGGAGTTTTTGGTGATAACCTTTCAACACAGCAAAAGGATAAGCTTGGCCGTCATCCGGACAATAAGCCGCTGCCAGCAGCCCTTCGGTATTCAGGTCGGGAACAATTTCCTGGGCCTCTTTAGGAGAGAGTAAGGTCACATTAACACCTTCAGCTTGCTGAATTTTGATGTTGTTCTGAAAAACTTCCACCATTTGAGGGGTATGAGCTAGTAAGAGATAGCCACCTTGATGAAATTCCACTGGAAAACCGAATTCTTCCTCCATTTGTTGAAAAAGGGTAAGGCTATCTTTCATCACCCGGATAGAGGTAGGCGTAGAGAACTGTTGGCGGATACCGCCGATACAACGCAGAGTTGAACCGGAACCAAGATAGTCTTTCTCAATGATAGCTAATTTGAGGCCTGCGGCACTAAGATGATAGGCCGTGCTTAAGCCAATAATCCCGGCCCCCACTATGGCGACATCAAAGGTAAGCATGATAACTTTTCTCAGTGTAAAAAAGAGATTATGAAGGGAATTTTTTAACACAGCCGGGGGCTGGTGTCAACTAGATCTGACTTCTCTTTCCCCTAAGCCACTCAGCTGGCCGTCAGTTTATCTAAGACTTGCCCCTTAAGCAGAGATTTCTTGACAATCCCCCAGAAAAATGTGTAGCTTATAGTCTAAAAATTTGCTTTATTTTCTGTCAGGGAGACGATGGATAATCTAAGGATTCCTGCTATAAAGAGGAAAGAGAAAATCAATCTCTATGTCAACGGGAAGCCCATCACAGCCTATGCAGGGGAAACAGTTTTAGCTGCTCTGCTGGCGGCTGGGTATAAAATAATCAAGAAAAATCCCGTGAGTCAGGAACCACGGGGAGCTCTTTGCGGCATGGGGGTCTGTTTTGAATGTACGGTGACGATTAATGGTGTGCCCAATATCCGAGCCTGCGTCACCGAAGTCCAAGAAGGGATGAGAGTAGAATTAGATGATTGAAGACAAAAGCAAATATGAAGTGATTATTGTGGGCAGCGGCCTGGCCGGGCTGGTCGCAGCCAATATTCTAGCTGATTATAATTTAAAAATTCTTCTGGTTGACGAAAATATCCATCTGGGAGGTCAACTATTACGAAAAATTCCTGAAGAATTAGGAGAGTATTCTGAACTTCATCTGGATAAAGTGAAAAGAGTGGGCTTTGAATTTGTTAATCAAGTCAAGCAGAAAAAACTTACCTTGCTTAATAAAACGATCTTAATGGGTATTTACAATGACCGGGAAATTCTCCTGGAGTGGAACCGCCAGAAAGCCTTTTCCTTAAAATATGATCTCCTTTTGCTGGCTACAGGGGCTAGAGAAAGATTTATTCCCTTTAAGGGCTGGACTTTACCCGGTGTCTACTCCACGGGATTGGTCCAGGTCTTAATGAAGAGCTCGGGTGTCTTACCTGCCCGGCGGATGCTTATCGGAGGGACGGGTCTTTTTCTCTTAGCCGCTGGCTATGAATATCTTAAAAATGGTGGCCGCCTGTTAGGGATTATGGAGCAGAGTCCTTGGTTGAATAAGATAAAATTTATGCCTCAGATCTTTCACCAATTTCCTAAATTCTGGGAAGGAGCTCGGTATCTTTCTTTAATTTACCGCTCCCGAGTACCGGTCAAATATAAAAGAAAGATTGTTGAAGCCAGGGGGGAAAAACAAGTTGAAGAAGTAGTAGTGGCTCGAGTGGATGGCCGCGGCAGAGTAATCAAGGGCACAGAAAGGACATACTCGGTGGAAGCTTTAGCGGTAGGCTATGGCTTTGTGCCTAATATTGAAGCCGCCCAGCTGGCCGGCTGTGAGCTGGAGTATGCCCGCGAAAAAGGTGGCTGGACGGTAAAAGTAAATGACCGACTGGAAACAAGCGTGCCTGATATTCTGGCGGCGGGAGAGATTACTGGCATTGGCGGGGGGCAAAAGTCAATTTGTGAGGGACAATTGGCTGCTTATACTATTTTGGAGAAACTAGGCAAGGTGAAGGAAGTACCTTTTGCCCCACGTTTAAAGAAACTTCAGAGGGAAAGGAAACATCATTTGAGTTTTATGAAGTGTTTCAACTCTCTTTATCAGGTCGAGCCGGCCACCTTGCTCGACTTACCTGAAGAGACGATTATCTGCCGCTGTGAGAGCGTCACTTTAAAAGATTTAAAAGAAGCCCTGAAAATGGGTTGTCATAATCCCAACGCTCTTAAAGTGGCCACCCGTTGTGCCATGGGTAAATGCCAGGGCCGGACCTGCACGCCTATCATCTATGAATTGCTTCAGGCGATGTGTCAGAGAGAAGGAGGAGAAATAGGGCTATTTACGGTACGTCCACCTCTTAAGCCGATCTCCTTGCAGGCTCTTAATAAGTCAAGTAGTTAAAAATTAGTATCTCTTCATTATTATTTTAAATTAGTAATCTTTTTTAATTACATCAATAAGACCACTGGCTTGAAGTGAATGATCCAAAAGTGAGGAGCCGGAAATCGTTTTGGGGACTATTCTGACTGTCATGATCCCCGATTTTTAAAGCCCCTAGCCGGATAGTAACGTAATAAGGGGGCCAGCCACCTGGCCAGTTAGTACTTATCTTTTCATCATTTAAAATCTATCTTTTCTTTAATGAACTTAATCATTATAATAAGCCCTCTTATTTACTCGTCCTCCAAGGAAGGTTGAAAATGAGAAAATACTTTGCGGGTGCTTTTTGCCTTGGTTTGATTGTCTTATCAGGTGCTTGCCACCCTCAACGAAGCAAGGATTTGCAAGGGAAATTGGTTGGTGTTGTGGCTAAAGAGAATGCCCGGGGAAGAAATGATGTTTATCTTCAACTAGAAGCCACACTGCCTGATGAAGACCAAAAAAAAATTTATTTCATAGATGATTTTTTTCTGACTTACATTATAGAACAGACTTACAAAGTACTGTTAAGCGATTATGTTAATCAAGATGTCAGTTCGTTGGAGATTAGTCTAAAACTGGAAAACGTTTCCTTGGCGGCAGGTACAGTCAACGGTCGCCCGGTCACATTCATCACCCGGGTAGAGAGAATCTGGCCAGATTTTCCCCGCTCAGAAGAGAGTTATCTTTATCAAGAACTTAATCCCGGGCGTCCCCGAGAGGATTTTTATCATCGCTATCTAGAAGTTCCTCTTTCTTATCGTCGGCCCGCCCAGGGAAGTTTTAAATTATATTACGAACTTTGCAGTGATTTTGATGAAAACAAACCGACCATTCTGATTCCCATTGATGGACAGAGAACCTTCTCCCAGGTAGGCTGGGCGGATAAATATAAGAAGATGTTCGGTCTGGAGTTCAATACGGTCATTTATGAATACCGGGGTATGTATTGCTCCCGTATTCCTGAACTGGACAGCCGAAATATTGATTGGCCCCGGGCTTACGAACTGCTGAACTCAGATAATGTGGTGGAGGATATTGAGCGAATCAGACGAGATTTGTTAGGCGATAAGAAAATTAACATTCTGGGTGGATCCGGAACAGCCATGATCGGGTTGAAATATATCGCCCGCTATCCTGAAAATGTCGACCGGGCCTTTCTGATGAGCTTTTTTAAAGACGCCCGTGGCAGCAGTGAAGCCGGTGTAGCCTACTTTCAGCGATTTCTGAAAAAAAACAACCTGGAGAAAGTCTATGACCAGGCCTGGCAACAGCCGGATGTGGAGCGGGCCCAGTTGCTCTTCTTGATCCAGCGGTTGTTGTATTACGATGAAAATGAAGTCAAAGAGCTGATTAGGGAAACCAGTCAGGGTGATTTTATTCGCTATAAAAAATATACCCGTCTTTTGGGAACAGTTGATTTTTTTGTGCGCTCGATTCAGAAATACAAGCCCTGGACAGTAGTTTTTATGTATGAAACCAATATGCCTACAGGAGTGGAGGAAAAATACGATGTTAATTACCCTTTCTTGGAAATAGCCCGGCCCCTATTAAATATTTATGCAGAAACACCCACCTACCAGGAGCATCTTTTTGACATTAAGAACCTGGAGAAGGTCACTTCAGAGATATTATTGGTCGGCGGGACTTTGGACCAAGTGGCCCCTGTCTCAGAACTGGTGAGGATCCATCGAGCCCTTCCCCACTCCAGGCTGGCTCTTTTTGAGGCCTATCATTGTCTGGCGGCTCCTCAAGAAGCCCGCATCTGTCGGAATGACTTGGCCAATCTCTTTTTCCTTTATGGGTTAGATTCCAGCAAGTTGAGTGAATATCTCGAAAGTTCCCGCGCGGAAAATAAATTTATTGGATTTTATGACAACTCAGCCGGCAACTCCGGTAATTAGAGAAGTTGCTCTCAGGTTTTTCCTTTTCCCCAGTCACTTTTACTCGGGATTGACCCACCTGGATTATTCATAAATTATAGCTGAAACCAATATTTATTCTCACTCTATTTACCTGGGAGCTTGATTTTTTCTCTGGTATAACCCCTGGCTCTCTGCGGCGGCCTTTAATGACACCAAAGTCAGATTAGCCCGGGGCTGGTCTAGCCTGACGCCTCTTCTTTGTAAGACTTCACTTGAAGTGAGCCATCTCAACTACCTATTTTATTTCTCCAACAACTTCGCTTCATGAATAATTCAGGCTGAAATGATCATCAACGGCATCTCAGATGAATTTGGCAGGCCCTCAATAGAGGAGGTGAAGACCCGCCCTTATCTACAGTTTGTAGCCTCTTTTCTCTGGAATCAATTATTTTAGACAAACTCAAAGAATTAGTCTCGTCTCGCCCGGGACATAAGAAGACTTAATCTCCCGTTATCTGTTGCTCCTATAGCTGGGGTGTGTTATATTTACGCTTCTAATTAAATTTAGTATTTAATACATCACAGATGAGAAAGATTTTCCTGACCGCTTTAATTTGTCTTGGAGGTGTCTTCTTTCTCTGGTCTCAAGAAGTGAAGAAGGTCGGTGCTCTGAAGACAGAGGCCGAGATAATTGTTGACGGAGCCCTGAATGAGGCCATTTGGCAGAAAGCTCCTTCAGCCAGTGAGTTCATTCAATTTGAGCCCCAACGGGGAAAGCCGGCCACCTTGCGGACAGTCGTCCGAGTTCTCTACGATGATAAATATATTTATTTTGGATTTCTTTGTTATGATCCCCAGCCCGAGAAAATTGCGGCCAATCAGACTAAACGAGATGCCGATTTAAGAGAAGATGATGCTGTCTCTGTTTTTCTGGATACTTTCCATGACCGGCGGAGTTGTTATTTCTTTATCACCAATCTGTTGGGAACTCAGCTTGATGGTCGGATAACTGAGAATGGGAAGACTATGGAAACCACTTGGGACGGTATCTGGAAATCAGCCGGTCGGCAGACCGATTTCGGCTGGACAGTGGAGATGGCCATTGATTTAAGTTCGATGAAGTATCCACCTGGGGAAGGAAAAGTCTGGGGAGTTAATTTTGGCCGTTTTATTCCTCGTAATCTGGAGATGAGTTTCTGGACCGGACCACTGGAGTCACCCCAGAAGGTCTCTCAATTTGGTGACTTGGTGGGTTTAAATCTGAAACCAGCTCAGAAAAGAGGCTATCTCATTCCCCATATTATTACCAAATTGGAAGAAGGTCAGAAATCGGAAGTTCAAGTTGGTTTGGATGCCAATTATAGTTTTTCTCAGACGGTTTCTGGGCATTTAACTATCAATCCTGACTTCGCTACGGTTGAAGCTGACCAGGAGCAGATAAACTTGACCCGCTTTGAACTGCGACTTCCCGAGAAAAGAAATTTTTTCCTGGAAGGCTCTGAAATATATCGGCAACGAATTAGGCTTTTTTATTCGCGCCGGATAGCTGATATTTATGGGGGAGTAAAAATCTATGGTAAAAGCGGTGGGTATGAATTTTCAGGAATGAGTGTCCAAACCAAAGAAACTGAATACAACCAGGAGGGCTCAGCTAATTTCACTGTGTTTCGAGTCAAAAAAGATGTCTTCAAATCATCTAACATTGGTTTTCTTTTGGCCAATAAATATATCAATGGCCGACATAAAGGCACAGCCGGTTTCGATACTGCTCTCTATTTTAGCAATACCTTTAAATTCACCGGCCAGTTGGCCATGAGTTATGGAGATTATAATTCTCAAAACATCGCCTTTTTTCTCCGGCCAAGTTATGATTCAGCCACCTTTCATATTCATTTGCGTTACACTCATTTGGGAGAAAGATTTGGCGATAATGCCAACGAAGTAGGTTATATCCGTGATGATAATCGTCATGAATTTGATTCCAATATTACCAAAACATTCTGGTTAAAACGCTGGGGAATTGACCGGGTTAAATATAGTTCAAATTACAATATTTACTGGGGGATGGATAAAACTCTCCGCAGCTGGGAAATTGTCGAAGGCCTTTCTTTTGATTTCACCAATAAGTTTTCTTTCCGGACCGACCACATTCAGGAATATAAGCTTTATGAAAAAGAATTTAGGAACCACCGGACCAAGTTTACCCTCGGATACAACACGCGCGAATGGCAGTCGGCTAGCCTGGCCTATTCTTTCGGTCGAAATTTCGACCTGGATTTCAAGCTCTTGGAGGGAAGTCTCAATTATAAAATTACCCGGGATTTTTCCTTTCAGTATGCTTTAACCCGGCTGGCTTATCACCCCGATCCTCAGGGCCGGAGCACCTGGATTCATGTCTTGCGGGCCTCTAATTATTTCACTAATGATTTATTTGTCAAAGTGTTCTACCAGGTGAATACAGCCATTGATAAACATAATATTCAAGTCCTATTTGTCTATCGTTTTCAACCGCCTTTTGGTTTTATCCAAGTGGCTTATCAGAAAGGAACCGGCCGTTTTGGGGAAAAAGGAGTTCAGGGACATACATTATTTTTGAAACTGACTTATATGTTTTAAGAGACAAAAGGCAACGCTCTTCTTCAAACCTGAAGTCTAATGATCAGAAATCTATTGGGTTTAAAGACAATAATTCACAGATATGCCCATGTATTTTGATATTTTTCTTCCAGAACAGGTTAACTCACAATTTAAATGTTAGGGAATTTATCCATTATTGTCTGGGAAAAGAAATGTCCTCCTCCAAGGTTCAGAAAGTTTTTTCTTTTAATAGATTATTTCGTTTCGACTCGGTATCTTTTCATGACAGGATAAGGGATTTCTTCAGAGAAATATAGTCGTCCCTGGTCATCAATGGCCCTGAGTACACCTTCTACTTCCAGAATAGCTACAGATTTCCCTTTTTCAAAGATTTCTAAATGATTTTTTTTCTTAGTGGAAAATGATCTTAGTCCAGCATAAAGGCGACCTTGGTGTTCGACGACGTTTATTGTACACCAGAACAAGCTGAGTTGACGTCTATCGCCGGCAGTTCTGGCTTGTACTTTTAAGGGGAAAAAGAGTTTACTCTGTCCTTTTAAAGTCTGTTGAAGTTGACCGTTCTCATAGACCTGAATTTCATAGGCATAGGGATTAGCCAGAAAAATTTTACCGCTGGCAGAACAGTCGAAGTGAAGCGGTTGTTTAATTAAAGGCACATCTTTATAGGCTGTTACCCGAGAAGGAGGGGCAAATGGTTCTCCAAAGCTTTCTAGGTGGTGACCTTGGAGGTCATAGAGGTGAACCAATTTTTCTTCTTTCAAACCGAGAATAGCTATCCGATTTTCATCCAGAGCTCCGATCCCGGTGGGACTGAAGTCCAATTTGAAATGGCCTAGAATCTGGCCGTTTTTGTCGAGAGAAACGATTTTGCTCGCTCCTCGGTCAAGTAGAGTAATTTTTCCATCCGGGTGGACAGCTACTCCCGAGAGAGCGGCAATTTCAGTCGGGCCTTGACCTTTCTTTATCGGGAAACTTTTCAAAAAATGCCCATCTTGAGTGAAGATCTGAATGCGGTAATTAGGCCAGTCAAGAAGATAAATATTGGCTTCGTTGTCGAGAGAGACCGCCGCTACGCTGCCGAAAATTAAATTCTCGTCTCTTTGATCAACACCAATTTGTAAATCTTCAACGAGTTGAAATTCCTTGGGTTGAGGTCGGCAAGCTGAACTAAAAATAAAAGAAAAGGTTAGACAAAAGAGAGTAAACAGGACTGTCCTTGAGGCTGATTTCATTTATTTCCCTCCCAAAGATAAGGCTTATTATAAGATTAGCAATTATCAAGAGGCCAAGCAAGCTGAAAAGAACTCAAGAAAGAAGAAGAAGTAGTAGTAATAACAAATAAGAGTTAGGGAAGAAATGTAATAGCCCGGGAGATGAGGGCCACACTCAATATAAAATGACCACCAATAGAGTTAGTGAGGGAATCAATTTGTTTTGGGCCCTTCTCTTGTCCCAAGGTCAAAGGGGTGGAAGGTAAGCCGGGGGGCCATAAGCTAGAGTTTTAAGAGTCGGTTAGAGGTAATTTGCTCTTTAAAGCTGAAAAAAACGGCTTCTCTTCAGGCGTGATAGATGACCTAAGGCTGGTCACCGTCGACAACCAGTGGGAGTTATCCCAGAGAAGGGAATTTTTCTGCAGGGCAATTAACCTCTAAGAAGAGCAGTTAGGTTGAATTTAAGAGTAATTTTACTATAAGTCAATAAGGGAGAAGGAGAATGTTTTTTTTATCGCTCCAGGATTAGATTGCCGAGAGAATCAACCCATAGATGCCAGGCTGGGCCAACAAAAGTAGTTGAATTGTTTTCTTGAATAAGCGCCGGTCCTTTAATTTCATGTCCGGCGTGGAGAAGGTGACGCGGCCAGACCGGGCATTGAATCAACCGGAGACCGGTTTGAGGGGTAGTTTTTAACCAGATTTCACGGCGAGAGGCTGTTTGTTCTTTAAGGGGCGAAGAGGCTTTTTCTAAAGATGGTAGTTGAGGTTTCGGCACTTTGATTATGGCTTTTAATCTGAGATTAACTAATTCCACCGTTTCTTCAGGTTCACAATGGCCATAGACTTGCTGGTGGAGTTGATGAAAGGAGGATAGGAGAGAGTTCATCAGCCCTGAAGTGAATTTTTTCCCCGAAAAAGGCACATTTAGTTCATAATTTTGCCCTTGATAGCGGAGATCGGCTGAAGGTAAAAGAAGTGTGTTCTTTTGGTGGTCGGGGCTGTGTTGAATCCAGGCTTGGGCTTCTTGGAGCAGAATATCCAAAATAGATTGAATGGTGCTAAGATTTTTGGTTTCTAAAGATAGGATTCTGGTGCGGACAAAATCCATGGTGATATCCGAAAGAAGAAGGCCCATGGCTGAAAATAAACCGGGGAAAGGGGGAATAATGATTTTTTTAATGCCCATTTCTTCGGCGAGCTGACAGGCGTGAAGAGGGCCGGCTCCCCCATAAGCCAAAAGAGTAAATTCCCGAGGGTCATAGCCCTGAGAAATGGAGACAAGGCGTAGGATTCGCAACATGCTGGCGTTGGCGATGGTCAAAATGCCCTGGGCCGCCTCTCGAACATCAAGCCCAAGGGGACGAGCTATTTTTTTCTGGATAGCCTGACGCGCGGGAACGAGGTGGAGAGATTTCCGTCCGCCCAGCAAATCAGCGGGATGAAGATAGCCGAGCAGAAGATAGGCATCGGTCAAGGTTGGTTCCTGGCCGCCCTGACCATAGGCGGCTGGTCCGGGATAAGCCCCGGCACTGTGAGGGCCGACTTGCAGATGGCCTCCAGGGTCAATCCAAGCAATGCTGCCCGAACCGGCCCCGCACTCAGCTACATCAACCATGGGGAACCGCACCGGGTAACCGCCTTGATTTTGGCCACCACTGTGAATAGGTCCACCTACTTGATAGTCCACGGTGTATTGTAGCTGGCCGTTAAGGATAAGGCCAGTCTTAGCTGTTGTTCCTCCCAGGTCAAAGGCGATCACCCGCGGGAGGTGAAGAACTTTAGCCCAATGGGCCACCGCCACTAAACCAGCCGCTGGACCAGACTCGATGAGTTGGTGAGGATGGCGGGCTGCTTCTCTCGCTGGAAGCATCCCTCCGCCAGAATGCATTAAGAAAACCTCTGAATGAGAAGAGCCCAAACGAGCCAAATTATTCAGTAAAGCCTTCAGATAGTTAACCAAAGGAGGAGCCACAGCTGCCGCCACTACGGTAGTACTGGTGCGTTCATATTCGCGAAACTCCGGTGAGACCTGACTGGAAAGAAAAATGAATTCTTCAGGGAAAAACTCCCGAGCCAGTTGGCTGAGCCGCTTTTCGTGCTGGGGATTAAGAAAGGAGAAGAGAAGCGAGATGGCTAAGGCTTCAACTCCCTGACGATGGAGATCTTGTAAAGCTTTCTTGGCGACTGACAAATCAATTTTCTGGATAATTTGACCTTGGGGGCCAATTCTTTCGGGAATTTCGCGGATCAATTCCCGAGGGACAAGAGGAGGTAGTTTTTCTTGCTGGAGGTTGTAAAGTTCAGGCCTAGACTGGCGTCCGATTTCTAGTAGATCGCGAAATCCGGCCGTCACCAGGAGGCCTGTTTTGGCGGTTTGCTGCTGAAGAAGCGCGTTGGTCACCAGAGTTGTTCCGTGAACAATAGTTTTCAGCTCAAATGGCTGCCTTTGAATTGCCTTGAGAATCTCCTCTAATCCTTGAAGAAAGGCTTTTTCTGGGTGGTCAGGGGTAGTGGGGATTTTGAGGGGCCAAAGCTTATTTTGTTCTTCGTCAAAAAGAAGCACATCGGTAAAAGTGCCCCCCGTATCAATGGCTGCTCTCAGCATTTTTCTTGCCCCACTTTTTTCCGGAGAGATCTGAGTCGCCTGGTGGCGGTATAATTAACTTTTTGGCCCTTAATTTCCACTCCATAGAGTTGGCGGGCTTGAGAGGCGCTTATTTTTCCCGCTCTCAAGTCTTGAAGCACCTTTTCCGGCGGCCTTTCCAGAGGCGACCCATATCCACCTCCTCCAGCTGTCCGGGCGATAAGGATCTCTCCCGGCTGGAGTAAGAGACCATTGATTTTAGAAGGGATTTTTTTCCTTTTTTTCTGGGCCGATTGGACAAGAAATTGACCCGGTTGTCCAGGAAGACCGCCTTTTAACCCCCAAGGACGGAAACGGTGGCGGTCGGCGTGAGCCGAAAAAAGCACCGGAGTCAGAACCATAATTTCCTTGGCTATGCCTAGCCCCCCTCGGTATTTGCCGGCGCCACCAGAGTTCTTTACCAGACCATAACGAAGTACCCGCAAAGGATATTCCGTTTCCAAGGACTCTACAGGTAGATTGGAAGTGTTGGTGATATGGACCTGAACCCCATCAAGGCCATCGCGTTGGGAGCGAGCCCCCAGGCCTCCTCCCAGAGCCTCAATGTAGACAAACTCCTGACCAGAGAGTTTTTGGGTGCCGCCAAAGATCAGAGCAGTGGTGGCGCCATTAGAAGCCGCGATAACTTTCTCCGGGAGGGCTTCACTGAAAGCTCCCAGAAGCACATCAACTACCCGCTGGCAGGTGTCGGTCCGACCGCCGACGGCAGCTGGTTCTTGAGCGTTGACCAGAGTCCCTGGGGGAGCTAAGATTCTCAGAGGGCGTTGAAAGCCGGCATTCATGGGGATATCTGCAGCGAGTAAGGCTTTTATGGTGTAAAAAACAGAAGCTTCCAAGGCCACCTTAACCATATTGACCCCACCTTCGGCTTGGCAGGCGGTACCGGTAAAATCAAAAAATAAAGAAGGCTGGGGGGCATGTTCGACTCGAATCTTCACCTGGATTTTTAATGGCTTTGGGGAGCAACCGTCATCGTCCAGATAGTCGTGGTACTTATATTCCCCGGGAGGAATAGCTAGAATTTGTTGACGGAGCCATATTTCACTGTAGTTAAACAAGGCTTGAAGATTCTGGTTGATAGTTTCCCAACCATAAGAGAGGACAAGTTCTTCTAACCTTTTCGCTCCCCGTTGAAGGGAGGCCAGTTGCGCTCGCAGGTCACCTTCTCTTTCGCGGCGGTGGCGTAAATTAGTCAAAATGGCTTCAGCTATTTCCTTTTGGAATTTCCCTTGGCGATAGAGAAACAGAGGGGGGATACGGAAACCTTCTTGGTAGATCTCTGTAGCAGCTCCGGCGGTGCCGCCTCCGGGGAAAGCTCCGCCAATGTCCGCCCAATGAGCAATATTGGCCACAAAACCCACCAGTTGGTGAGAGGCAAAAACTGGCTGGACCAGAGTGACGTCAGGCAGATGCGAGCCCCCGCCTTGAAATGGGTCATTGGTGATAATGACATCCCCAGGTGTAAGAGATGCTAAGGGAAATTTCTCGCAGATTTTTTCCATTAAACCCAGCATAGAGCCGAGATGGATAGGGATATGTTCAGCCAAGGCCACTAGTTCTCCCTGGGAAGAGAAAAGGGCACAGGAACAGTCGCGGCGTTCTTTGATGTTGGTGGAATAGGCTGTTCGGATTAAGGTGACACCCATTTCCTCGGCAATACCCTGCAAGGCATGCCGCAGGACTTCGGTAGTAATGGGGTCTACGTGGGAGTAGCTCATATATGTTTGGTTCGACCTATTTCTTCCAGAGGCACCTTCTGGCCAAAAAAGCTTTTAAAGATTTTATAGTAGAGTAATTCTTCTTTGGAGCGAAGATGAAAATTTTCTTTTATGATCCGGGAGTTAACAAATTCTTCATCACTTATTTTTTCTTCAGCGTAATCAGCTATCATCTCCCAGACACCCGCGCCCTGCCAGAATTTTTCTTTCCGCCGGTTAACTACTTTTGCCGGCAAGTATTCAGCCACAGCTTGGCGCAGAGGCCATTTCTCAATCTTGTCTTGGTCATAAATCTTCCAGCGGGCAGGAATAGCCAAGGCCAAGCGGACTACTTCCGGATCAAGGAAGGGAGTTACCACCCCATGTCCATGAGCTATGGCTGAGCGGTCTACCCGTTGAAGAGCTGTATTGTGGAGAGCAGCTATAGCTTCTTGAATACAGATGGTCAGTTCTACATCACTCTGACAGTTTTTCTGGTAATCATAACCGGCGAAAAGTTCATCTCCCCCTTCACCAGAGAGGATGAAGGCAACGTGCTCAGCCGCCATCTCGGCGACCAGGTAATTACCAACAGCACTGCGGATAAGCGGAGCATCAAAAGATTCAAGATGATAAATGACTTTATCCAACACCGCCAGGGTTTCCTGGAGAGTATAAAGACGTTCATGATGGATGGAGCCAATATGGTCGGCTACCAACCGAGCATGTTCGAGATCAGGGGCACCTTTAACTCCGGCGGAAAAGGTATGGAGGTGGGCAATATGATTTTTGGCTAGGGCCGCCATGGCACTGGAGTCAATACCACCGCTTAACCACACTCCAATGGCTGTTTCCGAGGCAGGAATGGCCCTCTGGACGGCTTTGTCTAGGCAAGAATAGAGTTGACGAGCGCTGTCTTGAGGGGAAGCAAAGTTAATATCAGCCGGAAGATATGGTTTGAAGGGGAATAGACCCGAATTGGCGATAAAAAAGTGACCCGGAGGGAATTCACGGACTTCATCCACCACATCAACCAGAGCTTTTATTTCCGAGGCGAAACAAAAGTGGCTGTGGTGAAAGCCATAATAAAGAGGGCGGACTCCCAGTCGATCGCGAGCCAGAACAAGGGTATCAGAGGTAACCATGGCTAGAGCGTAGTCACCTTCCAGGTGGTCAAATAATTCTCCACCTGATTGGGCCCAGGAAGCCAGGAGGGCTTCTTTAAGGTTATTCGCATTTTCCCCTTCAGAGCCGGGCAACTTTTCGGGATGAGTGAGGCGACCGTCCATGATAATATTTGTTTCCCGGGATGAATTATCTAAAGGGCCAGGCTCTTCAGGCAGGTTGACTAGCTTGACCGTTCCCAAAGTAGCTTGAGAGCCTGACCAGATATCACCTAGTTGAGAGTTTTTATGGGTCATTTTTTGGAGCATCTTTTTGACCACCTCTTGACCATTGGCCGAGAGAATACCTGCAATCCGTGCCATCTTAGACCTCCCATGTAAAAGACGGGTTTCAATAACCAGCTAGGGAAAAAGTCTTTCCCTTTTTTGGTAATGTCAATTATGAATATCTAAATTTATAGCTGGAGTAAACAAATAAGAAGTTGAGTCTATCATACTAAAATTTAGGTGTCAACAAACAGGGGGAAGAGTGTTCCGTAAAGAACAAAAGTAGACATTTTGTAAAGATCAAAAGTAGACGTCAGGGGAATGGGGGGAGAGAGGGGAGGGGCCTCAAAAATAGAAGCCTTCAGGCGGACTTTAAAGTTGCCGGATTCGGTCTCAAGTAGTTTATCTTTAATCTGATGTCTACTTTTGTTCACTTTTAATCTACTCTTGTTTGTTACGTTGCCTCTCCTTTTGATTTTTACGTAACACAAACAGAGGGAAGGGTTTCAGGTATAGCTTTGGGGCTTCCCCTTGAACCTTCGTTTTATCCGGAGTTTTAACTCCCAGACGGCAAGTGGAGGTTGAGGAGGTTAGCCGTTTGGATAAAGCCTCTGCTTTAATAACTTTTTACCGAGTCAACCAACAAGCCCATTCCTTTTGGGGAGTAAACGCCGTTTAAAGTAATTTTTTAGCCACGAGGGGATGAACTGATTTTGCAGCCTTTGATTCATGGTAATAATGGATATCGAGAGACATCTAAAGGTAGAGAAGTTGGAGATCTTGAGTTGAAGGTCGATCTTTTTCTTTCAATTTTGACCTAAAGTCAAGGCACGTCCTCTTAAGAGAAGCTATGTTTGGTAAGTTGGGTAGTCTGGACTGGTTTCAAGCCTGAATTAGTTCTTTTTTTTCTTCAAACTTAGAAGCCGCCAGCAGGCTACTCCCAGAATAATGGTTAGGACCCCGAATAAGACCCCTCCGCGCAAGGCAGCTATGGGTTCATTTTCTCCCAGACTGGTGCCCACGAAAGCCAGAGTGAAGCCGGCCAGGCTGAACCAGAGCAGGATAAGCAACCATTTCCACCAGGTCAACTTGATTCCCCGGTCCTCCGCCCAGGTTTTTATTCCCAGAATCACCAAGCAGGTGAGAATACCTTCGATGAACCAGAAGAAGCCGCTATTAAAAATTGACATGGCTAGACCTCCTTACTCGAATTCGATAAAGTCTTCGGTCCGCAACCACCAGGGAGGACGCCGATAGGAGGCGTTTTTACCTCCGAGGGAAGGAATGTAATAGTCTTGCGGGTTGGGTCCAGGATAGAAGATTTTTTGCAGTTGGGTTAAGGCGTCATGAGACAGGCCGGTGGGGTCATTGGAACTGAGATTAAGAGCGGCTCGATGGAGCCAATTAGCTTTGCGGGTATAGGGGCAGACGGCGATACAAAGGCGACAGCCCATGTTGCCGAGATTAGAATTCCAGAAATTGTAGCATTTAGCGGCGTGCAGTTGCCATTTGCGATAGCCCCGGACAACTACTTTATCTCCTTTGGTGATGGCTCCGCTAGGGCACTGTTCGGCACAAATTTTGCAAGTTTTACAAAAAGATTCCACCCCGAATTTGATGGGCTTGTCCGGCTTCAAAGGAATATTGGTCGTCACCACCGCGGCTCTAAAATTTGGTCCGAGCTCAGGAGTAATTACAATGGAACTGCGGGCCTGTTCGCCTAGTCCGGCGTCGATCATAATCGGGGGCACCATTAAATCATAGGAATAACCAGGGGTGTGCGGCCGGGCGGCGTAACCCAGATATTTAATGAAAGCCGCCAGGCGATAGGCGATAATCCGAGAAATAGAATAAGCGTCTTCAGAGGTGCCGTAGTTGGGATTAGCGTACATCGGGTCCCAGGACATAGGTGTGCCAACCACGATAGCGTATTCCCAGTGTGAAGGGATTTCTAGAGGCTGGTTGGGGTCCAGACCTCGGCCTGGAATGGGGTATTGAAACACCCAATCGGGGTTGAGACGAGCGATCCCGACCAGCGTGGCTCCTAGTTCGTGAGCGATTTTTTTGATAAGACGCGAGGTTTTGGCCGGGCTTTTAAGCTTGTAAGGCCGGCGCAGTTTTTCTTGGCCACGACCCCAACCTACGTAGGGAAAATCGGCTTTTTCTGGAGGTTCAGTTATTCGAGGTGGAACCACCGCTGCCATAGCCTCCGACCAGGCTTCAGCCAGCAGAAAAGTGCGGCCATATTTTTCCTGGTCAGCCATTAGTTTTGGTCTCAGGACCTTGATATTCTCCAGATCAAGTTCTAAATCTTCGGGATGTTCCTGATAATATTTTTGAAGATGCTCTGGTAAGCTCTCAATTCTCGGGTCTTGCCGCCAATAACGCACAAAAGTCGGCAAGCGAGAAAAAACTATCTCGCTGCGCGGATCTACGCGGCGGGTCGGCCCGACTTTTTCATAAGGAGGCTCATTCACCGTAAAGCGGTGACGAGGGAAAGTTTGGTCACCTCCTTCAAAGGTTTTCCAGCCGGTGTAACTGGCCGGGTCCCGGCCAGCTTCATAACCAAAGAAGCCCAGTCCACTGAGTCCCAAGACGGCACTGGTGGCTCCAGTGGCTTTCAGAAAACTCCGGCGGGAAAACTTTGTTTTGGGCTTATTCTGCTCCATGATTCCTCCAAAAATTATTCTTTGCCTCTTTTAAAGGCTTTTAAGGATAAGAACAGGGTAAGATTATATATATTTAGAATATTCCCAGGCAAATTGAATTTAAGTGGCAGATTGGATGAAGGCAGCTTTTTAGTTGATTGAACATTTCAAGCCGATTTTACGTAACTAATAAATAAAGAGCCCTGGGAAGAAGAGAATTAGTGTAGTTTCTGATCAGCAGTTTTGGTTTAAAGAAGAACGGAAATTGAAGATCCAGTTGGTTGAACTTGGTGGATGTATCCCTAATTACGTCAGAGGTGAAAGGGAAGACCTTGTACGTGGAAAATAGCTGTAGAGATCTAACAAAGTGTCCGACACCTAATGAAAGGTGTCAGACACCACAATTAAGGTGTCAGACACACAAATGTAGGTGTCAGACACCCAAGATTTATGCGACACAATTGTAAGTATGTGATATCAAAATGCTGGACACAGTATCTGACCCCAATTGTCCAAGGAGGAAAATAAGGAGATTAGTTCACCAGAGAGCTGGCTCATCACGGAAATAAGGACGGTGACGAACCTGGCTAACAAGGTGAAAAGATTGCCGGAAAAGGATAATCGCCTAAATCAATAAGGGGAATTGAGCGGGAATGAGAGAGTGTCAATGAAAAAAAGAGTAGCGGTTTTTCTGAATTTAAATAAGCTGACCGGAGTCGGAAAGTTCCAGCCTTCGCCTCTTATTGTTTTTTCTGGTAGGACAGGAAGCAAGACAATAATTGGTGAGCTTTCTTCTTTAAGAGACTTTTAGAATAAAAAATAATGGAAGGAGAAAAGTAATGAAAAGGTGTTCTTTGGGTATTTGGTTGATTTTTCTGGGCTTCATTTTCGGACCAATACTTGCTTGGGGAGCTCAACCGGCTTCTCTGGCCGGCCACTGGGCGGGAACTATCGATATCCCCGGTATGAAGTTGGCGATTGACCTGGATTTCACCCAGAATCAAGACGGTTCCTGGAAAGGAGATATTTCTATCCCGGCTCAAAAGGCGGTTGATCTGCCTCTGGCGAATATTTCTGTCGAAGGACGTCTGGTTAGTTTTGAAATTATAGGAGTGCCGGGCAAGCCCACTTTTAAAGGTGAAATCAGTCAAGATGGGCAGGTAATTTCCGGTGAATTTACTCAATCGGGCCGAACATTTCCCTTTACTTTGAAAAGGACCGTTAGTCCGGCCAAAAAAGCCAAGCAATCTTTAGAGGCCCTGCCTCAAGTTGTCGAAAAAGGATTAAAGGGACTGAAAGTTCCCGGGGTGGCCTTAGCTGTAGTTAAAGGCCAAGAAGTGATTTTTGCCCGGGGCTTCGGCTGGCGGGACGTGGACAAAAAACTTCCCATGACCCCGGATACTCTTCTGGCCATTGGTTCAGCCACCAAAGCCTTCACCACTTTTACCTTAGGCACTTTGGTCGATGAAGGCCGCGTGGAATGGGAAAAGCCGGTCCGGTTTTATATCCCCTGGTTCCGTCTTTATGATACTTTTGCTACTTTACATTTAACTCCGCGCGACCTAGTCACCCATCGGTCGGGCCTCCCCCGTCACGACCTGGTTTGGTATAACAATCATTCAGCCAGCCGGGAAGAATTTGTCCGCCGTCTGGCTTATCTTCAGCCCTCGGCCGACCTGCGGACCAAATTTCAATACAATAATTTGATGTTTTTAACCGCCGGTTATCTAATTGAGGTGCTCACTGGTCAGACGTGGGAAGAGGCTGTTCGGGAGAGGGTGCTGAAGCCACTGGAGATGACGCGCACTAATTTTTCGGTGCTTGACTCTCAAAAGGATTCTGATTTCGCCCAGCCTTATCGGCAAGCCAAGGGGAAGATAAAGAAAATTCCTTTTCGAATTATCACTAACATGGGACCGGCGGGCTCGATTAATTCCAGTGTCAATGAGATGACTCACTGGCTGATGGTTCATCTGAACGGGGGAAAATATAAAGGCAAGACCATTATTAAACCTCAGACCCTTCAGGATATGCACCTGGCCCATATGCCCACCGGGACCACTCCCTCCATTCCTGAAATAACTCCGGCCGATTACGGGTTGGGTTGGTTCATCGATACTTATCGGGGGCATCAACGGGTCCACCATGGGGGCAATATTGATGGCTTTTCAGCCATGGTCTGGTTAATGCCGCAAGACGGTCTGGGATTCGTCGCCCTGGCCAACAAAAGCGGCACCGCTTTGCCCGAATTGATTATCCGTCACGCGGCAGATTTGATTTTAGGCTTAGCACCCCGGGATTGGGTGGGCCAGGCTATAGAAAGAAAAACTAAAGGTGAGAAAGAGCAGGAAAAGGCCGAGAAGAAAAAACAGTCCCGCCGCCAACCGGGCACTCGACCCGCGCATAAGCTGGAAGAATACGCCGGCCTTTACCATCATCCCGGCTATGGAGACCTGAAGGTGTTTCTCAAAGAAGGTCAGCTTTATTTTAAATTCAATGGAATAGTGACTCCTCTGGAACACTGGCATTATGAAACTTTTAATGCTCTTCGAGCCGAAGACCCGACTTTCGTTGACATGAAATTAACCTTTAGAACCAATGTCGACGGCTTAGTGGCGGCGGTGGAGGCGCCTTTTGAACCCACCATAGAGCCGATTGTGTTCACCAAGAAACCCGCTCAACAGTTCTTTGAACCCGAGTTCCTGAAAAAGTTTGTGGGTCGATACAAGTTACTGGAGCAAGTGGTTACTGTTTCCTTGAAAGGGAATCGTTTGACAGTTGCGACTCCTGGCCAACCCGAATATGAATTAGTGCCTGTTTTAGGCGGTGAATTTGCTTTGAAACAGGTGAAAACAATTCATGTTAAGTTTATTCTGGATAAAGCCGGCCAGGTAACAGGCGTAGCCTTTATTCAGCCCAACGGTATTTTTGAAGCTAAAAAAATTAAATAGTTGAAAGCAGACTGAGGCTGGCCCTCACCGTGGCGCCAAGGCTAATTTTTCTTGGGCCAAGCGGTGACTCGATATTTAACAATAATCGGTAAACCCTCAGAGTCTTTTTCAATCAACCAGATGAATTTTCCCTGCCAGCAGAGGCCACTTCTGGTGAGCAAGGAGCCTTTAATCCCGGAAACTTCGATCCGCTGAATAAAATTTCCCTGGGAGTCGAAGACATCCAAAGTCCGTTCCATTTTTTCTTTATCTTTTAAATAGGGCTGAATCAGGATATTGCCTTCCGAGTCGACCAATAGTCCCCTATAAGCTGGTTTGTAGCGGGGAAAGGTGGTGTTTTTAACAATAAAATCAGGGGCTCCTTTCTTGGTTGTTCCATCTGAACTGGCAAAAGTCATCCTGGCAAAATGGTTTTTCTGGTCTTCTTTGGTTACTTTGACCGGCTGGTAAGGACGGGTGATTTTTTTGATTTCTTCTCCCTGGAGAGTATAAAGGCTGAATTCATAATTTTCCGAGTAGCCAATAACAATTTTCCCCTGGGGAAGAACATCCCAGTGAACCCGGGGAGAGAAAGGAAGAGGAACATTGGCCAGCCCCCCCTCACCGAAGCGAATGAATTTATTCTCCCAGACAGAATGAGAATAGATGACTTTTTTGACTTCTAACTCCGGGGAAAGCAATTCGAGAAAAACTTCCTGGGGTTTCTGCGGGTCGGCGAAGTATGTTTTTTTGGTTTCCACAATGAATCGCCCATCGGGTAAAGCCTTAACTCGCCAGGGACGACCTTTTAATTGGGTCAGGTTGGCTGAAGTTAGGTATTGGCCTGTCAGGCTGACGGTGGTTAACCGCCGATTCCTCATGTCCCAGACAAGGATCCGGTCAGAGGCGATAGCCAAACTGAACGGGGCATTGAATTCTCCCGGTCCTTGTCCTGGACGACCAATGACCTGGAGAAACTTCCCCTTGAGGTCAAATTTTTTGATGTCGCTCTCCCGGAAATCAAGAAGGTAAATATTACCGGCAGAGTCGAGACTGAGATCTATGGGGGAAGCCAGCACCACCTCAGTGGGTAGATTTGATTGGTCAATCACCAGTTCTTGGACCAAGTTGATTTTGCCCTGCCGGTAAATCTCCACCAGCGTGTCAGCTGCTTTTTTCTGGCCGTTCATAAAGGAAGAAAAGAGAAAAGGCAGGCCGACCAGGAGAAGGATAAAGGTAGAAAAAGCAGGTTTGAATTTCATGCCGCCCTCCAAGAACGCTCAACTTTATCTTCTTTAAATATAAAGATAATGGCGGCTAATTTAAAGGCGAAATTTCTACTTCAAGCCCAGGATTTGTTTTTCTTCTGGGTGAAGCATGATGATTAGCGAAAAGCATATTGGCGGTGTCCATATTAGCGGTGTCAGACACCACCGAGACGGTGTCTGACACCCAAAAATTATGCGACACGCCATACTTGTGGGTGTCTGACACCGAAATGTTGGTTGGCACCAAAATGATAGACACAGTATTTGCCCCCAACTCAATTATAGAAATGGAGAAGGTTTCTGGTGAGAGGGGGTGACTGGAAAAAATTTCTGAAATATGTTTTTATCATAGACTATTGATCATCAAACCATGATAAGTTAGAGGCAGAGCCATGACGGCCCTTAAATTTTTAGCTTTTGACTTTGGAGCCTCAAGCGGCCGGGCTATTCTGGGATTTTTCTCTGGTTCCGGAATCGAGCTGGAAGAAATACATCGCTTTCCCAATCAGCCGGTGAGAGTCCTGGGGCATCTTTACTGGGATTTACTTAATTTGTTCACTGAATTGAAACAGGGTTTGATAAAGACGAGCCGCCGGGGTCATCGGGAATTGGCCGGCATTGGGGTCGATACCTGGGGAGTCGATTTCGGCTTGGTCGGGCCAAACAATCAGCTGCTGGGTAATCCTTATTGTTATCGAGATGAGCGGACCAAAGGTATGATGGAGAAGGCGGACCAATTCCTGACCCGGGAAGAACTTTATAATTACACCGGCATTCAATTTATGCCGGTCAATACTATTTACCAGCTTCTCAGTATGAGGGAAACCTCAAAGTATCTGCTGAAGGCGGCTGAAAAAATATTATTTATGCCAGATTTATTTAATTTTCTCCTGACCGGAGAGAAACTCTCTGAGTACACTATCGCATCCACTTCCCAACTTTTAAATGCCCGCACCAGGAGCTGGGAGCCAGCTATTTTCGACAAGCTGAATCTGCCTTTTCACCTTATGGCCCCGATAATCGAGCCCGGGAGTGTGATTGGTCCTCTCCTGCCGGAAGTAGTGGCTGAAACTGGGCTTCAACCAGCCGAAGTGATTGCCCCGGCCTGTCACGATACCGCCAGTGCGGTGGCCGCCGTACCGACGCAATCTCCCCGGTGGGCCTATTTGAGTTCGGGAACTTGGTCGTTGATCGGTCTAGAAATAGACGAACCGATTATTAATCAAAAATCGCTTCATTGCAATTTCACCAATGAAGGCGGGGTCGGCCGAACCATCCGTTTTCTCCACAACACTATGGGGCTGTGGTTATGGCAGAGATGTCTGGCTAAATGGAATCAGGCCGGAGCCGATTTTAGTTATGACCAGCTCATTCGACTGGCTGAGCAAGCCCCTCCCTTTAAGTGTTTGATTAATGTGGATGACCTGGCTTTTTTAAATCCTCCGGATATGCCGCAAGCCATGGCCGAGTTCTGCCGGAAGACCGGACAAACGCCGCCGCAGAATGAAGGAGAGTTCACCCGCTGTATTTTTGAGAGTCTGGCTTTGAGATATCGTTATCTTTTAGATAAGCTCTCTGAGGTAAGTGGCCAACCAATCGAGGTGTTACATATAATCGGCGGCGGTTCCCAGAATGAACTGTTGAATCAATTCACCGCTAATGCCACCCGTCGGGAAGTTGTGGCCGGCCCGGCTGAAGCCACAGCTTTGGGCAATATTCTTATTCAGGCCATGGCCAAACGAGAACTGGCTTCCCTTAAAGAAGCCAGGGAGTTGGTGGTTCGGTCTTTTTCCCTGAAACGATACTCTCCCCGGGAGGAGTCCCTCTGGGAAGAGATGTATCAAAAAGCGAAATCCCTCTTTTGGACGGAGTGAAAGGAGTCGGGCAATAACTGATGAAGACAGGCCGGAGGGGGGCGCTGCTTGAGAAGAGAAGAGGGCTGAGGTGGTGTCCAAACAGTTTTCTCGAAACCGAAACCAATCTTCATGGTCTCCAGCTCAGAATATTCGGGGCCCCCATGGATTTTTAGACTAAGGAGAAGGAGAGGCTATGGCCGAGAAGATATTTCTCTCGAAAAATAACAGGCAGAAGTCAGGATCGATTGTTCCCCGGTCCATCTTATGGCCTTTTATTCTTTTGACCAGCTGCTTTGCCTGGTGGGGTTTGGCCAACAATATGACCGATACCTTACTGGCGGCCTTTAAGAGAATCATGAGCATGTCGGATTTTCAGACTTCCTGGATTCAAATTGCTTTTTACGGTTCCTATTTTTGTCTGGCTCTCCCAGCGGCCATCTTTATCACCCGCTTTACTTTTAAAGCCGGCGTTCTTCTGGGATTGGGCTTGTTTATTGGCGGGGCCCTGCTTTTCTGTCCGGCCAGCAAGAGCATGAATTATTTTCATTTTTTGGCGGCTCTTTATATTCTGGCCGGCGGACTTTCCATTCTGGAAACCAGCGCCAATCCCTATGTAATTGCCATGGGACCGGAGGAGAGCGGCACTCGCCGGTTAAACTTGGCTCAATCTTTTAATCCCGTGGGTTCAGTTATCGGCATTTTTTTAAGTAAGTATTTCATCCTTTCCCATCTCCATTCCGCTACGCCAGAGGAGCGAGCGGCCATGAGTCCTGAGATGTTGAGGCAGATTCAGTCTCAAGAATTGGCGGCGGTTATGGGACCTTATGTGGCTGTGGCTTTTGTTCTGATTATTATCTGGATTTTAATTGCCGTAAACAAAAATATGCCCCGAGCTTCTGATGCGGGCTCCCCTCTCCATCTTCGAGGCAGCTTGGTCCGCCTTTTCCGCCGCCGACATTATGTCTGGGGGGTGATCGCTCAGTTCTTTTATGTGGGCGCTCAAATCGGGGTTTGGTCTTTTACGATTCGCTACGTAATGAAGGAACTTCAGCTGAATGAAGCGGCCGCCTCGACCTATTATCTCGCTTCTCTTATTTTATTCGGTGTGGCGCGGTTTATTTGTACCGCTTTAATGAAATTTATCACCCCCGAGAATCTGTTGGCCGGGTTGGGTCTGCTGGCTATGGGCTTGACTTTAATCGTGATTTTCGCCGGGGGCTATGGAGGAGTGCTGGCTCTGGTGGCCGTTTCCGGTTGTATGTCGTTGATGTTTCCCACCATCTTCGGGTTGGCCGTGCGGGGTCTGGGTGGGGAGACCAAGATCGGAGGGTCCGGGCTGATTATGGCCATTCTGGGCGGGGCTGTTTTTCCCGCTCTACAGGGGGGCGTTTCCGATCTGCTCCACAGTATTAATTTAGCTTATTTTGTTCCCTTGATTTGTTTTGTGGTGGTCACCTACTATGGGCTTTTCGCCTGCCGCCAGAAAGTATCGCCGGTTAGAGTTGAAAAATGACCCCATTTACTCAGCCTGGATTTTTCAGATAAACTTCCGGGCGGGGCCCAAGCTCGGGGATTAATAAATTTTACGGGGGATTTAGTAAATCCTTGTCCCCTGCGGGTTTGTTTTCGCTTCTGGTTGATCTTGTTTAGGCTAGGCCTCCTGGCCCTATTCTTGGTTTTGATGAAGACTTTCTTTTTTGCTTGGGACCAGGCCTCATCAACCTTTTTATTATCAAATAGTTAACCCCTTTTGCCAGCCCCAAATCGGCCTTTAAAGGCGATTTTCGGGGCCAGGTTCATGCTCCTAATGGAGACCTAGAGAGAGAAATATTTTGGACTCCAAATTTCAAACTTCTAGTCAATCTTAGGGGTTGTCAGTCTTTCTAAAACCGAGAAGGAAAATCAAGAAGGCTTACCTTATACTGACAATTTTAACTAAAAACACAGGAGATGAGTCTTGAATAAGATGAGGTACTTAAGGCGTCATGACCCAGGGTTAAGACACCCTTTATCTGATGTTCATCACGTTTTCGGAAATGCTTTGAGATGGATAAGGGGTGTTTGAGACCCTGATTATCTGTCAGGGTCATCACAGTTTCGGAAATGCTTCTCTGGGGACTCATTAGTACCCTGAACCAAATCAAATAAATTTATTTGTTTAATGATGAAAGATTGATACAATTATTTTTCAGTTGATGAAAAGAATAATAAATGAACTTTAAAATAAGTTTTTCCCGGAGGTAAGATGAAATATTCCTTTAAAATATTTATAAGCTTTTTGGCCCTCTGCCTCGTTTTGCTCATAATGAGCAGCTGTTTGCCTGGACCCAACGATTTACGGGGAGTGCCTGATGAAGGAGGCCGGGTGGCTGGTTTCTGGAGGGGCCTATGGCATGGATTATTGGCGCCGATAACTTTTATTATTTCCGTTTTCTCTCAAAAAGTAAATTTTTACGAAGTCCATAATAATGGTTTTTGGTATAACCTGGGGTTTGTGCTGGGAGCGGGTCTTTTTCTAAATGGCGGCCTCTTAGGTTCCCGGCGGGCGCGACGGGCAAGGAAAAAACGGATTTAAACTTTAAATGAGTTATCAGGAATTTCGCTTTTGTCCTCGGTGTGGGCAGCAGCTAGAGTGGCGATCTCTGGAAGGCCGGTCTCGCCAGGTATGTCCCACCTGCGGATGGATTGTTTATGAAAATCCCTTACCTTGTGCCGCAGCCTTGGTCCGCAACGAGAGGGGAGAAATTCTTCTGGTTAAGAGAGGAGTAGAGCCGGCCAAGGGTGAATGGGCTCTTCCTTCAGGTTTTATGGAAATTGACGAGACTCCGGAAGAGTGCTGCTTACGAGAATTAGAAGAAGAAACTGGTTTAAAAGGGAAGATATTACGCCTAATAGGAGTTTATGCTCAAACGTCAGCTCTTTATAAGAAAGTCTTAATTATTGGTTATGAAGTAGAGGCTCCAGGAGAGCCAGTTCCTGGCTCTGATTCTCAGGCAGTAGCTTTTTTTCTTCCAGAGAGGATGCCGCCGGTAGCCTTTTCCAGTCATCGGCAATTGATTCAGGATCTTTTAATTGTTGAAAAGGATAAATAAAGTGAGAGCTTATCTTGATTGTTATCCCTGTTTTTTGACTCAAACCTTGAAAACTGCCCGGCTAATTACTTCAGATGAGAGGAAAATCAAAGATATTCTAGACAAAGTGGCTGCTTCTCTTCCCCAAATTAATTTTGCCGCCACCCCGGCAGAGATAGGCCGGGAGGTTTACCGAATTATTGCCCAAGAAAGTGGGGTGGAGGATCCTTATCATCATTTGAAAAAAGTCTGGACAGCCAAAGCCCTTAAACTTTATCCTTATCTGAAGAAATTGATTCGTTCTTCTAGTGATCCTTTGTTTCAAGCCATTAAAGTGGCCATTGTCGGTAATGTAATTGATTTCGGAGTAAATCGGAGCTTTAATCTGGAAGAAGAGGTAGAGCAGATTCTACATCAACCTCTGGTGATTAACCATTATCAACGTTTCCAAGAAACGCTGAAAAAAGCCCCCCAAATTCTTTATATTGCTGACAACGCCGGTGAAACAGTCTTTGATCGGCTTCTTATTGAAGAAATGGCTAAGCCAGTAATTTATGTTGTCCGGGAGAAGCCAGTGATTAATGATGCTGTTCGTCAGGATGCAGAAGAAGCTGGCCTGGCCCAGGTAGCCCAAATTATTTCTTCTGGGGTAGATGCGCCGGGGACGGTGCTCTCGCTCTGTCATGATGAATTCAGGAAGATCTTTATTTCAGCCGAGATGATTATCAGCAAGGGCCAGGGAAATTATGAGGGGCTTTCGGAGGAGAAGGGCCCCTTATTTTTTCTCTTGAAAGCTAAATGTGAGGTTATCGCCCGCGAACTTAATGTTCCTTTGGGCAGTTTGCTGTTAATTTAATTGATATTTATTGGTGAGTGATGAGGGTTTATTGACCATCAATATATTTTTGGGAGGGTTTATTCCATGAAAAATTTTTATGAATTACTAAATGGTTGTCTGCCCGACGAACCAGGTCGTCGCCGTTTTCTAAAATGGTT
>QMPV01000014.1 GCA_003648765.1 Candidatus Aminicenantota bacterium
CGAGAGATGAGTAACTTGAATTTCCAGAGAGCCTCTCTGATTAATTGAACCAGCAAAAACTTTATCCCCTGGCTGCTTTAGCACAGGCATGGATTCCCCTGTAATGGGCGCTTGATTGACTTCGGACCGGCCGTTGCGGACCACCCCGTCTAGCGGTATTTTTTCGCCGGGGCGGACAATCACCTGCTCGCCGAGTTGGATGGTGGCCACATCAACTTCGATTTCTTGGCCCTTCCGCCGCACCAGGGCTTTTTGGGTGGCTAGGTCCATCAAAGAGTGAATAGCCCGTCGGGCCCTGTCCAGAGAATAATTTTCCAGCAGGTGAGCTAGAGAAAAAAGGAAGACAACCGCCGCAGCTTCTACCCATTCTCCAATGAAAGCAGCGCCAACGACGGCGATAGTCATCAGGAAGTTCATATCCAGGCTGAGATGGCGAGCTGCGGCTAAACCCTTCCGGGCAATGTGGGTTCCTCCCATGAGGATAGCCAGGAGATAAATTGCCAGGCTGATCTCTTCTTTCATCCCCAACCAGGCAAGAAATATTCCGAGAAGGGTCAGGGCCCCGGCGATGGCCGTCAACACCAGTAAGCGGCGGTTGCGATGACCGATATCTTCGGCTTTTTTCCGACCCACCTCTCCCCTCTCCTCGACCGGTTCGGCTTTGAGACCAAGTTTATTGATCCCGGAGATAATCTCCTTTTCTTGAATTTTTTCCGGGTCAAAATAGACTTCAACTTCCCGCGTGACGAGAAAAAATTTAAGTTCTTTTATCCCCGGCTGGTGAGCCAAGGTTTTTTTGATTAAATTTATTTCTTCGGCACAATCCAGACCCTCAACATAAAGACGCAGGCTAGTGGCTGAAGCAGCCCGATTTTTTGCCAGAGAATAACCCAATTTTTTAATTGTTTTTTCCAGAGCAAGCTGACAAATTATGAACTTCTTCTATAGCTAAAAAGCCATCTAAGCCCCAACATATAGCTAACCGAGAAAAATCTTCAAGAGGCATGGTTAAAAAGATATTTATAGAAATAAGGCCAATTAGGATACTTCTCTTCCAGAAAAGATAATTACTCGGCCACATGCTCCAATCCCTGCTGAAGTAGAGTTTCAATATGTCCGTCAGCTAGGGAATAAAAAACCATTCTACCTTCTTTTCTGAATTTCACCAAGCGAAGGTGGCGGAGAAGTCGCAATTGATGAGAAATTACCGAAATAGATAGGCCAATAAGATAAGCCAAATCGCAGACACGTAATTCTTTTAGAGATAAAGCTTGAATTATTTTCAAACGGGTCGGGTCAGCCAAAGCAGTAAATATTTCAACTAAAGAAAGGAGTATTTTGTCCGAAGACATGGCTTGCTGGATCAACTTTAAGGTTTTTTGCTGCAGCTGAAGGCCCCCAACAAAAGGCCCTTTTTCTTTTTTTCTAGTCATCTTTCAGTTGCTCTTCTCAGATTTTCATATTCAAAAAGTTCTCCTGGCTTGACCTAGCCTTTAATTTTTAATTTGAACAATTGAACAATAATGATAATAATTAATTTAATTTCTACTGTCAAGATAGTATCAATCGATATTGTATATTTTAATTTAATTGTCGATAAGCAGAGGGTGAGGATTAGCCTAGGCCGAAAAAAGTAATTTTTTAAAACACTCTTCCTGATTTTTCCTGAAAAAAGAAAAAATAGTCTGAGGCAACTAATTTTTAGGGTTGGCCTAAAGGAAAATAAAAATAAAGAGATAATGAAATGGATACGACTTATTCAGGCAAAACTATAGAGCCAAAGCGTTTATTACTCAGGCAAAGAGACAACCCTTCCCTATTGGTTGAAAAACAAAATATTTCCTCGCCAAAATATATCTCTTTTTGCCCAGGGGAAGGCGAAGTTCTCTTGATTAATTGGTTGAATAAGTTTAAGGTTAGAAAATTGGTGGATCAACTTCTATGAATTAAAAGGGAGGTAGTTATGACTGCCAAGAGAAGTTGGTTAAATAGAAGGATTATCTTATTGATAATGATTCTATTAGTCTCTTTATGGACTTTTTCCAGTCCTCCCCAAACTCAAAAAAATAATTTTTCCCGATATTGGCATCAAAGGACCAGTCTTTTTCGCCTTTTACCTGATACTCCAGGTGAAATAATTTTTTTAGGTGATAGTATTACCGATGGAGGTAACTGGAGTGAGTTTTTTCAGGACTGGCGAGTCAAAAATAGAGGCATAAGTGGGGATACTACCGATGGGGTGTTGGCCAGGCTGGATGAAGTAGTGTCTTCTAAACCGGCTAAAATATTTATCTTGATTGGAGTCAATGATTTAGCCCGCGGAAGAACTCCAGAATATATAGTTAATAACATCAAATTGATAATCAAAAGGATAAGGCAAGCTTCTCCCACCACTCATATTTATTTGCAAAGTCTTTTGCCGGTGAACCCCACTTTTAGAGTTTTCCCTAAACATGTTAATAAAACCAAAAAGATCAAAGTAATTAATCAACGTTTGCAAAAATATGCTCAAAGAGTTGGCCTGGAATTTATTGATTTATTTACCCCGATGGCCACTCCTGAAGGCTATCTTAAGCCGGATTATACCAATGATGGGCTTCATCTTACGGGTCAAGGTTATTTGGTTTGGAAATCATTAATTGAAGCCAAACTCCGGGATAAATAATTTTTGGAGAAAGAAATTAAATTAATGTTTTTAATTTGAAGCTTTTCTTATTAATTTTGAGAGGACTTGGTTAATATTTTCTGAATTATCGGATTAAATTGCTCGAGAGCTTAAGTCCCGATTTTTACTGAAGGCCCGCGTCTGGGTGAGTTTGTTTTAAAACCGTTAAGGTGTCTTTTTTCTTTTCCTTCGTCTTCTTCCCTTCCCCTATTTTGTTTGATCTTTCATCTTAACTCTTTCAATAAAAATTGAGAGAAGGGCTTGTCTTGGGAAGTCAGGGGAAATTTCTTCAACAATTCACCAGCTTTAATCATTTTTTCCTTTCTAAGAAGATAAAGAGCGGCCAGAGCATGGAAAGGTCGTTTTTCTCTCCAGTGTTTTAAAGTGTAGTCTTTAACTTTCTGAAAATGACGTTGGGCCAATTCCTTTTCACCTAATTTTTGATAGGCGAGGCCCAGCAAGAGGTCTTGTAGGCGCCAATCTGGTTCGTAAGGTTGACCAGTACCCAGATGTTCGGGATAAGTTTTAGCCCGTTGGAAATGACGGATGGCTTGTCGGAAATAGCCTTTTTTCATTTTTTCTAAGCCAAGGAAAAGATGACATTTGACAAAAAGGCGATGGATTTTAGTGGCTCCTTCTGAGGGCAAAAAGGTGGTCTTATCTAAGATGTCTGCGGCGGGCTGAAAACGACCATTTTGAATCAAAGCCTCGACCCAATCAGCTTGAATTGATTTCTCTTCAGGGAAAAGAGGGCCGGCTTGGTCAGCTATTTTTAGAGCTTGGCTGAAACGGCCAGTGTCCAGATAGAACTGAATTAGGTGATGCCAGGGCCGCCATGTTTTCTCCCCAATTTTCACTGCTAAACGAAAGTCCTGTTCAGCTTGAGATTTGTTTTTATTCTTCAAAAAAGTGCCTCGGACAATATAAAAGGGCGGGAAATCTGGGGCATTCCCACAGGCTATCAAGAGTTTTTCCGCTTCTTCCCCCCGTCCTTTACTCCAGAAAAGCAAGGCTAAGTAGTATTTAGCTTTCCAGTCAAGCGGAGCTTGACCGATAGCCCATTGGAGAACGGGGATGCTTTCTTCTCGGAAAGGAAAAATTAAATAAGGCGAGGATGATTGGGCGGTTTCCAGATAAAAGCGGCTTTCTGCTCGATTTTTTTCTTTCAAGAGAAAGGCTAACCAATAAGCAGCCAAGGGATAATGTTCAATTTTCCGCAATAAATGGAGACATTCTTCTTCTTGGTGCAGACGGTGGTAATAAAGAGCCATCTCCAGAATTGTTTCCTCGGGGAATTCGTTTTTAATAAATTTTTTTATTTTGGACCATCGAGCCGGGCTCGGTTGGGGCCAATATCTTTCTAGCTGAATAAAAGGATTAAGAGGGTCGATATTTTCCAGTCTAGTTAAGTTGGCGGCTGCCTTGGCCCCCCAACCTTTTTTCCTTTGAAGAAGAGCCAGTAATTGGAGCGAGGGGATATTTTTCGGGTCCTTTTCCACAGCCCGCTGGATAAATTCCAAAGCTTCGTCCAGTTGTCCCTCAGTCAAGAAAATTTCGGCTAATTGGGAATAAGCTGCTCCACAAAAAGCTCCGTCTCTGGCAGCCCAAGTCAGGGCTTCTTTGGCGTCAGTTAGATAGTCCATTCCTCTAGCGACTAAAGCATAGATATAATTGGCGGCCGGATCATACATGTTAATTTTGACCGCTGCCTGAGCCAATGGCCAAGCTTTAGCCTTTTCTCCCCGGCGGAGATAAAGTTCAGCTGCTCGGGTTAAAGCCGGCAGATAGTCTGGTGCTTTTTTCAAGATATTTTCATACTCCTGCAGGGCTTCATTCAAATTCCGGCCTTTTTCTAGCCGAAGAGCTTTCAGAAAATGGCGTTGGAGAGTGCGGCGATCATAATTTTGGAAATTCAGGGGTTTTTTAAATTGGTAAGCTCCTGGAGAGGCAATATAGTGAAGTTTATTTCCTAAATCTATCTGGTATTCATCGGTCTTTTCTTGGAAAGTTATTTGTTTCCGCCAGGGTTGAGCTGTTTTCAGAGAAATATTTTCCTGATAAAGAACCTTTTTTTTGTTTTTGATAATTAATGGCGCCGCAAAATCTTGGAGAGGGAAAATTTCCACTAAGAGTTGATGCTCGCCTTGGCGGGTAGTGCTCAACACGGCGTAAGGAGAAGCAGCTTTCATGGGGCCAATTTGGTGATAAGGAAACCAAAATTGGCTCCACCTTTCTGTGGCTAAGGGAAAAAAATGTTCGTGGTCACTTTGATTAAGGAGTCGGCCAGCTTGGGGTTCACAATATTGACCGTCACTATCGGTTAAAAGATTTTCCCATATTCCTCCATCTCTAGCTAGACTCCAAATCCAGGTTTTGTGGCCAGGAACATCTGTATAACGAGCCCAGTGACCGAAGCCTTGTTTACTCTGATGCCAATAGCCTCCAAAAAAATGCCGGTATTCTCCCACAGTAAAATAACTTTTTGAAGAGCCAAAATTGTTATTTTTATACCAAGATAAGTCACGGCCTTGTTCATCAATGGGCCAGGGCCGGAGAGGAACAGCATAATTATGTCCCAGGTGATATTGGCCGGGCATAATAAATTGGAGGTCATCACCAGCCCGGACAGCAGCGTTCAACCAAACATAGTATGATTGGAAATAGGGGGTGTAATTTATCCAAAGACATCTAGTTTCAAAGTAACTTTTATCCGGAGGAAGAACCACCGCCACACTCCACCGGGTTCGAGAAGGCCAATCCCAAGTGCCAACATAACAAGCAAGACTGCCGTCGGTCTCTCGACGAACCAAGTAGTCTACTGGGGAAGCAGTCGAGGGAGAATGGCCTACTATGCCAAAGTTGAATTCAATTCCGCCTGAAGTCCAAGGCCCTCTGAGGGCCACCTCCCTGAATTTGAGGACATGATTTTTATAAATAAAATAGCGGCCGGTACCTTTATCTAAAGCACCCCAGACTTTCCCGCCTACTTCGGGCAAGACTTCTACCGTGAGGAAAGGATTTTCCAGACGAACTACCGTCCATTCCCGCTCTTCAGGCTTCAGACTCATTTTCTCTATAAAGAAATAGGGATAAAGTCTAGCTCCGCGACCCCACAGTCCAGAGCGAACCATTATGGGTACTGGATCTGGGTCAGAAAAGGGATAAGTGCGGATGACTTGTCGGCTGAGAGAGACCTCCACTTGGGAAGATGATTGACAACCCGGAAAAAAGAAGGAAGAAATTAAAAGAAGACCAAGACCACTGATGAAGAATGAAAAGAGAGAGATGAAATGAGGGTAATATCTGGCGCCTTGCCTGCCCATAATAACTCCTTTTTATAGTTTAAAAATTCTGGTGTTTTAATTTTCAGAAATTAATATTTCTAGCGGCCACCGATTTGCATGACTGGAATACGAAAAGTCGGGCCAGTTAAACTCCGATTAAGATCCAGGTCGTCGGCTACCATATCAATACTCATCAACATCTGAAAAGCCTGACCAGCAATGGTTAAGCCTTTAACCGGAAAAGCTATGCGGCCCTTTTCAATCCAAAAGCCAGAAGCGCCGCCGCTAAAGTGCCCGTTGACAGGGTTAATTCCGTATCCCGTAACCCCTTTAAGCAACAGTCCTTTTGAAGTAGCTTTGATGATTTCCTCCCGCTTATGAGGCCCAGCCGTGAGGTAAAAATTGTGGGGGCCGATGCCGGGAAGACTGGTGAAACTTCCTCGGGAGGCATTACCTGTACTTTTAACCCCGGCCCGCCGAGCGACAATCGTATTGTACATAAAGCCTTTAAGAATTCCCTGGTCGACAATAGCTCTCTTTTGGGTCGGCACACCTTCACCGTCAAAGGGCCGACTGGCCAATCCTTTAGGCAACAGTCCGTCATCAATTATGGACACCAGCGGTGAAGCTATTTTTTGGTTGAGTTTATCTTTGAGAAAACTGGCCCCTTGAAGAACCCGTTCTCCATTGACGGCTCCCAGAATTCCACCCAAGATAGCTCGGGCTACATCAGGGTCGAAGATGACCGCGGCTTCCTGGGTTTTGACCAGTCGAGCTCCGAGCATCTCATAAGCATCCCGGGCTGCTTTGGAAGCTACTTCTTCTGGATTTTTCAGATCAGCGAAGAAACGCCGGGCACAATACTCACCGCCCGAAGATTTTTCCTCGCCTTTTTCAGCCACCACAGACACTCCAAAGGAACAAGCACTTTCTTGGTAACTTTTGGATAAGCCGTTGGAATTAGCCAGAAAGATCTCACTTTCCGACTCACCATAGCTGGCCCCAGCACTTTTGTTTATTTGGGGAAAAGACAGAGCTATTTTTTCAGCTTCCATAGCTAGAGCTATTTTTCGCTTTAAATCTATTTCTTTTAATGAGGGGTCATAGAGACCTTTAACCGGAGAGCTTTCTTTGTCCTCAGGTAACACATTGTTTTCATCCGAAGTAGTATGCTGGGAAAGATTAATGGCTCGAGTAATAGCTTCTTCCAAGGCTGGTTCGGAGAAATCATTGCAACTGGCAAAAGCCATCCTGCCTCGAGTAAAAACTCGAAAGCCTACCCCGTGGGAAGACGCTTCTTCCACTGTTTCTATTTCTTGGTTGCGGATTTCGATGGAGAGATGGCGATTAATTTCGAGATAGACTTCAGCCGCGTCGGCTCCTTTTTTTAAACAAAGTTTTACCAGGTCTTCAGTTAATGTTTTGTAATCCATGGCTTGCTCCTTTCTTTTTAACCTCTAGCCTTGGTACCACCGACATTTATCCCCCGGATTCTGACCGTGGGTTGGCCGGCTGAGACTTCAGCTGATTGACCACCTTTACCACAGATACCTGGACCGAAGTCAAGGTCATCGCCAATAGCATCGATATTCTGGATTATATCCAGACAACTCCCGATTAAGGTGGCTCCTTTAACCGGCTTTGTTTTATGACCATTTTCAATCAGATAGGCTTCCCGGCAAGTAAAGTTGAAAATACCAGTAATTGGGTTGACACTCCCTCCGCTCAAACTCTGGACATAGAGACCTTTTTTAGTTGAAGCTAAGATATCCTCAGGTTTATCTTGACCTTTATCAATAAAAGTGTTGGTCATTCGGGGAATAGGAAAATGACGGAAACTCTGCCGCCGGCCATTGCCGGTGCGCTCCATTTGAAGCTGTTTGGCGGAGAGAATATCGGTCATATACTTTTCCAAAACTCCATTCCGGATAAGCACATTTCTCTGCATTTGGGTGCCTTCATCATCGAAATTGGTTGTCCCCCGACGGTTGGGCAAAGTCCCATCGTCGACCATAGTAAAAATATCAGCGGCTACTTTTTGCCCTAACTTGCCAGTAAAAGCACCAATTTTTTTGGCGATATTATCTGCTTCCAGAGGATGACCAACCGCTTCATGGACCAGCACACCACCCCAACCGTTTTGAATCACCACATCCATTTGGCCGGCGGGACACTCTTCAGCTTCCAGCATGGCGATTGATTCTCGAGCGGCCCGACGAGCTACTTCTTCTGGAGAGACTTCATCAAACATCTCAAAACCAGAGTGCCGGCTTAGCCTCTCTCGACCTAAATGTCGATTCTTATCCCCAACGGCTAAAGTCTGAACAATAAAAAAGAGAAGAGGCAGTTCATCTTGAACCAGCAGCCCTTCACTATTGGCAATAACCCGTCCTCGAATTTCATCATAATAGCTAATAAAAACCATTTTGATGCGGGGGTCATAGTCGAGACCAGCTTGATTGGCCCGTTGGATAACCTCTAGTCTTTTCTTATCAGCTATCTCTTGAAGGGGCACTTCGACCGTAATAAACGATTCTCGAGTGGTTTCTTTAATATTTTGAGGCGGAACTTTTTTGCTTCCCCGAGCAATGGTGGAGGCGATTTCAGCAGCTCGTCTGAGGTTAGCCTCATTGATTTCTTCAGTATAGGCATAGCCAGTTTTATTACCGGAAATTACTCTAACTCCAGCTCCCTGAGAAATACCAAAAACAGCGCTTTTAAATTTCGATTCTTCCATAACAATTCGCCGGGAAATTCGATTTTCCAAGTAAACTTCAGCAAAGTCTCCGCCGTTCCTTAAGGCATAAGCAATAGTCTGCTGGAGTAACTGGGGGTCGATAGATGGTTTGACTTGGCTAATTTCTGAGCCTCGGCAGGAAAGCAATTGGGAAAGGAGAGCCGGCGTAGCTGCTAAAGCCAATCCTCCCTTAAAACTTAATTCCAGAAATTTTCGTCGAGGAATAAATTCATCCATCCATGACATATTAATACCCCTTTGATGTAATTAAATAAGTAGTGGTTAATTTAAATCTGACTTTCATCAGACCCAGGCTCATTTTCTTTAATGATTTACTTGAAGTCAAGTTTAAACTTGGCGGTAAAGCAATTCTGAGGGGAATAAGGGAGCGACAGTGAAGTTTGGTTTACAAGAGGAGGCAAAATTGCTAGACTTTTTTTCTTTTAAGTGAGGCCAAAAATGACAACTATAAAATTTCTGGGCGCGACTCGACAGGTTACAGGTTCTTCTTTTTTGTTAAATTATCAAGGGAAAAAAATTCTTATCGATTGCGGACTCTACCAAGAAAGAGAATTTTTGGCTCGCAACTGGGCTGATTTCTCTATTCCTCCAGAAGAAATTGATTATGTTCTTTTAACTCATATCCACTTGGATCATTGTGGTTTGTTGCCTAAGCTTGTTCGGGACGGTTTTGCCGGCCGTATTTTGGCTACAGCTGCTTCTCAAGACCTGTTACCCATTATGTTACTCGATTCGGCCCGCATCCAAGAAGAAGATGCTGCCTATAAGAAAAAACGTCATCAGCGGGAAGGTCGCCGGGGCCCTTATCCAGAGATACCTCTATACACAGTCGAAGATGCGGAAAAAGTTTTGCCTCTAGTCCATAAAGTTCCCTATGAAAAAGAAATCGAATTATTTTCTGGACTTAGTGTTAAATTCCATGATGCCGGTCACATTATTGGGGCCGCCATGATTGAATTTAAGGTAGATTTGAATGGTCAGCAGAGAAATATTGTCTTCTCCGGGGATATCGGACAGTGGCAAAAACCGATTGTTCGTGACCCGACTGTTTTTTCCCACGTAGATTATATAATTATGGAATCCACCTATGGCAACCGCAATCACGAAGATGAAGGCAGTATTCCTGAGCTTCTCCAACAAATTGTTATGGAGACGGTTTCGCGAGGTGGGAAATTAGTTATTCCTACTTTTGCTGTCGAGCGAGCCCAGGAATTACTCTTTCATTTCAGTCGTTTGGTTAGATTGGGCCACATCCCTGCTCTGCCCCTCTATCTTGACAGCCCGATGGCCGTTGATGTTACAGAAGTCTTCCTTCGTCACACTGCAGTTATGGATTGGGAGACGCGCCAGCTTTTGGCTGAAAACGAATCGCCTTTTAGGTTCCCCGGGCTTCATTTTGTCCGGACTGTAGAAGAATCCAAAGCGATTAATCAAGTTAAAGGCCCGGCCATTATCATGGCTGGTTCGGGCATGTGTACTGGAGGGCGCATCAAACATCATCTCGTTCACAACATCAGTCGACCGGAATCGACCATTCTTTTTGTGGGTTATCAAGCTAGAGGCACTCTGGGGCGTTTGATTATCGAAGGCCAAAGAGAAGTTCGTATTCACGGAGTCTATCACCCTGTGTTGGCTCAAATTCGGCAAATTCATGGCTTTTCTGCTCATGCGGACCAACAGGGGCTATTAAAATGGCTCGACTTCTTGACTTCACCGCCTCGACAGATTTTTCTGGTTCACGGGGAAGAAGAGGCTATGGAAAGCCTGGGTCAGCATATAAGAAAAAGAGGCTGGTCCCTCGGCCTCCCGGAGTATCAGGAAGAGTTTTATTTAGAATAGCCCGGAGGGCCGGTCTGCTTATTCTTCAGAAGCTTCTTGGACAGCCCGCCAAAAAGGATCAATCCGGGGATGCTGAAGCGGTTTCGTGGCTCCTTTTCTTCTCACCCAGCGGCCTTCCTTCAGGGGAAGAATTTCCCCACAGAGAAAAGCTGGGATGTTTTTCTTTTGGAGAGCTTCCAGAACTTGCTTTGACTTTTCCGGGCGAAGAGTAATAATCAAAGTGCCTTCACTAATCGAAATAAAAGGGTCCATATGATAAGCTTGGCCAATAGCCTCAATAGCCGGGGCCAGAGAGATTTTATCTAAATCAATAAATATTCCTGTCCCCGAAGCTACAGCCACTTCATAAACACCCCCCAGAACACCGCCTTCGGTGGCATCATGAAGAGAAGTCACGACTGTCCGTAAGCCTAGTTGGGCCACAGTCAAAGCATCTTCAACCGTAGACATAGAAAAGAATAGCTCCCGGCCAGCTTCAGCTAACTTGCGGCCGACTCGGCTTTTAGTTTTTTGGTAAAAGAGAGTAGCCATGATAGCCGTGGCCTCAATAGCCGGTCCCTTGGTAATAATTAAATAATCTCCAGGTTGAGCCATTTGGGGGGTAACATATTTTTCTTCTTCTCCAACAGCGATAAAAGTGGCCCCTCCCACCATGGGGAAATCAGTGCCCGTATACCGAGCTGTGTGACCGGCAATAATGGTGGCTCCATAGCGGAGGCTTTCGACGTGCCATCTTTCCCAGATGGTAGTAAAAGCCTTCTCATCAACAGTAAGAGGTAGATTCCAATCAGGAATGATATAAGCCGGCGGAAAGCCGCTGGTGGTGACATCGGAAGCTAAAATATGCCAAGCAAACCAGGCTGCTTCATCCCAACCGAATTGCGGTACAACATAAATAGGGTCAGTGGTGACCGCCATGACTTTCCCTGAGCCAAGCCGAATAATACCAATATCAACCCCATGTTGAGGACCAACCAGAACCTCAGCCCTTTTTGAACCAAGACGAGGATAAATAATTGACTGAAAAAATTCAGGCGAAATTTTGCCCAAATCGGGAAATTTAGTTTCGGCCATAATTTATTACTTTTATCAAAGAGACGAATAATGTCAAACCATTATGTTTCATTTTTCTGCTTTTAAGAATTATTAAAGAAAACTAAATATATCATTTAATCAATCTGTTGAACAGAATTTTCTCCTCAGTAGTTCAGGTCATTGAGTTCGAGTGGTGTCTTCACCTTTCCCCTTTGATGAAAAGAAAATTCCTCCAAGGGAAGAAGTTGATGGCTGAGTTTTCTTAAACCCTGAAACTCGTTTCCCTTTCTTGTTAATTATTTAATTTAATTTATTTATTTACCTGTCCTTCTTTGCGTCGGAGTGAAGAGGGGCAAGAGTTTTAAATTAGATGGAGTTAAAAAAATTTTGTTCTTGGCAGGTGACAAATGAAGAATGACGCCACTTCCTACACTTAGCTAACTGGAATTGTCTCAGGCAAAAACCTGACCTCAAGTTTCCATTTTTACCTAAAAGCTGTAAAATGGAGCTGAGAAGAGGAGGAATTTTTTCCACTAATATGAGGATAAATCATGAAAAAAAATTTGGCTCAAAAGACTTTTCCTTTCATTACTCTGGTGGGTTTTATCTTGATAATTGTTTTATCTTTGTTTTCCTTAGAAAAAGCAATAAATACCTCTGGCTCCCCTCCCTCGGATTTTAGTCGACTGGTGCCGTTGGCCCAAAAATTCATTAATCTGTTGGCGGAGAACAAGTGGACTGAAGCTACTGCTCTTTTTGATCAAGTTATGTTAAAAGCTCTACCCGCTGAAAAGTTAGCCCGAATCTGGACTCAATTAACTAAACAATATGGACCTTTTAAAGGTCAAGGAGTAACTTCCACCCAAGTAGTGGGGCGTTATCGTTTAGTCTATGTCGAGTGTAAATTTACTAAAAATAGCCTATCCGCTAAAGTGGTCTTTGACCAGCAAGCAAAAATAGCTGGCCTTTTTTTCTTACCTTTCACCCCACCCCAACCTTATGCTGCTCCCTCTTATGTTAAGACCTCAAGTTTTGTGGAGAAAGAAGTCTCGATTGGTCAATCACCTTGGATTCTTCCAGGAGTACTGACTCTTCCCCGCAGTAAAGGACCCAAGCCAGCTGTGGTTTTAATCCATGGCTCTGGGCCCAATGACCGAGATGAGACAATTGGCCCTAATAAACCTTTTAAAGATTTAGCCTGGGGATTGGCTTCGCGGGGCCTGGCTGTGCTTCGGTATGATAAAAGGACAAAAGTCTATGCCCAGGAACTGGCCCAGAAGAAAATACTTATGACTGTGGAAGAAGAAGTAATTGAAGATGCCCTCCAGGCAATAAATTTTTTAAAAAAGCAACCTCAAATTAAAACGGATTGTCTTTTTCTCCTTGGCCATTCCCTGGGGGGGTTGCTGGCGCCTCGTATTGCTCAGAGAGCGACTTCTCTCAGAGGGATAATTATTATGGCCGGGCCTACTGTTTCCCTGGAAAAAGTAATTGTCCGTCAACTCAAGTACCTAGCTTGGCTGGATGGGCATTTAAGTCCGGAAGATAAAAAGAAAATTAGCGAGGCAGAAGCCGCGGCTAGAGAAATAGAGGCCGCTCTTCCCAAGAAAGACCTTAACTTATCTCGCCGTTTTTTCGGGGCCTCCCTTAAGTATTGGATAGACCTAAAAAAATACGATCCGATTCAAACAGCGGCCTCTCTCTCCTGTGCTTTGCTCATTTTGCAAGGAGGTCGGGATTATCAGGTGACCAAAGAGGATTTCCAAGGCTGGCAGAAAGGATTACAGAAGAAGCCTCGAGTTACTTTTAAACTTTACCCTTATTTAAATCATCTATTTTTTCCCGGAAAAGGACCGAGCTCGCCGGCTGAGTATGAAAAAAACGGTCATGTCGCCCTCGAAGTAATCGAGGACATTACTGAGTGGATAAAAGCTCAATGTTTTTAAGGTGAGGAGAAGATCAGATTTTTTCTGAGAGAACTTGGACTCCAGCCACCACCCGACAGACGTGAATTGCGTAACGTTGAGCATAACGAGGATGGCTGCGGGGATAGCCAGTGTCAACGGCCCTTTTTAGCTCGGCCACACTATCTTCCAAAACCAAAGCTCCCGCGGCTCCTTTATCACCGCCGCCCAACATTCTTTCTCCTAAAACTCCAGGAACTGATCGGGCGAGGTCGCACATAGTTTCAAGTTCTGGTCCAGATATTTGATAATCGTCCCGTAGCCCTAGGCCATCTTGCCGAAAAATCTGACCGACCTTCTGGATATCACCCAGCCGCCAGGCCTCGAGCATTACAGAAAATCTTTGTTGGGCCTCATAAATATATTTTAAGCGTTGACAGAGATGTGGCAGCTGAGTTTGGTAACGAGAAATTATTTCTTGGTAAAGTTTCTTCTCTTTAATATCTCCCAAAAAGTTAATGGGATAGCCGTCTTTTTTCAGCCGGGCGACAAACTCTTCACATTCACACCGCCGGAGACGATAGGTTGATTTCTCCAGACCTGGTCTCTCTGTACCTGTATCCAGGACTACCAGTCGAAGCTTCTCGCCTCCTCGGCCTAAAGGAATATAATTGATTTTCTTCTGGCGAGGGTTAAAATGGACTCCAGCTTCTGGTCGGGCAAAGAGAATCATGATTTGGTCCAGCTGACCGCAGGGGGAGCCGATATAATCATTTTCGACTGCTTGAGCCAAGGCCACAATTTGAAAAGGGTCATCAATGGTTATTTGATTGACTTCTAGAAGAGAAAGAATAAGATTGAGGGTAAGCGAAGCCGAGCGGGACATACCTCCCCCCGGAATATTACTGAAAATTATTCCTTCTAAACCATAATTAATGACTTTACCTGACCGCCGGAGAATAAAATCTACTCCGAAAGGAAAACGAGCCCATTTGTCAGCCACCTCTGGTGAGCGAGGTGGCGGAATTCGGCCACTTTCAAATTCAACCACACCTTCTTGAGAAAAATTGCAACTGAAAAGGCGAAATTTCTTATCTGGCCGTTTTTTATAAGCCAACCAAATGAACCGGTCGGTGCCCACGCCGAATAATTCTGTACCATTATAGTCGCCGTGCTCTACTCCCAGACAAAAACGAGAAGAAGTCCGGCGGACTGGGGCTCCATTTAAGTTGAAACCCAGTAGTTGGGCAGTTTCCCTAATTTTTTTCAGAGCGGACCGGTCTTCTGGGATGAGACTCATCGAGCAATAACTTCCATTAAAACATAAAGGCCGATAGTCACTAAAATCACCACGATGCCCAGAGCTACTACCGTCCGGGCGGGTTTCATATCGAAACCTGGCCGGACCGGCAGTTGTCGAGGCGTTTTAAGCGGTTTAATTAAGGTTAAAATAGTCATCAGCCCAATAATTACCCCAAAGGTGATGGCCATCCGATTAAGGAAAGCAATCTCGCCAAATTGAAATTGAAGGAAGCCGTAAATGGGTACGGAACTTAAGAGGGCCACGACTCCAGCTAAGGGCGGAGTGCGTTTGATAAATAAACCAAAAACAAAAGCGGCCAGAATTCCAGGAGATATATAACCTTGAAATTCTTGGATGTAATTAAAAATGCCTTTAAAGCGAGGGTCACCCAATTGGGTGGCAATTAAGGCTCCAATAACCACAAAGACCAAAGTGGAGAGACGACCACTCCAAACCATTCCTTTCTGGGAAATGTCCTTTTTAATATGGCGTTTAAAAAGGTCAATGGTGAAGATAGTTGAGGCGGAGTTGAGCATGGAGGCCAAAGAACTGATTACAGCTCCACTAATAGCAGCAAAAATGAAAGCTCGGGCTCCTGGACCAACCAGATTACGGATGAGCATGGGGTAAGCTGCATCAGTGCCGGCTTCGCCAGTCATGCGATTGCCGTAAAGATGATAAGCCATAATACCAGGGAGAATAATGACAAAAGGAATGATTAACTTTAAAAAAGCAGCAAAAATAATCCCTAATTGGCCCTGTTTGAGAGTTTTGGCGGCCAAAGTCCGTTGGGTGATGTATTGGTTTAAACCCCAATAATAAAAATTGGGAATCCAGAGGCCAATGACCAAGACTGTCCAAGGCAATACCGGGTGATTACGGGGAAGAATAACATGAAGTTTGTCGGCATTAGCCTGGAAGAAATTACTGAAACCAATGGCCTTAAAACCGATAATCAGAGTAATCAATCCCCCGATAATTAAAGCTGACCCCTGGAAAAGGTCAGCCCAGGCGACTGCTTTTAAGCCGCCCCAAATAGTGTAAAGCGCCGCTATGAAACTGATGACGATGATGCCATATAATAAATGACGATAGTCGTAGATATCGCCAAAAATCGTCTGCAGCGTTACCCCCCCAGAATAAATAACGGCCGCAATGGTTACGGCCACATAAATAATCATAGTATAGACAGCCATAATTGTTCGGGCAGTCGTGTTATAGCGATATTCTAGATACTCAGGAATGGTATAGAGACCAGCTTTAAGAAATTTAGGCAAGAAGAAAAGAGCGACAAAAACCAGAGTGATAGCCGCCAGCCATTCATAACCGGCCACAGCCATGCCCGCAATGCCCGCCCCTTGACCGGCCATGCCCACAAAATGTTCAGTAGAAATATTGGCGGCGATTAAGGAAAGACCGATTAAAGGCCAAACCAAGCCACGGCTGGCCAGAAAAAAATCTTCGCCAGTCTCTTCCCGCCGGCTTTTATACATGCTGACCCCAACTACCACGGCAAAAAAGGCGATAAAAACCAGCACATCCCGTAGAGTCAAACCAATGGTTTCAACCATCCTGGCTATCCTTTCAGGGAAAATTTAGTCAAGAAAAGGCGGCTGAAGCTGACTTTAAACCAACTTGAGCCTAAGTTGCTACCCCAAATAACATACAGAGAAAGAGAAGTCAAGAATCGCCGCCGTTTTGAAATCATAGTCATTCAATAATTTTCTTTAAGTTTGAGGCTTTTCCCTTTAATTGCCTAGTCATCTTCAGCTAGATTAATTTACCCTGCTTCATCAAAGAAATCAATGAGAAATCTATTCAATTCGTTTAATTGAACTAGGATTGGTCTTCCCTTCCCTTATTCATCAGCAGGGGCAAGCCAAGGGAATTTTCTGAGAACCCGACCTATAAAGAAGAAGATATGGGGGCCACAGAATTTTCTCTAAACCTCTCTAATTATTTTTAAATTTTTTTCCAAGAGGAAGTAAATAGTTAAAAGTTAAAATAGAAGGAGGAGATTTCGGTTAGAGTTGCTGATTAAATTAAAGTCAGGATCATGACCAGGATGAAGACCACCAAAAGCACAGAGATGATGGCTTGAATAGAAGGACGGTAGCGGTCTGGAGAATAGGGAGAAGCAGGCGAAATTTTGACCCAGGGGGCCCTGACAGGATTCTTGACCCAAGCAGCTAAGAATTTTACTGTCTGGGTGGCCAGTCTCTCGCTCCAAGCGAAAAAGGCCCACACTTTTTGTAAGAGAAAATAGCCAGCTTTCTTCCCTGGTCGTCGATATAGCCAGTCAATATCCAAAACAATTTGAGCATGGGGAGCTAATTTTTTGCGGCCCAGCCAAAAACCCAGAAGGGTAAAAGCCAGAATCTGGATAGTTTCTACCAAATGAGGCAGAGAATAAGGTTGATAATGCACCGGGAAAGGCAGCAGCTGATATAACAGGCCTGGTTTCACTCCATATAGAAAACAAAAGAAAGCTACCAGAGCCATACTTAAATGCATATTAAGAGGAATTTTTTTAATCTTTAAATTTTTATCTTTCTCTTTTCCTCCCCAGGTGAAATAGGGTAATTTGAGACCCACGCTAAGGAAAGTCCCAACCGAGGCTAACAGCATGAGAAACATAGCCCAAGTTCGATGGGACTCTTCAGCGGCGGCGATCACCATGGATTTACTGATAAAACCGTTAAAGAGAGGAACTCCCGAGATAGAAAAAGCGGCAATCATATAGAGAAACAAAGTTAATTTTAACTCTCGGCTTAACCCACCTAATTCAGTAAGTTTGCTCCTTCCAGTAGCTTCCAGGACTACTCCTGTGCCCATAAAAAGCAAAGCTTTATAGAGAATATGGCTGAAGGCGTGAGCGGCTGAACCGTTCAGACCCATGGCTGTGCCCAGCCCGACTCCAGCCACCATGTAGCCGACCTGACTGATGATATGGTAAGCTAATATGCCCCGGATGTCATTGGAGAGCACGGCCCAAACCACTCCGTAGACAGTCATAATTGAGCCAGCCACGAGAAGTATTTCCCAGCCCGGGAAAACTCGAATGAGGACATAGACAGCAGCTTTGGTGGTGAATGCACTCAGGAAGACCGCTCCGGTGACTGTGGCTCGGGGATAAGCATCGGCAAGCCAAGTATGAAGAGGCGGCACGGCGGCATTGATGACCACTCCCAGAAGAATCAGCCAAGAGGCTGGACCATCCTTCGGGGATAAGGCTTTTAAAGCTAGATTATGATTGGCTTGGTAATAAAGCACCAGACCGGCCAGAAAAATTCCGCCGCCCAAGGCATGATAAATAAGATAACGAAAACCAGCTGCATAGGACTCCTTAGTCTGCCTGGCCCAGATAAGATAGAGGGAAGTGAAAGCCATTGTCTCCCAAAAAATAAATAAGGTCAGGAAATCCCCGGCGAAGGTCACCCCCAGAGCGCCAGCGGCGTAAAGGAGAGAGGCACACTGCTGAGCCGTATCTTTAAGATGGAAGGAGTACAGAGCTCCCGCCAAAGCAATAAAAGCAAATATAAGGCCAAACACTAGCGAGAGAGCATCTTTATGGAAAAGAGTAAGTTGAAACAAGCCCAAAGTGACCCGACTGCCTTCCCCGGCTGGGAGAACCATCACCCCAATTAAAGCTCCGAGGGGAACTATGAGGTAGAACCAGGCTCTAACTTTTTTGGTTAAAAATGGGAGCAGAAGAGCTCCACCGATTAAAATAAAAGCCGGGGGGATAATCAGGCTAGGATCGTTCATAGTAATCCTCATCTTGTAAGAGGCCAGCTCGTCCCAGAACTTTAGCCACAATCAGCAACAGCAGGCAGCCTAAAAAGCCAAAAATGATAAAAAATCCAGGTATTTTTAACCACCAGCCAGCCTCAATTTCGTGAAATCCCTTCATTTCAAAATAAATCATTGAAAAACCAGCTACTGCTGCCAACCAAACGATTCTTTTCATCAGGAGACTCCTCCAAATATCACCCGACCGACTTCATGGGCTATTTTGAAAAATTTAAAGCCCAGATCGGGCCAAACCCCTAACAGAATCGATAAAATAGCTGTTAACACTAAAGGAACCACCATTAATAGAGAGGCTTCCCCAGTTTTTCCAGTTTCTCCCTGACGGAAAAAGGCTCGATAAATTATGGGAAAAAAATAAGCAGCATTTAACAACCCACTCAAAATTAAAATAATCAGGTAGAGCGGTCTAGCGGCGGCTACGGCTCCCCAGCCTAAACACCATTTACTTAACCAACCATTGACCGGCGGTAAGCCAACCAGACCAATTGAACCTACGGCAAAGGCGCCCATTGTCCAAGGCATGACGTGGCCAACGCCGTCCAATTCACTAACTTTTTCTTTGTGGAGATGGACGTAAATGGCCCCAGCACAGAAAAAGAGGGTGATTTTCATGGTGGCGTGAAAAGCTAGATGGAGCAAGCTCCCGAGAAGAGCCGGGGAAGAAATTAAGCCTACACCTAACACAATATAACTCAAATGGGCCACAGTGGAGTAAGCCAGCCGACGTTTGAGATTATCTTCTTTTAAGGCTAGAAAAGAAGCAATGATGATGGTCAAACTGGCAGAAGTCAACAGAAGATAATCCAAATGGAAACGCCGGAGTAATTCCGGTCCGAAAACGAACAGGCCAACCCGGATAACGCCAAAAACACCGCTTTTAACCACAGCCACGGCATGCAGTAAAGCGCTGACTGGGGTGGGAGCGGCCATAGCAGTGGGCAGCCAGCTGTGAAGAGGCATAATGGCGGCTTTAACCCCGACCCCCAAGAGGAAAAGAGTGAAAAGTGACCAGGCTGTTTTGGGCTCAAAAGGGATATTTTTCAACAGACCCCCAGGGATAAAATCCAGGTGGCCGGCCAAGAGATAAGTCCAAGTAGCTGCGGCGATCAGGAAAACGCCAGCAGTCAGAGTATAGGCCAAGTATTTTCGACCAGCTTTAATAGCTTCCTCTGTTTCTTTGTGAATAACTAAAGGATAAGTAGCTATAGTGAGAATTTCATAAAAAATAATGAAAGTGGCCAGATTGGCACTGAAAGCGATGCCCATGGTGGCCGAGAGACAAACGGCAAAATAAGCAAAGTAACGGGTTTGCTTGTGTTCTTGGAGGCCACGAACATAACCAATTGAATAAAAAGAGGTAAATAGCCAGAGTGAAGAAGCAATCAGAGCAAAAAATACTCCTAAAGCGTCAGCTTTGAAAGCCAAATCCACCCCGGGAACAATTTCCCCTAAATTCAAAACAGCGATCCGATGACGGAGTAAAGACGGTAAAAGAGAGACCACTAGAGCCAGTTTGGCCACGCCCGCGGCAATAGTCCAGAACTCCCGCAGATTAGGCCGGCGGGAGCTTAAAATAATCAGGGGCACAGCTCCTAAAGAGACTAACACTGTTAGAAGTGGAACTAATGAAGTGTAAGTTGTCGCGTTAACCATCATCTTCACCTAAAATCCAGCCGGCAAGGCTTTGGTCAAGATTGTTTTGACCAACCACACATTAAGGAAACCCACCACAATTAAGGCCAGGGCAAAAATAAGTGTGGGGAGGAGAAGGCCGAGACTTACTTCCTGAGATTCATTTTTTGGAGCTGGAGAAGAAAGAGTTCTTTTTTGACTCGAGCCACGCCAGGGAAAATACATCCGCTCAATTACGCGGAAGAAATAAACAGCATTCAGGAGACTACTGAGCAAGATAATAGCTAGGAAAAGCCAGTTTCGGCTGGCGATGGTGCCCAGAGCTAGATACCATTTGCTGAAAAAGCCGACGGTGGGAGGAACCCCAATCATAGCCAGAGCAGCCAAAGTGAAAGCAGCCGCACTCCAAGGCATTGAACGCCGCAGGGAATCGTCCAATCGATCTATCCGAGAGTGACCCAACTTGAGCCGGAAATTACCGGCCACCAAGAAGAGACAAGCCTTCATCAAGCCGTGATTCATAATATGAAGAAGAGCTCCAATAAAACCAAAAGAGTTAGCTAAACCTAGTCCCAAGCCGATGTAGCCCACTTGAGCTACGCTGCTGTAAGCCAGCATTCTTTTAATCTCGTTCTGAGCCATAGCCAGCACTGAACCATAGATAATGCCCACCGCTGATAACCAGGCTAAAACTTGGGCGATAGGAACAATCTGGGTAATCAATCGGATCCCAAAGATAAAAAAGAAAATACGGGCAATGGCGTAAGCTCCTATTTTGGTGCCGATGGGCGCCATAATGGCTGAAGTGGGCGAAGGAGCATAAGTATAAGCGTCGGGCAGCCAGCCGTGAAGAGGAAAAACGGCCATCTTAATGCCTAGACCAATTAGCATTAAAGTCAAAGCCACTACCAAAGGAGCTGTGACCTGAAGATGAGGTAAGATGTTGCGGACATCACCCATATTGAGAGAACCAGTGACCAAATATAAAAAGCCCACTCCCAATAGATAGAAGCCGCCGCCCACTGTCCCCATGACCAAATAACGAAAAGCGGCCACGGGTGATTTTTTCTCCCCAACAGCAATTAAACCGTAGAGAGAAAGCGAACCAATTTCCAGGAAAACATAGAGATTGAAGAAGTCGCCGGTCATGATAATTCCGTTAGCCCCAGTAAGAAATAACATAACTAAAGCATAATAAGGCGGCCAGCGTGATTCTTTTATTTCAGCTTTAACACTCTGGTGGGCATGAACAATCACTCCCAGAGCAATTAAATTAATGACTGTGATGACAAAACCGGATAAAGGGTCCAGAATATATTCAATACCGATCGGCGGGATCCAGCCACCGAAGCGGTAAGGAATAATTCCTTGCTTTAAAACCTGAAGAAGATTAATTACCGAGAAAAAGGCGGCGGCTGTGGTTGCGGTCAGAGCTAGCCAACCGGCCAGCCGACGCCAACGAAGAGTAACCAGGGGGATAAATATTCCCGCGAATAAATAAATTAAAGGAGGAAAAGGAACAAGGCTACTCGGGTTCATCCTCTTTCAACCTCTCCAGGAGCTCATTTTCATTCAAGGTGCGATAGCGTCGATAGATGAGAATAATCAAGGCAAAGGCCACGCCACTGGTGGCCACCCCCACCACAATGGCCGTCAGCATTAGTGTGTGGGGCAAAGGATTAATATAAGCTGCGCTCTGAATAACTTCCTGATGGTCGGTTAACACGGGAACAGTGGCTCCCCATTTGGTTGAGCTGGCAATAAAAAAGAGAATAATGGCCACCTGGAAAATGCTTAAACCAATTACTTTTTTGACTAGATTGCGCTTGATGATTAAACCATAAAGGCCAATGACCAAGAGCGCCAGAATGAACCAATAAGCGTAATGCCCCAACAGGAACTTAATCATAGCTATTATCCTCAAGTAAATCGTCAAAAATACTGACTAAAATGGCCATGACGGCTAACCCGACACCTATTTCTACCATTAAAATTCCCCAAGACCGTCGCCACGATATGGCTTGGGCGAGAGGCAGATAAGCATAATTCAGGAATTGACCTCCCCACCAAAGGGCGGCCAATCCTGTGCCATAATAGATTAAAACGCCCAGGGAACCCAAGGGGGTATTGAGAGTGGCCGGGAACTGAAGTTGACCAGTCTGGCCACTGTGGGCTAGACGGATCAGAATAATAGAAGCAGCCATCAGAGTTCCCCCTTGAAATCCTCCTCCTGGGCTATAATGACCATGAAAAATGACGTATAAGCCAAAAAGCATAATAAACGGTGAAACTATCGAGGCAATTAAGCTGACAATAGGATTGTTTTCAGCTTCTTTCATTGCTTTTTCTCCGGTGAAGACTTCTTTTTTTTCTTTCTTTCGCGCCGAAGAAGAAGGAAACAAATTAATCCCGCGGTCAAAATTACAGTCTCCTCCCCTAGCGTGTCATAACCACGATAATCAGCCAGAATGGCGGTCACCATGTTAGGAGAATGAGTGTCGTGATAAGCGTGACGAATATAGTAGGCAGCGGCATTTGGGGAGTTGGCCGGGCTTTTTTCCCGGTTAACAAGAGCTTCTAGGTCCCCTCGGTAAAAAAGACTAGTTGAAGCATAGATTAAAAGTAAAAAAAACACTCCTAATAAAATATAATTAACAACTCTCAATCGACACTCCGGCGAGTAGTTTTAAAAATAAGGACGACCAGAAAAACTCCAGTAATACCCCCACCGACCACAGCTTCAGTAAACCCTACATCGACGGCTCCCATAACCACATAAAGAAGCGCTGAGAGAAAGCTGAAAACATTGAGCATGACCACAGCTGTCAAGAGATTCCGGACTGTTAAAGCCACCAGGGCTAAAATGATTAAAATGCTGAAAAAAACCAGTTCTAATTCCCAATGCATTATGATTTCTCCCGCGGTCGAAGGGTAGTTTTAAACCGGGGTTTGACTCCGAAACGAAAAGCCGCCCGGGCTAAAGCGTGGGTGGCTGTAGGACTGGTTAAGCCTACAAAAGCTAGAATTATCAGTAATTTAGCACTATGGAGGGAAAAACCCTCATAGATAATCAAACCACTGATGACCAAAAGCAAACCCAAAGTATCGGCTTTGCCGGTAGCGTGACAACGGGAATAAAAATCAGGTAATCTAATTAAGCCGATACTCCCTACTGTAATAAAAAAAGCCCCAGCAAAAATAAGAAAAATTGAAATAATCTGCCAAATGGTCATCTTTTTCGAGCTATCCTTTCAATATATTTAGCAATAGCAATTACCCCGATAAAATTGAGCACAGCGTAAGCCAGAGTAATATCAATAAACATGTCAATTCGGTCAAACATATAACCGATAAGTAAAATCAGAACCATGGTTTTAGTCCCAATGGCTCCAGCTCCCAACATTCTATCCATCAAACGGGGACCAGCAATGACTCGATAGAGAGGAATAAAAATAACGATGGTCAAATAAACTGCCACTAGAGTAAAAAAGTCATGCATTAGAGTCCCTTTGTTGTTCGAAGTATTTTAACTTCAGAAATAACTGTAGAAGGCCGCCGCTGATATAACTTAGCCACTTGAAAAGGAAGGCTGCCATCAATAATGGATGTGGCCGAAGCATCCATCAAGGCATGGACGATAAATTCATCATTATCAATTCTGATGGTCAAGGTGCCAGGGGTTAAAGTAATGGAGTTACCCAAAATTACTTTAGCGGTTACATTGGGCAGTTTAGTCCGAAATTTGATAAGGGAAGGATTAATGGGAATCTTGGGATGGAGAACCACATAAGCCACTTGCAAACTGGCTAAAATAATCTGCCAGGTCAACCAGGGAATATAGAAAACCATTTTCACCAACCGGAGAGGTCTGACCTGGGCAATGCCATGACGAAAATAAAGATGATGATTAAGGCGCAGGTGAACCAAGGTGACCAATGCTGCTGAGAGAAAGCCAATGGTGACATGAAAATAGTCAAATTTCCCACTAAGAATGAGCCATAAACCAGCTAGGACTAAGAATTGAATAATTGTTCCTTTAATAAAGGCTTTTTTCATAGATATAGCACCTTTACTCTGGAAAAAAGAATTTATTTTAACTTAACCGCTGCTACCAGTGGTCAAACCTGTCTTTAAAAGAAAATAATATCTATCACAAGTCGGGAGTAGATGTAAAGTCTTGGGCTTTATTCACCTCTCCCCGTCAGATTAAAACAGAAGTAGTTTGATTTTTTTAGAGTTTAACTACAAAAGAACTCAGTAAATATAAGTCGGTATGTTTATATCCGGGAACGGGCTTGCGCTCAAAAATCACCTGAAGGCTGGTATTTAAGGCGAAATATTTGCTAATCGAAGTGGTGATGGCCGCGTAGGAATTGGTCCGGTAATCCAGGAGGTCTTCCAAATTTAAAAAGATTGTTTCCTGAAGATGAAGGCGGGCCGAATCATTTATTTGATAAACCCACCGGTGAACCATCAAAGCCGAAATAAAAGCAGCACTCATTGTTTTCTCAATTACGGCTGAAGGATTGTTGATATTTTTAAGATTAACTCTTCTAGTAGTGTCTTCGTTGTTCCAACCAATAGCCGCTTCCGAAGACAATTCAGTATTTTTTCTTTTTATCCAATTACAACCTCCTCCAAGAGAAAGGGCTATCCGGTAATCGTAGCCTGCCTGCCGGTTTCTTTCAAAACGAGAAAAACCTAAGAGATAGGCGCGAGAACTTAAATTCCGGTCATATTTGAGATGGACATAATAAATTTCGGTTTTATGAGCTTGGTTAGAAGTGGCTTTAATAAACCGGCCTTTAAAATTGATCTTGTTTTTATAGAAGGTAAAATTATGATCTGTATCCATACTTAAGGAAAAGGTTTCACTATTTCCTCGGGTCATGACCAAAGAAAGAGCTGTGGTAGATTTATATTGGAAATTATTCATTTTTTTCTGTTTATTTTGGTCATCAGACATTAAAAAGGAAGTGGTAGTAATCAGGCAGAATAGAATCAAAAATATATTTTTTTTTTCGACTTCTTGAACCACTTTCTCACCTAGCTGGAAAGCTGATTTTAACCTAACTTTTTTGATAACTCAACCACGTTGTGGGAAAATTTAATTGGCCGAACCAAATTTTAGTTACTTAGTAGCTGAAATTGTGGCTGAAGTAAAATCACTCAATTTGTCCAAACAAATGAAGGCCCTGAAGAAAGAGTTTGGCCTTATATTTCTTTCTCAGAAAGAGGAAGAAAGAGGAAACGGTCGTTCTGCTGGTCTACTCGACCGAAAAAGTAATCAGGGTCATGATTAAAAGCAAAGATCCATTTCTCCTGGAAACCCTGAGCGAAAATTTTCTGTTTGTTGGTGATAGTTTCTAAAGGAAAGAGGTCATAACTCATGACATAGGACAAACCAATGTGGGCTCTAGTGGGAACCAGGTCGCCTAAAAAGAAAATAGTCTGACCAGCCGAATTAATCCGAACACATTGGTGATGTCGGGTATGCCCTGGCACGGGAATGACTTCTACTCCAGTGGTAATAGTAAATTTTCCCTCGACTAGTTGGAGACAGCCTTGGTCAGCTAATGGTTTAAAGGTCTGAGGTAAATAACTAGGTTTATCTCGGGGACTGGGAGAAAGAGCATACTCCCACTCACCCTTCTGGATGATATACTTAGCTTGAGGGAAGGTGGGCACGAATTTGCCTTTTTCAATCTCTCTGGTGTTGCCTCCACAATGGTCAAAATGGAGGTGGGTATTGACCACAAAATCTATTTCTTCAGGCCGAAGACCTGCTCCTTGAAGAGCGGCTAATAAATCAGGCTCTCTTTCTACCGAATAATATTTCTTGAATTTCTCCGGCAGGCTCTCCCCTACGCCTGTTTCAATCAAAATATTGGCCTCAGGTGTTTGGACAAGTAAGGAATTCAGACCAAGTTTAATCCTATTTTTCTCATCGGCCGGCATTAATTTCTCCCAGAGAACTTTGGGAACCACTCCAAACATGGCTCCCCCATCGAGATAGAAAAAACCATCTCTGAGGCCCGTGACTTTAATGGAACCTATTTGGAGAGAAATGGGGTTCATTGAAGGAGCTTTTCTAAATCATAAAGAAGGTCTAGGCGTGAATATTCAGCCAGTTCAATTTTCTGGGTATCCATGCGGAGAGCATCTTCCGGACAGGCTTCAACGCAGAAACCACAGAAACAGCAACGGCTGAGGTCGATAATAAATTTAGCCGGATATTTCTGAAATTCATCGTCTTCTGGGTCTTCGGCTGCTTCAATATAAATACATTCGGAAGGACAGGTGGTGGCGCATAACATACAAACAACGCAACGGGGTCGGCCATCTTCTCTTTTCAGGAGACGATGAAGACTGCGGTGACGATAGGCAATTTCCTTTTTTTCTTCAGGATATTGAATAGTGACAGCACCTTTACGCCTGGTCTTGATCCCCAAGAGATTAAGGGTGTGAAACCACATATTGACCACAAAATGTCTGGTAGTTACCCAGGCGCCATGGATAATTTCAAGAAAGTATTCTAAAGCTTTTATCATCGTTCTCTATAAACTGAGAATAATAGCCGTACCCATAATATTGACAAAACACAAAGGAATTAATAACTTCCAACCAAAATTCATCAGCTGGTCGTAACGGAAGCGAGGATATGTCCAGCGCACTAGTATTTGGAACCAGCAGAAGAAAAAGACCTTCAAATTAAAGGCTAACAATTGGAGAATGACAACCACGGCTCGGGGGAGAACCCAAACAGTGCCCCAGGGAAAATGAAAGCCGTCAGCCCAGAGCCAGGGGACCTGCCACCCACCAAAAAAGAGAGTGGTGATAAGGCAACTAATAATAACAACTTCCATAAAATCGGTCATCATAAACATACCCCATTTGAGGCCACTGTATTCTGTAAAAAAGCCAATTATCTCCGATTCACCTTCGGGTAAATCAAAAGGCACTCTTTTTGTTTCGGCTAGAGCAGCGAAAAGAAAAAGCAGGAAACCCAAGGGTTGGAGAAATATGCCCCATTTCGGTAACCATCCCCAGAAGTGCTGACCCTGGTAGGCGACGATTTCCGAGAGGCGCAACGACGGATAAACAAGGATCAAGCCTACCAGGGAAAGCCCCAGGGCAATTTCGTAGGAAATCATTTGGGCTGCTCCTCGCAACCCGCCGATAATGGTATAGCGATTATTGGAGGACCATCCAGAAAGGAGGATTCCATAAATACCAAGAGAAAGAAGAGCCAAAATTAATAAAAGCCCCACATGGGTATCAATTATTTGTAAATTAATGAGCCGGCCGCCAATTTCAATTTTATCCCCAAAGGGAATAACCGCAATAGTCACCGCCACGAAGAAAAAAGAGGTAAATGGGGCTAAATTATGGAGGATTTTTTTAGAAAAAGGCGGCGTAAAATCTTCTTTAAAAATCATTTTAATGGCGTCCGCGAAGGGCTGAAAAAGTCCTATTACCCTTAAACCAAGTATAGAGGCTCGGTTGGCTCCAATTCGGTCTTGAATAACAGCACTTTCTTTCCGTTCTAGCCAGGTCAAGTAGAGAGTCAGGGTTAAAAACCAGGCCAGAGCCAGTATAATTTTAGCTAAGACAATTAATGTCTCAATCACTTTGAACCTCGAAAATATGAAATATCCTGGCTAAGCTGGTCAAAAACAGCCGCTGGGGTTTTCAATTGGCGATAGAAAGAAAAATTAATGCCTAGCCCACGGCCGAGAGTTAGTAGAATTTCTCTTTCGCTGCGGGCCGTTCCAGGAGGAGTTAAGGCAGCGGGAAATTTTTGAAGCTTCTCTTCAACATTAACTACAGAACCTTCTTTTTCCGCCAAAAGAGTTGTGGGGAAAACCACATCAACTTGGTTCATTAAAGCAGTTTGATGAGCGGTGAAAAGTACTGAGAAATGGCTTTTTTCCAGAAGGGATCGGAGCTGGTTGTATTGATCTTCTCCATGAGGAAGATAAGCAAAAATAATCAGAATTTCCAGCTCCGTCAAGGGCTTCTCAGGAGGAAATTTTTGCGGCTGGAGGCCGATCAGTTCTAATCCCTTAAGATTAGGGGTCCGGGAAGGAGTGAGCAGCCAGTTGTCTCCTTCTCCTTCAGGCGGATCTATGAGAAAAATATTCACTTCGGGTAGGTCCTCTTGAAAGATTTTTTTGGCTAGATATAGCTCCTCGTTAGTCAAAGCGGAGTGAAGGACCAGGCCAATTCGGTTGGTTTTCTTTTTTAAATAAAATTCTTTAATCTTCTTGACCAATCGTTCAATTTGAGAGTCCCAGTCTCCTTCTTGAGCTTGACCATTCTCTCTGACCAAAACTTTGGTGGCTCTTTTTTTCTCTAAATAGGCATAATTATAACGGCCGAAATCACAAATCCAGTAATCGTTTATTTCCGGATTCTCTCTTGCCCTGATCCGGTAAACATATTTGTCCAGTTCAACCCGAGGGAAGCCCACATGGTAATCAATATAAATACTACAAGCTCGGCTACAATGGGGGCAGATGGAGGGACCACTTTGGAGGAACCAGCTGCGGGTTTGAAAACGGAAATCCTTATCAGTAATGGCTCCTACCGGACATAACTCGGCTAGATTGCCCGAATAATTATTATCCACGGGCTGACCCGGAAAATAATCTATTTCCGAACGTAGGCCTCGTTGAAAAACACCTAATTCACCGGTACGGGTAATTTCTTTCAGAAAGCGGACACAGCGTGTACAAAGAATACATCGTTCCCGATCGAGGATAAGGTTTTTGCCTAAGGCTACTTTTTTTGATTTTCTTTCTTTATTTTCTTTGAATTGGCTGTCAAATAAGCCATACTCTTGATAGTAATCTTGAAGCTGACAATTCCCAGCTTTATCACAAATAGGACAATCCAAAGGATGTTCAGCCAGAAGGAATTCTAAAACTGACCGTCGGGCCTGACGCACCGTCTCACTTTGAGTAGAAATGGTCATACCCTCTTGGACGATGGTCGAACAGGCAAGTTCCAATTTAGGTCGACCTTCAATCTCCACCAGACAAAGTCGACAGCTTCCTTCCGGCGGAAAAGCAGGATGAAAACAAAGATGGGGGATTTCAATCCCGATAGATTCCGCTGCCTGGAGAATGGTCATCCCTTCTTTAACTTCAACCTGACGACCATCAATTGTTATTTTCACCATGGTTATCAATTATCCTTTAAAGACCCTATCTGGTCTAAAAGCTCGTCTTTAAATTTTTCGACAATAGCTAAGATGGGCATAGCCGCAGCGTCTCCCAGAGGACATAAAGTTTTGCCTTTTATGGCCGAAGCCAACCGAGTAATTGTCTCTAAGTCACCGGGCTGGCCTCCACCGGCGGCTATTCTCTGAACTATTTTATTAATCCAAGCTACTCCTACCCGACAAGGAGTACACTGACCACATGACTCATGAGCATAAAATTTACTCACCACCCGAAGCACATCCAGCATCGAGGTTTCATGATCAATGACAATGACTGCTCCGGAGCCAAGCATGGACCCGGCTTTCATTAATGATTCAAAATCAAGAGGAATATCAATCTCATCAGCCTTAAGCACCGGAGCTGACATGCCTCCGGGGATAACTGCCTTGAGTTTTTTTCCTTCGGGCAAGCCTCCAGCATAGTTATAAATTAATTCTCTAAGGGAAGTACCCAAAGGAAGCTCATAAATTCCAGGCTTTTTAACGGCGCCACTTACTCCAAAGATTCTTGTCCCGCCGTCTTTAGGCAGGCCTATTTGAGTGAACCATTCGGCTCCGCGAGCCATGATGAAAGGAATATTAGCGATTGTTTCCACATTATTGATGACTGTGGGACAGCCAAAAAGACCAATGGAAGCGGGGAAAGGCGGTTTCAACCGGGGGTGACCTCTCTTGCCTTCTAATGATTCAAGTAAAGCAGTTTCTTCTCCGCAGATATAGGCCCCAGCCCCTCGATGGACAATTACCTCCAGGTCGAAATTACTCCCGAAAATATTTTTACCTAGGAATCCTTTGGCCGTGGCTTCTTCAATGGCTTTTTCCAGTCGCCGGGCGATCATTTCGTATTCACCCCGGATATAGATGAAAGCTTGGTGGATGCCCACACAATAAGAGGTAATGATTATACCTTCTAGAAGAAGATGAGGGTTGTGGCTCATAATATATTTATCTTTAAAAGTGCCCGGTTCTCCTTCATCAGCATTGACGCAGAGATATTTAGGCTTCTCGACCCCTTGAGGCACAAAGCCCCATTTCACTCCAGCTGGAAAACCAGCGCCTCCCCTTCCCCGAAGATTGGCGGCTTTAACTTCATTGAGGATGTCTTGGGGTTTCTTGGTTTTAATAGCTTTCTTGGCGGCTTCATAACCCCCGTTCTGAAGATAGACTTCAATTTTATGGAGATTTTTCAAACCGAATAATTTAGTTAAGTACTTTTCTTTATCCGCCACTTTATCACTCTAATCCATCGAGAATTTCATCAATTTTTTCGGGAGTTAAGTTGCCGTAATAATCAAAATTAATCATCATACACGGAGCCTGTTCACAGGCTCCTAAACACTCGACCGTAGTCAAAGTAAAACGGCCGTCAGCAGTGGTTTCGCCCGGTTTAATGCCTAATTTTTTGATCAAGTAGTTTAAAATATGTTCAGCTCCGGCTAAAGTGCAACTCAAATTAGTACAAACTTGCAAATGATAACGGCCAATAGGTTTTTCAAGAAACATGGTGTAAAAGGTAATAACTTCCTTGACTCGAACCGGCTGGAGGCCTAATAGTTCAGCCACCCAAATTTCTGCTTCCTGAGGAATATAGCCCATCTCATTTTGGATGAGATGAAGCACTGGCAAGAGAGCTGCTTGTTTTTGGGGATATTTGGCGGTCAATTGGGTAATTTTTTTTCTAGTTTCTGGTGAGAGGTCCATCATCTATCCAGCTCTCCTCCAATCATGTTGAGAGAACCGAAAGTAGGAATAACGTCGGCAATATAATGCCCCTCGATCATTTCTTCCAGGGCCGAAACTATATGAAAACAGGGCGCCCGCAAATGGAGACGATAAGGCTTGTCAGTACCATCGGAAACAATATAATAGCCCAATTCTCCATTGCCGCCCTCTACGGAGAAATAGACTTCGCCTTTAGGTGGCCTAAGGCCATGCCCTCTCATGAAATACTTAAAGTGGCGGATTAAACCTTCAATCGTGGTATAGACATCTTCTTTAGGAGGCATAATGTAACGGCGGTCGGAACTCAGAATTAAAGGATAATTTTCCTTTTCCATTCCTTGAAGGTTGGGCGAGAGTTTAATTTTTTTCTCCGGGCGTCGCTGCCGTGCCAGCTTGATGGCCTCAGCCGGTTCCAAAGCATCTGTCTTAAGCTCACTGGCCGGTGAGCTGTCCGGTAGTTTTTTCATGGCCTGCTCGATTATTCGTAAACTTTGCTCCATTTCCAGCATCCGGACCATATAGCGGTCAAAGTTATCTCCCCTTTCTCCTAAAGGAACTTCAAAATCAAGTTGGTCATACACCAGATAAGGATGAGCTTTGCGAACATCATAATAAACTCCCGTTGACCGCAGGCAAGGTCCTGTCCAACCGTAATTAATGGCCATTTCTGGTGAAACAACGGCAATATCTCTGGTTCTATTGAGGAAAATTTTATTTTTGTCTAAAAGAGCGTGGACATCTTTGAGCACGAGACGAGTTTCTTTTATGGCCTTGAGGAGGTCTTCTCGCCAACCTTCATGGAGATTTGCTCTAACCCCACCAATACGAATATAAGAGGTGGTCATTCGAGCGCCGGTAGTTCGTTCTATAAAATCCCAAATAAATTCACGGGCTTTAATCTTATAAAGAAAAACAGTAAAGGCGCCACATTCCATGGCCATGGCCGCTAAACAGGTTAAATGGTCAGAAATCCGGCTTAACTCACTCATTATCACTCGGATGTATTGGGCATGCTCAGGGACTTCCAGACCCAACATTTTTTCCATGGTCATTACATAGCCCAGATTATTAATCAATGGGGAAACGTAATTCAAACGGTCGGTATAAGGTAATAAATTAAAATAAGTTCGGTTTTCACAGATTTTTTCAAAGCCGCGGTGGAGATAACCAATTTCGACTTCTGAATTAAGGATTCGTTCACCATCCAATTCGAGCATAATTCTGATGGTGCCATGCATGGCCGGATGCGAAGGGCCCATATTGAGCAGCATACTTTCCCGCCGGGCTTCCTTCTGTATTCTGGTCGTCATTTTTTTATCCTTTTTTTAAGGGAATCCGTGGCTGGCGGCGGCGTAAGGGGTAGTCTTTTCTTAAGGGGTGACCTTCAAAGCCGTCATACATAAAAATTCTTCTTAAATCTGGATGCCCCTCAAAATGGACTCCAAACATATCGAAAACTTCTCTTTCCAACCAATTGGCATTTTTCCAGATGGCAGTCAAAGAAGCTATCTTTAAATCGCTTTCTTTAAGTCGGGCTTTTATTCTTAACCTCAGGTTATTTTTTAAAGAAAAAAGATGATAGACCATTTCAAAACGCTCTTCATCTCCCAAATAATCGACACAGGTTAAGTCGAGAAGCAGGGTAAACTCATAAGGCTCTTTTCGCAGAAAATTAACCAGGGGAAGTAAAATTTCTTTTTTTATCTGAATGAAGTCATCTCCAAATTGCTGGTCCACCCGCAGAATATCTTTTTGGAATCTTTCCTGAACTGCCTGGAGAATTACTTCTTTTTCCATCTCCACTCTTGTTCTTGTTTTTGAATTTTTTCTTGCAGTTTAATTAAGGCGTCAAGGACAGTTTCGGGTCGAGGAGGACAACCAGGGATATACACGTCGACCGGAATGATTCGGTCGATTCCCTGGACCACAGCATAATTGTCATAAATGCCGCCACTCACAGCACAGGCTCCAAAAGCAATGACCCATTTAGGATTGGTCATCTGATTGTAAACTGTCCGCAAGACAGGCGCCAATTTTTGGGTAACTGTGCCGACAACCAGCAGCATATCAGCTTGACGGGGGGAAAACCTTGTCCAACCGGCTCCGAAACGGTCAATATCAAAATGAGCACAGGCTGCTGACATATATTCCATGCCACAACAGGCAGTCACAAAAGGATATTGGAAAAGGGAATATTTTCTGGCCCAGCCCAGAAGCTCATTAAACTTAGTGGTTATGAAACCTCCCTCAATCGGGCGACGGGGCTCCC